>NZ_JAYEEY010000008.1:0-178771 GCF_035156415.1 Algoriphagus persicinus
CTTCAGCCATCCAGATTGTGAAAACAGATAATGGAGCTGAGGTAGACGCTGCAGGTGATGTGATCACTTATACATTGACAGTTACGAACACAGGTAATGTGACCTTGACCGATGTGATGGTAACCGATCCTATGACAGGACTGGCCCAAAACGTAGGAACTTTGACTCCAGGAGCATTTACTGCTGTGAATACAGAGTATGTGGTGACTCAGGCCGATATGGATTCAGGTTCAATATTGAATACAGCCCTTACTACCGGCGATGCTCCAGGCGATAATGATCCAAGTGATGAGGATGATGTTGTAACGCCAGCTATCCAAACTCCAGCTATCCAGATTGTGAAAACAGATAATGGAGCTGAGGTAGATGCTGCAGGTGATGTGATCACTTATACATTGACAGTTACGAACACAGGTAATGTGACCTTGACAGATGTGATGGTTACGGATCCATTGACAGGACTTGACCAGAATGTTGGAACCTTGGTTCCAGGAGCATCTACAGCTGTGGATACAGACTATGTGGTGACTCAGGGAGACATGGATGCAGGCTCAATATTGAATACTGCACTTACAACAGGTGACGCTCCTGGTGATGAAGATCCAAGTGATGATGATCAGGTTGAAACACCAGTTATTGTAGCACAAGCTATCCAGCTTGTGAAAACAGCAGATCAGACTGAGGTTAAAGAAATTGGTCAAGTGATCACTTATACCTTAACAGTCACTAACACAGGTAATGTGACCTTGACTGACGTTACTATCACTGACCCAATGACTGGATTCGATAAGAACATTGGCACATTGCTTCCAGGTGAGGTAAAAGCAGAACAGACAAGCTATACAGTAACTGATGAGGATCTTCAGAGAGAATCTATCTTGAATGTAGCGGTAGTAAAAGCAACGTTACCAAATGAGGAGATTATTGAAGATGAGGATAACGTTTCAGTTGGGGTATCAGCTAATCAAATTATCGCCAATGACGACGACTTCGGGACCTACTTCCTAAGCTATGGTGGTAGACTGGGTAACATCCTTGATAATGATATACTCGATGGTCAAAGACCTGACGACGCGGATGTTGACTTCGAATTCACTGAACTGGACGGAATAATAGGTTTGTTGATCGATGAAAACGGTGAATTGAACTTGATTCCAGGAGTGAATGAGGCAAGAGAATATACCTTAAAGTATACACTTCGTGAAGTCGTAAATCCTTCCAATAGTGATGATGCCTTTGTTGTCTTCAGATTATTAAATGATGAGGTGGATCTTAGTGTAACCAAAACATCCTTCGAGGCTGAAATATTTGAAGGTGACGAATTTGAATATGAGATTGTAATCACTAATGGAGATACGCCTGCTACGAATGTGATTGTAACAGATAATCTTCCTGCTGGGGTGACATACATAAGTAATACAGTTACCCTTAACAGTACGAATGCAACTGTTGATGATAATGTTTCTGGAAGCGCTATTACCTGGACTATTCCAGCATTGGCACCTGGGGCAAGTATCACTATAAGAGTGAAAGTGAAAGCAGTAGTACCGGGTGCTATTACAAATACCGTGGTAATCGGCTCAGATGAAGATGATACGGATGATTCCAATAACCAGGATGATGATGTAAATACAATTAAGCCATTCCACATACCAAATGTGATCACCCCTAATAATGACGGGGATAATGATAGTTTTGAGATTGAAGGAATTAATATATTTGTTAGCACTGAGATTACTATATTCAATAGATTAGGTGACCATGTACTAGAGCAGAAGAATTATAAGAATGACTGGAATGCTCCAGGTCAACCAGCTGGTACCTATTTCTACGTGCTAACAGGTGTAGACACAGCCGGTCAAAAACATGAGTATAAAGGATGGATACAAGTAATTAAAGACTAATCATTGGTCTACGGACAGGAAGAAAATAGACAGCATATGAAAACTACTTTTAAAATCATTGGAATGACCTTTCTGGTGGCCCTCTTGGCCACTGGGGGGACTTTTGGACAGCAGCTTCCGCAGTTCAGCCAGTATATCTTCAATGGGTTGCACATTAACCCCGGATATGCAGGTTACAAACAGGAAGCGTACATTCAGTCTACCTACCGTAGCCAATGGGTCAATTTCCCGGGAGCTCCGGAGACCTTCACTGTGACGGCAGATTTGTCTGCCAACGAAGGTACGATGGGTTTTGGGGTGTCGTTTCTAAGTGACAACGTAGGCCCGACCAAGACTACCGGAGGTTTATTGACGTATGCCTACAGGATACAGACCGGGACAAACAGTCACCTGGGATTGGGTGTGAGTGCAGGATTCTCGCAGTATTCTATAGACGGGAGTATGCTGGATCCGAATGACTGGCCGGATTCACAGATTCCGGATGGCAGGATAAACCTGACGACCCCGAATCTGAATACAGGCTTGTTTTTCAATACCAATAAGTTTTATGCTGGGTTTAGTGTTTATAACTTGGTAGGTCGGAAAGCATTAGAAAAAGAAGATGTGGCATTGGCCTATCATGACTTCCATTATTACCTCACAGCAGGAGCTATTTTTGATTTTGGGCAGACAGTAAAATTCAAGCCGAGCTTCTTAATCAAGGAAGTAAAAGGTGCCCCTACTAATTATGACCTCAACGCGATGTTTTTATTCGGCGAGCGAATTTGGGTTGGAGGATCATATAGAAGTAACATTAAGATCTGGAATGATAACCTACAAGAGAATTTGAGCAATAGAAATGCTGTAGCAGCCATTATTGAGATCTTCGCTACCAAGCGACTTAGATTAGGCTACGCCTATGACCACAACCTAAATGTGCTGAGCAATTATAGAAATAACTCACATGAGCTTTCTGTAGGTTACTATATCACTCCTAGAACAGCAGTAATGAAAAACCAAAGATGGTTCTGATTATGAAAAAGACATTTACAATACTCAGTATTACAGCAGCAATGATCTTTGGATCAGTTGGAGTAACAGAGGCGCAAAAAAGCAAAATCCGTTATGCGGACAAGCAAATGGAGCTTATGAACTACAAGCATGCCTTGGAGGTGTATGAGCAATCCTACGCAAACAAACCCGGCTTTGTGGCAGCTAAGAAGATTGCTGGAGTACAGGATATTCTTCGGGATTATGATAAATCGTATGAATGGTGGAAAACCACCGTCAGTTATGAGGAAGCAGACAATTCCGACTTGGCGCAGTACCTAAGAGCAGCTCAATTGACAGACAATTTTGATGAGGCTGTAGGTATTATAGAAGCCAAGGGTGTATCGCCAGATAGTTTAGATGTAGCTAAATTACTCACACTCCAAAGTAGAAGGAAAGTAAAGCTTGAAGCTGTAGAAGGCTTAAACTCGGCTGGATCTGATTTTGATCTCACCATGGATTCCGATGGAAACAAATACTTTGTATCCGATCGAGGGGGAATTTATCCAAGTGAAATGCCAAGATTGAGGTTTGATGTAAAAAACCAGTTTTTCAGCGATGAGAAACATGATTTTACAGCGCGAGAATACTTTTCTGTGTATAAGCAGGACACCACCGGAAACATTACAGAACTAGTATCAAATGTGCCTGGAACCTATAATTTCTCAGATCCAAGCTATGATAAAGAGCAGGGAATTCTTTTCTACTCTGTTACAAGAGATATTAAGAAAGTAAAGAAGCAGGATAATATAATCGTGCAGCCGGAGATCTATTACAGCAAACTGAATGCGGATGGGGCATTGGATGGATTT
The DNA here is from genome assembly GCF_035156415.1 of Algoriphagus persicinus. Taxonomy (NCBI): domain Bacteria; kingdom Pseudomonadati; phylum Bacteroidota; class Cytophagia; order Cytophagales; family Cyclobacteriaceae; genus Algoriphagus; species Algoriphagus persicinus. Next base: position 3,746 of record NZ_JAYEEY010000008.1, read on the forward strand.
TATCCTGTGCCATTCAATGACTCGATAGGGTACGCTGTAATGAACCCATTTGTAGATGAGCAAGCAAAGCGGTTGTATTTCACTTCAGATATGCCTGGGGGAATCGGGGGTACTGATTTGTATTATGCGACGTATGATGGTGACATGACCTTCGGGGCACCTGTTAATCTTGGATCAACGATTAATACAGCAGGTAATGAATCCCATGCTTTTAGGCAAGGCGATAAGTTTTACTTCAGTTCTACAGGACATCCGGGTGTTGGTGGTATGGATATCTTCCGCTCAAATTACACCGCAACCCAGTTTAGCAATTCTCAAAATTTGGGCATGCCAATTAACTCTGTGGCAGATGATTTTGCATATCGTGAATTGGTGGACAAAGATGGCAAGGTGGAAGTATATCTTTCTTCCAATAGAAATGGAGGTCAAGGGCTGGATGACATTTACATAATGCAGGATGTGTACAAGCAATTCTTAGCTAGGGTAATTGATTGTGATGGACTGGTAATAAATGACAACTACATGGCCACCCTAAGAGACAAGACTCAGAATGGGAATGTACAAACAACTAGAAGCGGCAAGGGTGAATTGCTTGCCGAGCTTGAGCCAGACAGTGACTTTGGGATTGTGATTTCAAAACCAGGGTATTTTAGTGTGACTGACGAAAGCATTACGACTAAGGGATTTGAAGGAGATACCGTAAAAAGAGAATATACGCTGATAGCGATTCCTTACCAATTGCCGGTGCATGTGGATATTGTCTATTACGACTTAGATAAATTTATGATTAGAGATGATGCAAAACCAGCTCTGGATAAGTTAGGTGAGATGATGAACAAGTATTCGTTCCTTGATCTACTTGTAGCATCGCACACAGACTCACGAGCCAGTGATGAGTATAATATTATCCTTTCCAATAACAGGGCAAAAGCGGTGACTGAGTACATGGCTCAACATAATATCTCTGCTGATAGGATAAGACTCGAATGGTTTGGAGAGCAGAATTTGGTAAATGATTGTGGAAATGGCAAACCTTGTCCAGAGCCCGAACATCAGCTGAATAGAAGATCAGAGTTGATCCTGGAGGCATTTCCTGACCCAAGTAAGCAATATGAAATACCAGAAAGTTTTAAAGATATGGACTTCTGTGATCCAGAGACATTATTTGAAGACATCCAGAAAGAACTTGCTGCTATACCTACAATCTACTTTGACTTTGACAAGTCAATGCTGAGATCAGTCCATAAAAAAGAGCTTGAGCGAACTGCAATTATGCTTACGCGCATGCCCAACCTAATGCTATATATTGAAGGGCATACAGATCAAAGAGGATCAGATGAATACAACAAACCATTGTCTGAACGTAGAGCAGCTGTAGTGATGAAATATTTGAATAGTAGAGGCATAGAAGACAGCAGAATGGAAGAAGCTTGGTTTGGTGAAACCAAGCCTATACATAACTGTAGTGATGTTACCTGCACTGAAGCTATGCACAAACTGAACAGACGTACTGAACTCAGGGTAGGGAAATCTGCCTTTACCTATACAGGAAGGAAAAAGAAAGTAGATACCTTGTAATAATTTATTGATGTGAATATTATAGTTTAAAAGAGGCAGCCAATTGGCAGCCTCTTTTTTGTTGCTGGTGATTAAGAAAGATCAGAACTTGCACTTCAGCTAATTCACATGCTTGTGTGTGTTTTTTTTCTGAATGGCTTTTTTTACCATGGAGTGCCCGGAGGTTTACGCAAAGGGTACAGCTTTACTGTTGTCCTCCACTTATTTTTAAATCCCGTGCTCCAGAAGCTGGGTCTTATTTGCACTTTAATCCCCGTTTTTCCCGCTTCCCGACAGGCCTGCTCCCCGGCATGCAGAAGGTGCTAATTCATGAGTATTTTATTATGGGATTTCCCCTTCGATCGTAGTTTATGACAGATTACATCTGTGAAGTTTGAGAGATTTATTAATCAAATCTTACTTGGCCTAAAGCTACTCTAACACTGGTAAAACTAAAGTGCTATTGGTTTTATTCAGGTACTGATTTTTGTTCCTCTGTAGGCTGGATAGCTATAAGTTTTTGATCAATTCAAGATTGAGCTTACCTTCATGCTTTCATTAGCTTCAAAACCCTCCAAAATGATCAAGCAAAGACTTTTCATTCTTTTTTTTATAATTGGAATTGCCTTTAATGTTCAAGCTCAGTTCGACCCAAATGGAACAGAGTATAAACTGGTTTGGCAGGATGAGTTTGATGTAAATGGTCAGGTAAATCCAGCCTTTTGGTCTTTTGAAAAAGGCTTTGTGAGAAACAATGAATTGCAATGGTATCAGAAACCCAATGCTATTGTTGAAGGTGGAAATCTTGTTATCACTGGAAAAAAAGAGCAAATCAAAAATTCTAGGTTCGATTCTGAAAGTACCGATTGGAAGAGAAACCGGGAGTTTTCAGAATACACTTCATCCAGCATTAATACGCGTGGGAAATATGAATTCCGATACGGAATTATGGAAGTTCGTGCAAAGCTCGACACTTCAATGGGGATGTGGCCTGCGATTTGGACACTAGGCGTTTCTAATCCCTGGCCTTCCAATGGGGAAATAGACGTCATGGAATACTATCGTGTGAAAGGAGTGTCCACTATCCTTGCAAATGCAGCCTGGGCTGATGAAGGGCAATACAATGCCAAATGGGATGAAGCTAAAATCCCATTTTCTAAGTTTCTGGATAAAGATCCTAGCTGGCCAGATCAATTCCATCTCTGGCGAATGGAGTGGACAGAAGAGTCCATTAAAATCTTTCTGGATAATGAATTGCTCAATGAGGTTGATTTAGCTAGAACAGTAAATCCCGATGGCTTCAATCCCTTTCATCAAGCACATTACATCCTACTCAATCTAGCAATAGGAGGAAATGGAGGAGACCCAGCTGCTTCTTCATTTCCAAGAACGTATATGGTGGATTATGTCCGCGTTTATCAGAAGTAGATACCTTTGTTACCCTCCTTCTTTTGAAGCTGGGCAATGCTATAGGAGGAAAGATATTTTTAATGAACTCGCTATGCCTTAGGTACAGAGCTAAATTGAGCTTCCATTAACAGAGCCCAAAGCAAACGGTACATTTGGTTTTGGTTAAGCAGTTATTAGAATGACTATGTGCAGCTTCTGGAGAAGTAGCACAATAGCCTCTGGGTAGTTCTCCGATTTTTATCGGTTAATCATAAGTCTTCGAACTATCAGCAATCATCTCATTGATATCTGCCAACTCTTTGTCTGTCAGGTCACGCCACTTGCCTACAGGCATGTCTAGGTGAACATTCATAATCCGGATGCGCTTCAATTGAACAACTTTGAAACCTAAGTGATCGCACATTCTACGGATTTGTCGATTGAGACCTTGCGTGAGGATTATTCGAAATTTGAATTTACTGATTCGTTCGACTTTGCAAGGATCGGTAACTGTATCAAGTATCGGTAATCCAGCGCCCATTAGCCGAACAAATTCATCATTCACTGGTCTGTCCACTGTGACGATGTATTCCTTTTCGTGGTTATTTTTAGAGCGTAGAATCTTGTTCACAATATCACCCTCACTGGTCAAAAAAATCAAGCCTTCACTGTCTTTATCAAGACGACCGATTGGAAAAATACGCTGTGCATGAGCTATGTAATCAATGATGTTATCCTTTTCACCTTTAGTGTCCGTAGTACTTACAATTCCCACGGGCTTATTGAAAGCAATGTAAGTATGTGCTTGAATCGGCTTACCTACAGGCTCTCCATCCACAGCAACTACGTCTTTTGGGCCCACTTTAGTTCCGAGTTCAGGTACCTTGCCATTGATAGTGATTCTGCCTTCCTCTAGCAGCTTGTCGGCAGCTCGTCTGGAGCAAAAGCCCGCTTCACTCAGGTATTTATTGATTCGGATTTGTTGATCTGCTTCCACGGGAAATAGAATATGGATTGAGACTGCAAGTTAAGTAATCTGGGCAAAGTCTTCAGTTTTGCTCCTAAATTGCTTCCTATAGCCAGATGACTAGTAAGGGCAGTTTTTTGGTTCATCATTTCATACATCTATCCGCTCCTTTTTCTAATTCATCTACATCACCTTGCCCGCCAGATATTTCTGTACCTCGTACACATCGATGCTTTTATTGAAGCGTTTACTGACGGAAGGCATATTTTCGCTGGAAATCCAAATCTTCAATTCGGCATCCAGATCAAAAGTCCCTGCTGTCTCCAGAGAAAATCTAGAAATACTCTTATAAGGCATGGACTTGTATTCGACCTTGCTTCCAGTAAGACCCTGCACATCCACCACGATGAGGCGTTTGTCGGTGAACATAAATGTATCTCGGATCAATTGGAATCCCAATTCGATCTGCTCTCCTTCAGCAAGGAGTCTTCCGTACTTCTCTGTCAGTTTCTCTACAGAGACCTCACTTGCATTACCTAGTATTTTATTGAATAAGCCCATTTGAATAGTATCGTTGATTTATTGATTTCACTAGTTACATAATAGCAGTGTAGAATTCAATTCTTTTTGTGGTAGTAATAGGTACTACCTCCGCTGCTTTACGGGCTGGGTGGAAAATGTAACTCATATCTGGATTCTTGAGAAGCAAGATATATAGAGGAAGAGAATAAATAAGCGTAGGATACCACCAAACTGTGCTCTCCAGTGCAAACCTCGCTTGGTGAGTTGATCGATCACTTTGGTTAATTAACTTGCAGAAAAAAGGCTGCCTCATTTCTGAAACAGCCTCTTGAATAAGATAGTAGGAGCGGTAGAATTTTTGTCTCTACTTCTTCACAGCTAGTTGTATTGAAAGCTCTGTCAATTGCTCATCGGCAATACTACTTGGTGAATCAATCATCACGTCTCTACCAGAGTTGTTTTTAGGGAAGGCGATGTAATCCCGAATAGAATCGGAACCTCCGAAAATCGCACAGAGTCTATCAAAGCCAAAGGCGATACCTCCGTGTGGCGGAGCTCCGTATTCGAAGGCCTCCATCAGGAATCCAAACTGCTTTTGGGCTTCCTCTTCTGAGAATCCAAGATGCTTAAACATCAATTGCTGCGTAGCTCGATCATGAATACGGATAGATCCGCCTCCGATTTCCACCCCATTGATCACCAAATCATAGGCATTTGCTCTTACAGATCCAGGATCTGAATCTAGCAAAGGAATATCTTCTTTCTTGGGAGAAGTAAATGGATGGTGCATCGCGTGGAAGCGATTAGTTTCCTCATCCCACTCCAGTAAAGGAAAGTCCATTACCCAAAGTGGCTTGAATACCGTACGATCACGTAGTCCTAAGTCCTCACCCATTTTCAAACGAAGTTCGGAAAGTTGCTTACGTACTTTATCCGCATCACCGCTCAAGATCAACATCAAGTCTCCCTGCCCTGCTCCAAATGCATCTGCCCAATCCTGAAGCTCATCCGCAGAATAGAATTTATCTACCGTGGATTTGATCGTGCCATCCGCATTGTATTTGGCGTATACCATGCCTTTTGCTCCGATCTGTGGGCGTTTTACCCAGTCAGTCAGTGCGTCCAGTTGCTTACGGGTATAGTCCGCTGCACCTTTGGCACAGATCCCTACGACCAATTCTGCTTGATCAAAGATGCTAAATCCCTTGCCTTGGGCAAGTTCATTCAGCTCTACAAATTTCATTTCAAAACGAAGATCTGGCTTATCGTTACCATAATATTTCATGGCATCGGCATAGGTCATCCGCTTCACTTCTTCCAGCTGCACATCTTTCACTGAACTGAACAGATGCTTAGTCAAGCCTTCGAAGGTATTTAAGATATCTTCCTGATCTACGAAAGCCATTTCGCAGTCTATCTGAGTAAACTCGGGCTGACGATCTGCTCTCAGGTCTTCGTCACGAAAGCATTTTACAATCTGGAAATACCTGTCAAAACCAGAAACCATCAGTAACTGCTTGAAGGTCTGTGGAGACTGTGGCAAGGCATAAAACTCGCCTGGATTAGTTCTGCTCGGTACGACGAAATCACGCGCACCTTCTGGAGTGGATTTGATTAATACGGGGGTTTCCACTTCGATGAAATCCTGAGCGTCCATGTATTTACGCGTCTCCTGCATCATTTTATGACGCAATTGAAGTTTCTGGCGAACTACATTTCTTCGTAGATCCAGGTATCTATATTTCATACGGAGCTCTTCGCCGCCGTCTGTCTCATCTTCAATGATAAATGGGGGGACTTTCGCAGCGTTCAACACCTCAAGTGCTGTTACTTTTATTTCTATTGCGCCCGTGGGGATTTTGTCGTTTTTAGATGTACGCTCGATTACTTTTCCGGTAGTCTGAACGACGAACTCCCGGCCTAGCTCGGCCGCTTTGTCCAACAATGCCTTCTCACTGGAATCCTCTTCAAAAATCAATTGGGTCAGCCCATATCGATCGCGAAGATCGACCCAGATTAAACCCCCTTTATTTCGCACTCGCTGTACCCAGCCGGCAAGAGTTACTTCCTGATTTACGTGATCTAGGCGAAGTTCGCCACAAGTATGCGTTCTCAGCATGTTTATTTCGTTTTTTGGGAGGTCAAAGATAAAGAAATGACTGTGAGAACACAGGAATGAATGAAGGATTAGCATTTATTTCAATGATTTCCTTCTCTTTTTCGCAGAAAACCAATCAATTCTTCAAAAAAACCCAACTGGGACGAGAATCCTTTCAATGGATCAGATAAGAATCATTTGGTAAAATATTCAATCACTTTTCTTCGTTGGTATGATAGTTGAGCGGTGCGGTCAAAAGGTTTACGCCCCAAAACTTGGATTAAAAGCCCTTTTTTGCTTCATTGAAATAAATTTTCACCTCCCCCTAATAAGAATAGCTTAATGAAAAAGACTTGGATAGGAATTGCTGCACTCATTATAGCCATTGGCGCAGCATCTTCACTCCAATTTTTCAGCCTTCCTTTTCAACCCGAACAGGAAGCAGAGATCGTAGAACCGCCCTTGATTGATTCCCTTGCTGATCAGGTTTTTCTCTACGGAATCAACGTCACCGGGCTGAATATTGTAGAAGGAACCGTAAGTAAAAATCAGACACTTGGGTCTATTCTTGCGCCTTTCAATGTCCCTTATCAGATCATAGATCAGATCGCAAAGAAGTCCAAGGAGATTTTCGATGTGAGAGGCATAGCAGTAAACAGGAAATTTACAATAGTGACTCCAGCTGATTCATCTCAGGCAGCATTTTTCATCTATGAACCGAATCCTGCAGAGTATGTAGTCTTCAACCTAGATTCCATTGCCATATATAAAGCAGAAAAGCCTGCTGAATTCAGAACCAAAGAAGCCGGAGGAATTATTAATTCCAATCTTTCGGCAGACATGACCGGTCAGGGAGTAACCTATGATATCATTGATCAGTTTGCCGATTTGTATGGTTGGTCTATTGATTTTGGTGCTTTGCAAAAAGGTGATAAATATAAAGTTTCCTACCAGGAAAAAGTAATAGACGGAGTGGTCGTAGGTGTTTCTGATATTCAGACCGCGTTTTTTGAGCATAAAGGAGTATCCTTCTATGCGATTCCTTTTGAGCAAAATGGAGAAATAAGTTTCTTTGATCAGAATGGTGATAGTTTCAAAAAAGCATTTTTGAGAGATCCCTTGAAGTACTCTAGAATCAGTTCTCGTTATAATCTGAGGAGATATCATCCTGTACAAAAGCGCTACAAAGCGCACTTAGGTACGGACTACGCCGCTCCTTCGGGCACAGAAATCAGATCAGTCGGTGAAGGAACAGTGACTGATGCCAGGTATGCCTCAGCTAATGGGAATTATGTGAAAATCAAACACAATGGTACATACACTACGCAGTACCTACACATGTCTAAAATAGCAAAAGGGATCAAACCTGGAGCTCGTATCAGACAAGGACAAGTGATTGGATACGTAGGAAGCACTGGCTTGGCCACAGGCCCTCATCTTTGCTTTAGATTCTGGAAAAATGGAAAGCAGGAAGATTGGTTGAGAGAAAAAATCCCACCGTCCGAGCCAATTTCAACTAATAATAAATTAGCCTTCGAATCCACCAAAGCTGAATACATGGAAAGACTGGCTTCTATCCGACTTCCCGGTGATCCAGTGAAATTGGTAGCAGAGACTCCAAAGCCTACTGCTCTACCAAAAGGTGAGTAATAAGTCCATTTGATACAAACATAGTCGCTGAATCATTACTACAATCCAAAGAATGGCCTGAGCAAAAGCCTTTAGCTACTAAGCGGCTGAATAATATGTGATCTGATTCCCATTACAATCATCAATTGGGCAATGGCGTAGGTTCCCATGATCATCACGCTGCCATCAGGAATCGCCTGATAGAATTTATCCAAAGCTATCATTCCATCAGAGACAAAGAACAGACTTGCGCCGATGAATACTTGCCAAAATGAGGCTGCATTGCATTTGCCATAGCGCTCTCTGGCTGTAGTCACCATACTTACGATAGCGATGATATATATAATCACTGGGATTTTTAAGGCACCCAGATTCGGATTGATCATATAGAAAGCAAAGGCTGCCATGAAATAAATTGGGAGATTGATAAAGAATGTTTTTATGAAATTTACATTCAGGATAGACTCAGGAGCTTTTTGTGCAACTTTAAAACCGATAATGTAACAGACATGGGCTAAAAGGAAGGCTCCAATTCCATAGATAAAAAGGTGATCCCATAAAAGCAGGATATCTCCAATCAAGGAGAAAATCAAAGCTGCTAATACTGACTTCGCCAGCAAGGTGGTGGAAATAGGTCTGGTGATGTGGTAGAAATAGCCAATCAAGCCTAAAATAATCAGAGGTTTGGAAAATAATCTAAGCTCCAACCTCTGCTCAATTATAAAGGCCATATCCATCATGGTAGAGAATAAAAACAGGTAAAGCCAAAGGATGTTTTTCTTTTTCAGAGGCATGATAATTTTGGGAATTTTTCTAAGTATGAAATATTACGACGGTAAACTATCAGAATTCAGAATTAAATGTCGTATGACAAACCATTTTCGATTAGTAGGGATTTTAATTTATTCTGAAATTTTATTCTAAAATACGACCTGTTTTCTAGGTAAAAGGATAGAGAAATGATATTTTTCATGGGTTAACAGAATTTTATTCAACTTTCTATATTAAGAAATAGTTAAAATTTGTGAAATTTGAATCGCAAAACTTAACAGTATGTACCCGTACTTCAGTCCGGGTGAATTTACCTTTGCAGGGAATATTTTCAAACCAACTTATATCAAAACGTACAAATTATGAGGCAAAATTTACTTAAAAGTCTTGGTGTCTTGTTACTGCTAGTTCTGAGTCATGGATTTAGCTTAGCCCAAGGTGTGACTTCTGCAAGCATGCAGGGTAAAGTGGCTGATGCAAGTGGAGAAACCTTGCCAGGGGCAAACGTTGTAGCCACCCATGTTCCATCGGGAACGCGATATGGATCAGTTAGCAATTTGAATGGACAGTTCGTACTTCCCAATTTAAGAGTTGGAGGTCCTTATATTGTAGAGATTTCATTTGTAGGATATGAAAGTAGATCTTACCAAGGAATTGTTTTAGGTCTGGGGCAGACCTACACCCTAAATGCAGTGTTATCTGATGGGGTAGAGCTAGAAACAGTCGAAGTAGTCGCTAGCAACGGAAGTATAATGAATGCAGATAGAACAGGTGCTGCGACAAACATTGGTACAGAACAACTTTCTGACCTTCCTTCCATCTCTAGAAGTGTAAATGATTTCGTAAGACTTACCCCTCAGGCTTCTACAGCTGGCAGTGGTGTCTCCTTTGGTGGCCAAAATAACAGGTACAACCAATTTGCCATTGACGGGACAGTTAACAACGATGTCTTCGGTCTTGCAGGAAATGGTACTAACGGTGGTCAAACGGGAGTTAATCCAATCTCTTTGGATGCAATCGACGAAGTACAGGTTGTAATTGCTCCTTATGATGTGAAGCTAGGTGGATTCACTGGTGGTGGGATTAATGCTGTGACTAGATCAGGAACAAACACCTTTGATGGATCTGTTTTTTATTTTGGCAATAATCAAAACCTAGTTGGAAAAAGTCCGAATGAGGCAAGAACTAAATTGGATGATTACACAGATTATCAAGCAGGTTTCAGATTGGGCGGTCCGATCATTAAAAACAAATTGTTCTTTTTCGTAAATGGTGAAGTCACTAGGAACTCTTCTCCTGTACTTTTTGATCCTACTAATGTTTCTGGAGGATCAAATGTAACAGTGGATGAACTCAGCAGAGCCGAGTCCGTTGCTTCAAGACTTGGTTATGATCCAGGTTCCTATGGTGCATTTAGCGAAAGCCAAAGCTCAGAGAAAATCTTTGCCAGATTAGACTGGAATGTAAATGATAAAAATAAGATCACGTTGAGACACTCCTATGTATATGGAGAACAGATTAGTGTTTCCAGAAGCCCCAATTCTGTAAACTTTTTCAACAGCGGTGTTTTCTTCCCTTCGACCACGAATACATCTGTTTTTGAATGGACTAGTAGATTAAGTAATAATATGTCGAATGAATTGCGTATCGGTTATACCAGCGTAAGAGATGACAGAAATCCATTGGGATCTCCATTCCCTGCTGTTAATATCAGATTGTCAGGTGGCCGATCTATTAACATGGGATCGGAAGCATTCTCAGTGGCTAATCAGCTTGATCAGGATGTATTAACTATAACTGATAACTTTACAGTTTACAAAGGTAAGCATACCTTGACTTTTGGAACTCACAATGAATTTTATTCTACTTATAATTTATTCATAAGACAGAATTACGGTGCATATTCCTACTATTCATTAGAGGATTGGGAATCAGTAGGAACAGCTGAGGAAGTATTGCCAAGAAGTTATAATTACTCTTATTCTAGAACAGACAATCCTCAGCAGGGAGCTGAGTTCAATGCTTTCCAGTTAGGCTTTTATGCACAGGATGAATACCAGTGGAAGTCAAACGTTAAAATAACGGCTGGTTTAAGATTAGATATACCGACTTTCTCTGATAAGCCGTCTGTCAACGCTGATTTTAATAGTGACTTTGCTGAATACGACGTAGCTACTGATCAAGTACCTGGAGCTCAGATATTGGTTTCTCCTAGAGTTGGATTCAATTGGGATGTAAAAGAAGATGGTAATACTCAGGTCAGAGGTGGTTTGGGTCTATTTACAGGTCGAGTTCCATTTGTTTGGATTTCTAACCAATACACAAATACTGGTAATGAATTTGGTAGAGTAGCTTTATTTAGAAGCTCAGAAACTTCGACAGGAGATTATCCAGAAGGTTTTATGTTTCAGCCTGATCCATTCAACCAAGCAGATGCTGCTGATGTAGGAAAGTCTTTAGGTGTTTCTGAGATTAATGTGACTGATAAAGACTTTAAATTCCCTCAAGTGTTTAGAGCCAATGCAGCGATTGACCAAGAGTTTCCAGGTGGGATTATTGGTACTTTTGAAGCGATCTATACCAAAAACCTTAAGAATATAGATTTCAAGAACTTAAATAAACTAGAAGACGGCACTTTATCAGGAGCTGATGATAGAGTTTATTTTGATAGAAATTATGCCAATTCAGATTTTAATGATGTCATTCTATTGACTAATACTAACAAAGGATTTGCTTATAACTTGACAGCGCAACTTCAGAAATCTTTCGAATCGGGTTTGACTTCTAGTGTGGCGTACACTTACGGAAGATCCAAAGATGTCAATGGAGGTACTTCCAGCCAAGCTTTCTCTAACTGGAGATTTGTAGAGCAGGTGAACGGCGGCAATAATGCCGAGATTGGGTTTGCTGATTTCGATGTTAGATCAAGAGTAGTTGCTTCATTGGGTTACAAAATCCAGTATTCTGGAGGATCTTCAACAACTATATCTGCTTTCTATAATGGTCAGTCAGGGATTCCTTTTTCTTATGTAGTGAATGGAGATTTGAACAATGACAGAACTTTTGGAAATGATTTGATCTACATTCCTGCCTCTCAAAATGAAATCCAGTTTATCGGAACTCAGGCTGAACAAAATGCACAGTGGAATGCCTATAATGCATATATAGAGAATGATGAATATCTAAGTGAGCACAGAGGAGAGTATGCAGAAAGAAATTCAAACAGGCTGCCATGGACAAACCAAGTAGATGTTCGCCTTATGCATGAAATCAAATTGAAGTCTACAGATGAAACCAATCATAGACTTACCTTCACTTTTGATGTCTTGAACTTAGGTAATTTGATTAATCAAGAGTGGGGCAGACAATATGGTATTAGCAATAATTCATTCTCTGTCATCGATCTAGACAGAGTGGATGTCAATGGTTCTACTAGAACACCTGTATATGAATATACTGGATCAGGCCTGAATGATGGTAAGCCATACTTCGTCAGTGATTTCCTATCCAGATGGAGAGGGCAGATAGGTATACGCTACTCATTTAATTAAACTTTGGATTATTTCATAGCAAAAGAGGCTGTCTCATAAGTAGGGACAGCCTCTAATTTGTACAGGTAGGTATCTGAAATAAATTCCAAATACTCAAATCTCAGCTTGATAATTTAAGTTTTGAGACAGCCTCTTTTTTTTGCGTAAGTTTTTAATTCGACGTCTATTGCTTAGATATAAACATTGATAATCAGCCGATTGAGGGATTTACTGAGCTCGATTAGATTATTCAAACTACCATGAGCGGGAAGTTGCAAAATCACTGCTGGTGTACTGCATCAGAAAGTCTAGCTATCAGGCAGGATGTTGAGCCTTTTTCTTTAGAATATCCTGTATTTTTTCCATTGGTAGCAAAGATTTGCCTTCAGTATGTTTTGTTACTTTTTCCTGCTAATTGTAAGTTATTTTTGTGTTCTGACAACCTTAAGAAACCTCCAAAGGTTAACTTACCATGCTGTATTATAAAATATTTTCTCATTCAGGGAGTAAGGAATGGGTCGTGTTTATACATGGGGCTGGAGGATCTTCTGCGGTATGGTATAAGCAGCTGAAGGATTTCAGAGAAAAGTATAATCTTCTGCTCATTGATCTTCGTGGTCATGGTAGGTCTGCCGATTTACCTCAGGCGATTTATAATGAAGAATATACTTTTAAAGGAGTCACTTCAGATATTATTGAAGTTCTGAATCATCTGAATATACCGCCAGCTCATTTTATGGGTGTTTCATTGGGTACGATTATAGTCCGCCAGTTGGCAGAGCTGGAGCAATGGCGGGTGAAATCTCTAGTGATGGCAGGGGCTGTTACCCGATTAACTACCCAGTCCAGGATTTTAGTTTTCCTAGGAAGTACATTTAAGCGGGTGATTCCTTATATGTGGCTTTACAGATTGTTTGCATTTGTGATCATGCCCAGAAAGCAGCATGCAGAATCGAGGAATCTGTTTATCCATGAAGCACAAAAACTCTGTCAAAAGGAATTTATTCGCTGGTTTCAATTGACCAAGGATATTAACCCACTGCTTCGATACTTTAAGGAATCCGATCTTGGAATTCCCACCTTGTATGTGATGGGTGATCAGGATGTGATGTTTTTGGAGCCCGTTAAGAAAATCATTAAGACACATAAAAACTCAGTACTGAATATTTTGAAGAAGTGTGGACATGTAGTGAACGTGGAAAGACCTGAAGAATTCAACAGGCTCTCGCTCGCATTTCTCCAAAACCAAACCATTTAAGCCTATTACTTTTCTACATGAAAAAGCAAACTAAAGCCATATTGATCATTGCGGTTATCTTGATTGCAGCTGTTGCATATTTCTACCCAAGGATGGACAGTCGCAAGAGCAATGATACCGGGGTTGCATCTACAGGAGCCGGACCTAGTACTCCTTCTGATTTACCGGTTAAAGTGGTGAAGCTTCAGCGGGAGACACTAAGAAATCAACTTTCGGTAACAGGGACTATTCTTCCTAACGAATCAGTGGATTTAAGATCTGAGATTATGGGTTTGGTTACTAAGATTGCATTTAAGGAAGGGCAGTATGTGAGTAAAGGAACACCACTATTATATCTAAATGACGATGAACTTCAGGCTCAATATCAGCGATTGGAGTACACCCAGAAGCTTTTTGAAAGTCAGGAAAATAGGCAAAAACAACTTTTGGAAAGAGAGGCTATCAGCCAAGAAGAATACGACATTGTCTTGAATCAGTATAACACCACACTTTCGGATTTGAAATTAGTGGAAGCTCAACTTTCTAAAACTGTAATTAGAGCCCCTTTCAATGGGATTTTGGGTTTGAGACAAGTGAGTGAAGGGAGCGTTATCGGTACCGCTGATATTATTGCAAACTTTGTAAATATAGACCCCATTAAAATTGAGTTTTCTATTCCGGAGCGCTATGCTAATCAGGTGAAGGTGGGTTCTCCGATTTACTTTTCCAATGAATCCTCTCCAGAGGAAGTGTTGGGGAAAGTTTATGCTTTTGAGCCCCAGATAGATGCTGCTACACGTACTTTGAAGCTACGTGCCGAAAGCCCAAACAAGGAGAGAAAGTATTTGCCGGGAATGTTTGTCAGAATTCGCTTTGTATTGGGAGAGACTGAGGACGCTTTGATGGTACCTTCCGAATCTGTGATTCCAGAATTGCAAGGGTATAAAGTTTTCGTAGTTGGTGCCGAAAATAAAGCCGAGGAACGCACGGTAGAGATCGGTACTCGTACGGATACGCATGTGCAGATCACTAGTGGTTTGGATGTGGGAGATCTGGTACTCACCACAGGTGTATTACAAGCAAGGACGGGAACGCCTGTTGAATTCACTCAAATAAACTAACATGTCGAGCTTATCAAATATAAGTATCAACAGGCCAGTATTGGCCATCGTGATGTCTCTGGTCATCATACTTTTTGGCGCTATCGGTATTTCCCTTCTGGGAATACGGGAATTTCCAAGCGTTGACCCCCCAGTCATTAACGTGAGAACTTCCTATGTAGGGGCGAATGCAGATGTCATTGAGGCTCAAATCACTGAGCCGCTCGAAGAAGCAATCAATGGTATCCAAGGAATTAAATCCCTTACTTCTATCAGTAACGATGGTGGAAGTAGTATTACGGTAGAGTTTGATGTGGGTGCGGATTTGGAAGTTGCTGCAAATGACGTGCGGGATAAGGTATCTGGAGCCCAGCGAAACTTGCCTCCAGATGCCGATCCGCCGGTAGTTTCCAAAGCCGATGCAGATTCACAGCCGATTGTATTTTTGAATGTGAAAAGTGACGAGAGAAGCCTTTTGGACCTCTCGGATATTGCAGAGAATATTTTCAAAGAAAGACTTCAAACAATTCCCGGCGTAAGTAGGGTACAGATTTGGGGAGAAAAAGAGTATGCGATCCGACTGAGAATGGATCCACTCAAAATGGCTTCTTACGGAGTGACTCCACTCGATGTATTAGCTAAAGTGCAAAGTGAAAATGTGGAACTTCCTTCCGGAAGAATCGAAGGGGAGACGATAGAGCTTTCTGTACGTACTAAAAGTAGGCTGAGTAGCCCACAGGAATTCAATGATCTGATAATCAAAGAAGATCAGAATAATATAGTTCGTTTTCAGGATATAGGTAGAGCCGAATTGGCGGCACTGAATGAGCGTACAGTTTTGAAGAGAGACGGAGTACCGATGGTAGGTGTGGTTTTGGTGCCACTTCCCGGTTCTAATAGTATTGAGATTGCAGATGAGTTTTACAGGAGGTTAGAGTTTATCAAAAAAGATCTCCCCGCTGATGTAGGTTTGGAGATTGGTTTTGATACCACTGATTACATCCGGAGTTCTATCTCTGAGGTTCAGGAGACGATTATCACGGCATTTATTCTGGTAGTAGCTATTATCTTCCTCTTTCTTCGAGATTGGCGTACGACTTTCATTCCTGTACTCACGATTCCTATTTCTCTTATTGGAGTATTCTTTATTATGTATATGATGGATTTCTCCATCAATGTACTCACACTTTTAGGTATAGTCCTTTCTATTGGGCTCGTCGTCGATGATGCTATTGTGGTGCTGGAGAATATTTACTCCCGAATAGAAAAAGGAGAAGAACCACAAAAAGCTGCTGGAAAGGGCTCAGAAGAGATTTTCTTCGCAGTAATTGCGACTACAGTAGCGCTAGCGGCTGTATTCCTTCCAGTGATCTTCCTTACAGGCACGACGGGTCGGCTGTTCCGGGAATTCGGTGTGGTAGTAGCCGGAGCAGTGATCATCTCCTCTTTTGTAGCATTGACCATGACTCCCATGTTGAGTTCCAAGCTCCTCAAAAAAAGAGAAAAACATAACCGATTCTATAATTTCACTGAGCCTGGTTTTGTTTGGATAAATGATAAGTATGATCGAGCACTCTCTTGGTTTATGCAGTTCCGATGGGTTTCTTTTCTTTTAGTAGGCGTCATGGGATTTGGAATTTATTGGCTCTTTAATGAAATACCAACTGAACTTGCTCCCACCGAAGATAGGGGAGAGATAGTGATTAGAATGTCTGGGCCGGAAGGAGCTACTTTTGGCTACATGGATCGTGTGATTGATCAAATGGTCGAGGATTTCAAAACAGATTATCCTGCAGAAGATGTCAGAGGCTTGGTTTCGGTTACTTCACCAGGGTTTGGTTCATCCAGTACCAATTCAGGATTTGTACGGTTTATAATGACGGATGCTGAAAATAGAGATAAGACTCAAGGAGAATATTTCAATCTGATTAACCAAAAATTAAAAAATTACACTTCTGTGAGAGCCTTTGCTTCTCAGGCTCAATCCATCGGTAATAGTCGAGGTGGTCTCCCTGTCCAATACGTATTGCAGGCACCTACATTGGAAAAGCTGAAAGGAGTGATTCCTGCTTTTATGGAGGAAGTGGGCAAGAGCCCAATATTTATTTTCTCAGACATCAACTTGAAGTTTACCAAGCCAGAGCTGGAGATAGAGATGGATAGAGCAAAAGCCAGAAATATTGGAGTGTCTATACAAGAAATAGCCAGAACGCTGCAATTATCTTATTCAGGGCAGAGATTTGCCTATTTCATCAAGAACGGTAAGCAATATCAGGTCGTAGGTGAAATGAGGCTGCAGGATAGAAATGAACCGGTAAATCTAAGGATGCTCTATGTGCGAGCTGAAAACGGCTCCTTGGTTCAGCTAGACAACTTAGTCACGGTAACAGAAAAAAGTACGCCCCCACAATTGTATAGATTCAATCGATTTGTAGCAGGCACTGTGTCAGCCAACTTGGCAGAAGGCTATACTATCGGGGATGGATTGGAAGAGATGGATCGTATAGCAAGTGAAGTATTGGACGAAACATTCACTACAGACGTTTCAGGGCCTTCCAAGGAATTTAGAGAAAGCTCAAACAGTTTGTTATTTGCATTCCTATTCGCATTGGTCTTGATCTATCTGGTGCTTTCCGCACAATTTGAAAGCTTCTTGGATCCACTTACGATCATGTTTACAGTTCCATTGGCACTCTTTGGAGCACTGTTTACTTTGTGGTCATTTGGATTTACACTGAATATTTTCAGCCAGATTGGCATTATCATGCTGATAGGGCTAGTGACCAAAAACGGTATTCTCATCGTGGAATTTGCCAATCAGAGAAAAGCTATGGGAATGACAGTGCATGAAGCGATTTTTGGAGCTGCAGTTGCCAGGTTCAGACCGATCTTGATGACTAGTCTATCCACCATCTTGGGTATTTTACCTATTGCCCTTGGACTGGGCGCGGGTGCAGAAAGTCGCGTGCCGATGGGTGCTGCAGTAATTGGGGGCTTGGCCTTCGCTACTATTTTGACACTTTTTGTGATCCCAGCAATTTATACTTATCTCACTTCCAAAGAAGGAAGATTAGCCAGAATTTAATGAAGAAACTTAGCCTATTGCTCTTATTGAGCATTATTGGAACAAGCCTATATGCCCAAAGTAGTGAATCTCTGGATTTAGAGAGAGCAATTACTATTGGTTTGGAGAAAAACCTGGACGTGAAAATTGCTGTAGAAACAGTTGAGATTCAGGAAGGGAATGAGCGTATAGGTACAGGTGATTATCTGATGCCTATTCTTGATGCGGTTTATACAAGAAGTTACAGTAATGAAGACGTAGAGCAGGTTTTTGCTACCGATCCAGAGCCTAGAACCATCGACAATGCAAAATCACGGTCGAAAAACTTAAGTATAGCAGCCATCTATGGTTTTCGTCCAGAGAGCTTTGTGGTCTTGAAGCGTTTGGGAGTTCTGACTGAGATCTCAGAGTTGGATGCTAAAGTTGCAGTAGAAAATACTGTGGCAAATATTTCTATAGCTTACTATAGATTGGTCTTGGAGCTTCAGCGATATCAAGTCCTTCAGCGAACGCTTGAGCTGAGCCAAGCCAGACTGAATATAGCAGAAGCACAATATTCTCTGGGCGGAGCAGGAAAGCGGGATTTCCTTACGGCAGAGGTGGATTACAATTCCGATTTGAGTTTGTTGCTTAGTCAAGAGCAAGTGATCCAGAATGCCCGGGTTAACCTGAATGAGCTGATGGCATTGAACCCAGATGAGCAATTCGTGGTCAAAGATACAATTCTAATTGGGGAGCCATTACTGCTTCAGGACTTGGAGGAAAATGCGTTTCTGGAAAATAAGACCTATTTGATTACACAGCGCCAAGAGAATGTGGCATACCTTCAAATGAAAGAGTTGCGTGCTTCCAGACTTCCTGTCATAAATCTCAATGGAACTTATGCCACCAATACCTCAAACTCTGATGCAGGTTTTCTTCTTCAAAACCAACGTGAAGGATTCAATTATGGGGGGAATATTCAGTTGAATATTTTCAATGGATTTACCTTGAATCGTAGAATCCAAAATGCAAAAGTCCAGCAGAAAATTCAATCTTACGCAGTAGATCAATTTGAAATTCAGCTTCGGTCTGATATTCACAGAGCTTTTAATACCTACACCACTAATCACAATCTACTGGAAGTAGAGCAAAAAAATTATGCTGTAGCAAAAGAAAGCTCTGAAATTGCATTGGAAAGATTCAGGTTGGGCATCTCATCTTATCTTGAATTCAGAGATGCACAGGTGAATTTGCTCACTGCTGAAAACAGGTTAATTACTTCTATTTTTAATATCAAGGAGCAAGAAATTGAATTGAGGAGGCTTTCTGGAAAGATTTTCTTCCAAAATAGCTTTGAAGATTTTGAATTAGCGACAGAAGATTAGTTATAAAACGAAGGAATCGACAATCGCCTTCGTTTTTTTATTTGCTTTTTTTAACGATTGCTTTATTTTTCTTTTGGCACAGCATTTGCCAAATGGCCATTCGTGTAACATCCAGAGCTTTTTGGCTCTTGTTAATGAAAAAAGTATTATTCCCTTTTGTCTCCCTTTTGGTTATCCTTCTCTTTGGCGTGCAATGCACCTTTATTGAGAAGAATTTTGGCTCTGGTACCACGCAGGAAGCCTATGTGCTCGATCTTCAGGGGATCCAAAATCGTGGCTTTATCCGTGCCGCTGTAGATAATAACTCGACAGGTTACTATATCTATCGTGGGCGTAGAATGGGCTATGAGTATGAGTTACTTCGCGACCTAGCCAAGCGGTTGAATGTACAACTGCATTTAGTCATGGTTTCGGATATAGACAGAGCCTTTGATTACCTGCATGAAGGCAAAGTGGATTTGATTGCCATGAACCTGGAAAAGAATCCGGAAAGGTCTGAGCAGACTTCCTTTTCACTTCCATTGGGGAAAATGAACACAGTGCTAGTCGGTAATGAATCTTCGGGCAAAATTACCTCGTGGGATCGCCTTGCCTCAGACACCATTTATGTTCGGGAAGGAGCAGTTTACAAAGCTCAATTATGCAATTTGAAGGATTCACTTCAATTGAATTATACTATCATTGCTACTCCAGATCATGAAGAAACCCTAATTGATAAAGTAGTGGAAGGTGAAATCAAATGGACTATAGCCGACCAGAATATTGCCCAAGCCAATGCTACCTACTACGAAGGATTGGATATTTCTTGGAAGGTCCAGCGGGATGCTGAGGTCTCTTGGGTCGTTCGGGACAATTCCCCTAAACTTCTAAGCGCACTGAATGAGTGGCTTGAGGACAAGCAAGACCGATTTATTCCAGATTTATATGCTAAATACTTCCTGAATTCAAAGAATAGTTATTTCAGAAGTAATAGTCCTTTTTCATCTTTGGCTGGTAATAAGATCTCTGCCTACGATGAGATTATTAAAAATGGTGCAGAGCAGTTGGGCTGGGATTGGCGTTTGTTGGCTTCGTTGGTTTACAAAGAATCCCGGTTCGATACTGTAGCAACTTCCTACGCCGGCGCCAGAGGCCTGCTACAACTGATGCCAGTAACTTTGGAACGCTTTGGCGTAGAGAATCCCAATGATCCTTCAGAGTCACTCATGGGAGGAGTTCGATACTTGAGATATCTGGATAAATTTTGGATGGAAAGAGTACCGGATACCTCTGAGCGCTTGAAATTCGTCCTTGCTTCTTACAATATCGGTCATGGACATGTGGAAGATGCCTGGAGATTGACTTTGAAATATGGGCAAAACACCCAGGCCTGGTCCACAGTATCGAGATTTTTAGTGCTTAAAAGTGATCCCGATTATTACCGGGATCCTATTGTAAAGAGTGGCTTCGCAAAAGGACATCTGGCAGTTAACTACGTCAAAGATGTCATGAGCGTATTCGAATCCTACAAGGCGCTCGTACAGCCCTAAGCTCCCTCGTGTAGCTCAAAAATTGCCTCTACTTCCACTGGAATATTGTCCGGGAGTGTTCCCATTCCCACAGCAGATCTGACACCAATCCCATTTTCCTCTCCCCATACCTGCGCGAATAACTCGCTGCATCCGTTAATGACATAGGGGTGACGCTCGAAAGTAGCGACGCAGTTCACCATTCCCAGCACCTTGATCACGCGCTTTACCCGATTGATAGAGCCAAGATTAGCCCTGATGGTAGAAAGCATCGCCAGCCCTACTTGTCTGGCAGCTAACTTACCTTCTTCTATATCTAGGTCTTGCCCTATTTTCCCTATGATTAGGCTACCATCGTCTTGGACAGTGCCATGGCCAGATAGGTAAAGGTACTTGCCGTCTATCAGGCATGGTTTATACACCCCAAGCGGTTTTGGTGCCGGAGGAAGATTTAGACCAAGTTTAGTGAAGTTGCTTTCGGGCGTTTCCATTTGAGAGTTTTTTGAAAATTAAAACTAGACAAAAAGGTCAAGGAGCAGGACTCCTGCCAAGCCCGCTACTGCTACAATTGTTTCCATCAGTGACCAGGATTTGATGGTGTCTTTGATACTTACATTGAAAAATTCCTTGTACATCCAGAACCCTGCATCATTGAAATGGGAAAACATCAGGCTTCCTGCTCCAATAGATAAGACAAGGAGGTTGGGATCTACGTTCATGGTGGTCACTAGTGGGGCTATGATTCCAGCAGTAGTCAAGCCTGCTACTGTCGCAGATCCTACGCAGACACGAATAATAGCGGTAATGATCCAGGCAAGTATCAGTGGATGAATATCCCAGGTCTGTAGTCCTTCTGCGATCACCAGACTAACGCCAGTATCTGTAAATATCTGCTTCAAAGCTCCTGCCCCAGCTACTATTAATAGAATCATCGCAATATCTTTGGTAGCTATGGTATAGATTTCCATGATCTGTTTCATGCTGAATTTTCTCTTCAGGCCTAAGGTATAGGTAGCAATCAGCACAGAAATCAACATGACAATCCCAGGATCTGCCACAAATGCAACGATAGGAGCTAAGCCACTTTGCGCAGGAATATTGAGGTTCAATCCGGTAGTCCCTACCAATAGAAAAACAGGAAGTAAAGCGGTGAAAAAGCTATTTCCAGCACTTGGTAGTTCCGATTCTGGTTTAATTTCAGCCTGAAAAGTCTTGAGGGGACTGGCTTTCATATTTTTCAAAGTCTTCGCAAATATCGGCCCAGCAAGAGCAATAGTAGGGATAGCGATCATAAAGCCATACAAAAGTGTCAAGCCCATGTTGGCATCAAATTGTGCCACCAAAGCCGCAGGAGATGGGTGCGGAGGAAGAAAGCCGTGCGTAACCGATAGCGCTGCCAAAAGCGGGATACCTACATAAACTGCGGAGATTTTGTATTGATAAGCTACGGTAAATGCCAAAGGCACTAAGAGTACAAAGCCAACATTATAGAAAAGCGGAATGCCTACGATCAAGCCAGTAAATGACATGGCCCAGGTGATATGTTTCTCGCCAAATGTCTTCATCAATACACCTGCGATTTTTTGCGCGGCGCCACTTTCTGCCACCAGCTTGCCTAGCATCGCACCCATGACTATCACAATGACTAGGTCCCCCAGCAATACCCCCATGCCACGCTGTACCGATCCGGCGATCTGATCTGCAGGAAGTCCCAATAGAAATCCTGCGCAAATGGAGGCAATCAAAAAGGCTAAAAAAGGGTTGAGCTTAGCCCACACGATCAGAAGGACAAGGATTGCAATACTGAGCAGTACAAGAAGAATGGTCATGGGAATAGGTTGGGTTTAGCTGGCTAAGATAAAAAAAATGAGGTAAAATGAGTTTCAGCGAAGATAATTCCTTGAAAATGAATGTTAGCGCTTAATCCATCGGCTTTGGATGGCCATCTCAGGGTTTGAAAAATGGATTATATAGAGTCCCGGGGGCAGCATTTCTAATTTGTCGGTGAGTTCCGAGGTGGTATTGATGGATGTCATCAAGTTGCCCTGCACAGTGTAAATGCTTATTTGTGAATTTTCTAGATTGAAACTTTTAGGAAGAGATATACTGATTTTACCAGAGAAATGAGGGTTTGGAGAAATTGAGATTTGATCATTTGAAACAAGGTGCTTGCTTTCTAATCTAACAATATTACTCCAAGACCATTGTCCTGAAAGATCTACAAGTCTGATTTGGTAGTAGGTTGATGTGGAATTTGATAAGCTTTCGTCACTATAAGCATAGAATACCGGGGAGTCAGAATTGCCTTTACTCAGGACGTGTCCAATTTTATTCCATTCCTTGGAGGGATTCTCTGAACGATAGATCTCGAACTTTTCATTCTCATTTTCAGATGCAACAGACCAGCTGATTTGCTTGACATTATCTTTGCTATAGGCAGAAAGAGTAAGCCACGTGACAGGAAGGATACTTAGTGTTCGGAAGCTGCCCACGGTAAAATTCTTACCAGTCAGGTCATCAAAAGTCAGACTTCTTATTGCCCAAAGGTTGATCGCATCTGTACTTTCTATATGGTTTCCAGGAGCAGCATATCCAGTGCAAACCAGCCGAAGATCTTCTGGATCGTCCACGATAAGCTTGTCTGCTGAAATTCTCATTTCCAGTGGATTAGAAGAAAAGTTTAACCCTGAGAAATTGAAGTAGCTGAATAGCCGATAGAGAATAGGAGTGCCATCTAAGTCATTGAAGCTAGGATTGAAATCTGCTCCTTTGTACTCAATGTAGTTGATGCTGAGATTCCCGCCGGCATTTGTACCGAGTAGCTGGACTTTTCGTATGCCGCCTTGATAGCGATCTCCAAACGGGAAAGTACCATTGGCGGCATTGAAAGCGGTAGGGGAGTTGGCGTATGTAAAAGAAGAAAGATTTTCCCACGATCCTCCTTGATAGTTCAAAACTCCCGCATTAGAGCTATTAATAGTGAGGGTGTTATCTTGGAAATTTAGAATGCCATCCAGCATGTTAAGATTTCTGAGCACACTAAGACCCTGGGTGAGTAGGACCTCACCGTCTGCTTTGTTTACTGTCATATCTTGTGGATCTAAAGCAAAGCCAGAGATCACTTGATCTGCAGTACCTACTACGCTTAGGTGGGTATTGTTCATCAGAAATTTCCCTGATCCGGTTTGAGTCATACCTCCCGTGATTGTTACACTTGGCGGGAGTAAAACATTGCGAATTCCTTGGACTTCCAGCTCATGAAAGGAAGAAATGGCTCCGGCATCAGCAAAAGTCGATGAGAGTAATGTTTTTTGGGTTGAACCAGCTCTGAAAGTCACTTTTCCGTCAAGCTGGAAATTGGCAGCTTCAATTCTTGGATTGGTACCTTCCAGTATAAGTTCTCCTCCAGCCTGGAGATCAAAGAGATTTGCGCTTCTTGAAGTTGACCTGAATAGTATATTTCCGTTACAATTGCTGACTAGAGTTCCACCATTCTCTATTATGAAATTCCCGAAAGTCCCAAGTCCGTATGAGTTGTTGATATTAAATGAAAAACTTGAACAAATTCCTGTATTTGTAAGTTTCTGGACAACTGCGCCGGATTTGATCGTAAATCGAAGTGCTTTAAATGGTTCTTCTATTGATAATTCAATTCCTGGCCCCGGATCAAAAATCACTGAATAATTACTGTTTTGGGCATTTCCAGACCATGCAGCATCAAGAATTATTGTTCTTGATATTCCTTTGAAAGTGATAGTGCTGCCAAGTGAACTGCCAATCCAATCAGAACTATTATGTGCGCCTGCCGGTATTCCTGGAGTTGCGCCATCGAAAGCCTGCAGAGTGCCATAAATGTTTAAATTATAATTGTTTAAGTTCAGCTTTTGAGTAGCACCGGCATCTGAATTTAAAAAAACACTCTTGGCTTCTTCATTTCCTGTCAAAGTCAATAAATGCGGTTGCTCAATATAGATATCGTTGGCTAAGGTCGGCTTGGTAGAGGCGGAAGTCCAGCCCAGTCCATCGTAAACTTCCCAAATCGCACTATTGCCAAAATTTCCAGAAGCTACTGTGCGATATGAACCTATTTCCTGACAGAAGGAAGCGTTTAAGTAAACACAATAAAATACCACCGCCGAGAATATGCTGTATATTCGACATGGAAAAATAGCCTCTTGTGCGAAAGAATTGCCCCGTATTTTCATTTTAAAAAGTAATCTAAAAAGCGTCAATTAATTTAGTGAAATGAACTGGAAAAAAATAGTGGTTAGTTTGATTTATTTACTGATTGTCAGTGGTTTAACTGATGTAAAGGCTCAATCATACCAAATCAGTCTTTTGACCTGTGATCCCGGAGAGGAGATTTACAGTTCATTTGGACACAGTGGGATTCGGGTATCGGATCTAGCTTCTGGCAGGGATGTGGTTTACAACTATGGCACGTTTGATTTTGGAGCGCCTAATTTCGTTCTGAATTTTGCCGGAGGAAGATTGGATTACTACCTGTCAGTATCCACTTTTGATCGCTTTATCGCAGAGTATGATTACTTCCATCGCAGTGTGCGTGAGCAGGTGCTGAATCTTAATGAGCAGCAAAAGATTGACCTGGTCCGGTTTTTGGAGACAAATTATCTACCAGAGAATCGGGCTTATCGTTACGATTTCTTCTTTGACAACTGCGCTACCCGGGTACGGGATGCGATCCATACCGTGCTTGGCGATCAATTAGTCTGGCATGATGAGGAGCAGGAAGCGGTGGACAAAAGCTTTCGTGAATTGATAGACGAGATGGTATTTTACATGTCTTGGTCGGATTTAGGGATTGATTTGGCACTGGGTTCTAGATTGGATAGAGACGCTACCCCGTTGGAGGAGCAATTTCTTCCTAAGTATGTGGAGGGAGCTTTTTCGAGAGCTGAGATCCAAGGTGATGGACCTACCCGTCCGCTGGTAGGGCAGAACAGAGTTATTTTAGATTTTGAAAAGCCAGTAGGTTCTTTTGGAGCAATCAATCCTTATTGGATTTTCTGGGTAGTAGCGATCGTTTTTACCAGCATTACATTTATAGGATTTAAGAGGAAAAAGCTCTTTATAGGTTTTGATGTAGCATTTTTTGGGATACTGGGAATCATAGGACTAGTGATATCAATTCTGTGGATATATTCGCTAATTCCTTCTACCAAGTGGAACTGGAATATACTCTGGGCTTTTCCCGGTCATCTTGTGCTGGCTTTCACTTTACTCAAGAAAACTATTAAGCCTTGGGTGTTGAAATACCTGCTATTTGCTTTGATCATGGCAGATGCGGCAGTGGTTTTTTGGATTTTGGGATGGCAGTCATTTCATCCAAGTCTTGTCCCATTACTTCTAGTCCTGATCCTCAGAACGAACTATTTGTATTATAATCTTGGCAAATTCAAACGCATTGCAAAGTAATTTTCTCTCTTCCTCTAAACTATTATATAGGGGATTGGTGTTGGGTGTTTTCGGACAAAGTATATGGAATTTAAACTTACCTCAGATTATCAACCTACCGGAGACCAGCCTAAGGCTATAGAACAGCTGACGGCAGGCGTGAATAACGGCGATCAGGCTCAGGTTCTCCTCGGGGTCACCGGTTCAGGTAAAACATTCACCGTAGCCAACGTAATTCAGCAGACCCAAAAGCCAACGTTGGTTCTAAGTCATAACAAGACGCTAGCGGCACAACTTTATGGTGAGTTCAAGCAATTTTTTCCAGACAATGCAGTCGAGTATTTTATTTCTTACTACGATTATTATCAGCCAGAGGCATTTATTCCTACCTCGGGCACTTATATAGAAAAAGATCTTTCGATCAACGAGGAGATAGAGAAGCTTCGATTGAGCGCTTCCTCAGCTTTGCTTACAGGGCGTAGAGATGTGATCGTGGTGGCATCTGTGTCCTGCATTTATGGCATAGGAAATCCGGATGAGTTTGGGAAGAACGTCATCAAGCTACAAGAAGGCGACCGGATTCCGAGAAATCAGTTGCTCTTCAAGCTGGTGGATATCCTATACAGTCGAACCCAGCATGATTTGACGCATGGGACTTTCCGGGTGAAAGGCGATACAGTGGATATTTTTGTGGCTTATGCCGACTGGGGATACCGTATTTTCTTCTGGGGAGATGAAATTGAAGCGATTCAGAGATTTGATCCGGCCACTGGTAAAAAACTTAATGACGAGAAAATCATCTCTATTTTCCCGGCAAACCTATTCGTGACAGGTAAGGATACGCTGCAAACAGCCATTCATGAGATACAGTATGACATGGTGGATCAGGTAAATTTCTTCGAAAGGGAAGGGAAATTTATGGAGGCAAAGCGACTTCAGGAGCGGACAGAGTTTGATTTGGAAATGATGCGTGAGTTGGGCTATTGCTCTGGAGTGGAGAATTATTCCAGGTATTTTGATCGGAGAGCCCCTGGTGCCAGACCATTCTGCTTGATGGATTATTTTCCAGACGATTTTCTTTTAGTCGTGGATGAAAGTCACGTGACCTTGCCTCAGGTGCGTGCGATGTGGGGCGGGGATAGATCCCGTAAAATCAATTTGGTGGATTTTGGTTTCAGACTACCTTCTGCTTTGGACAATCGCCCGCTGAAATTTGAGGAGTTTCAGGGTCTGACAAATCAGGCGATCTATGTCTCCGCCACGCCAGCTGATTATGAGTTGTCCTTGACCGAAGGAGTGGTGGTAGAGCAGATCATTCGTCCAACCGGGCTTTTGGATCCTACGATAGAGGTAAGACCAAGTCAGAATCAAATTGATGATTTGCTGGAGGAAATAGACCAGACTATAAAAAGTGGAGCGAGAACACTAGTAACTACGCTGACCAAACGGATGGCGGAGGAATTGCAGAAGTTTCTGGAAAGAGCCGGTGTTAAATCGCGCTACATTCACTCTGAGGTGAAAACGCTGGATCGTGTGGAGATCCTGAGGGAATTACGCTTGGGAATTTTCGATGTGCTCGTCGGAGTTAACTTATTGCGGGAAGGCTTGGATTTGCCTGAAGTGTCGCTGGTGGCGATTCTCGATGCGGACAAGGAGGGTTTTCTGAGAAATGAACGGAGTTTGGTACAGACGATTGGACGTGCTGCGCGAAATTCCGAAGGGCGTGTGATAATGTATGCGGATAAAATCACGAATTCCATGCAAATGGCAATGGATGAAACCAAACGTAGACGCGCGATACAGATCGAATACAATTCTGAGAACGGTATTACGCCGACGACTGTGGTGAAATCGCATAATAAAATCATGGGGCAAACCAAAGTAGCAGACTCGAAGAAAAATGCGAAGTTCTATGCTGAGCCTATGCCAGGAGAGGAAAATATGGCTGCAGATCCAGTGGTACAATACTTAAGTAAGGATAAGCTGGAGAAATTGATACAGCAAACTCAGAAGTTGATGGAAAAAGCTGCTAAGGAACTCAATTTCATGGAAGCTGCGCGACTGCGCGATGAGTGGCAATCTCAAAAATCCAGATTGGATCAGCTGATCAAAGGTGTAAGCAAATAGTGGTTCTTTAACCGCCGAGGACACAAAGGATACGCAAAGAGCGCCATTGTTCGGGTTATGTAACTAATCTGGAGATATAAGTAGACAGTATATATAATTATTTCTTCTCCTTTCGATCATTGCTAGAGAGCCTAATCGAACTTTGGATTAAGCTTTTCAATCATAAATCATTCATATCATTTCTACTGAAAATTTACAATAATGACGCTGCAGGATGTGAAGTCTCTCGCTGCGAAAGGCGAGGGGCTGCGAATTGAATTTAAAAAGAAAGCGACTTTTCCAGAGAAGATTGTCCGTGAGCTTATTGCATTTGCCAACACTTCTGGTGGGGATTTGCTGATAGGTGTAGATGATGATGGCTCTGTCAGCGGGCAGCGGTATATAGAGGAGGAGGTTTTTGTAATGGAAAAAGCCATAAAGGAGCTTATTTTCCCGAGGTTGGAATATGAGTTGTTTTCCGTAAAGATTAATGAGAAGAAGGGAGTAGCAATTTTTAAGGTTCCGATAAGTTCCCAGCGTCCGCATTATCTTAAAGAAAAGGAAAAGAAGCAAGCTTTTATCCGTGTGGCAGATCGATCAGTTCAGGCCAGTAAGGAAGTTTGGGAGATTTTGCGAAGAGGGAAAAACCCAAAAGACATAGTCTTTACCTACGGGAGAAAGGAAGAAATCCTGATGAAGGCTCTTGGAGAATCCGATAAAATCACACTAAATGAATTTGCGAAGTTGGCGAATCTGCCAAGGTTTCTGGCATCCAAAACATTGGTACGTTTGGTATTGGCTAATGTGCTTCAAATCCATCCTCAGGAAACTGCTGACTTTTTTACGTTGAAAGACTCGGGAGCTTAATTCCTGTCATTTCAGTAAATCCGGTATTTCCCTGAAGCCCTCCAGAATGAATCATCAGAATTTTTGAGCCTTCAGAGAAATAGTTTTTTTTGATCAAATCCCAGATTCCGAAGGCCATTTTCCCCGTGTAAATGGGGTCTAACACTATACCAAAACTCTCGTAAAACCACCAGATAAATTCAATTAACTCTTGGTTGTATTTGGCGTAACCTCCAAAGTGATAATTGGTGTAAATCTCGTACGATCCTTTACTACCAAGTTGATATGTGGCTATTAGATCGGAGATTTCTTTATGGATGAATTCGCCTTTAAGTGAGGAAAAGCCCAGCAGCTTTTGGTGCTCAGAAAGTGAAGAATACATTCCCGCATAAGTTCCTCCTGTACCAATGGAACTACAGATGTGGGAGAATGGTTGGTCCTCCAAATCTAGGATTTCTTTGGTCCCTTTTATGGCCAGTTCGTTGGTTCCTCCCTCTGGAATTAGGAAATACTCGCCGAATATTCCTTCTAGACTGACTAGAAATTCAGGATCGTTTTTATTTCTATAGCTATTTCTATCAATAAAAAGAAGCTGCATGCCGAGTCTTGCGGCATGTGAAAGAGTGGCATTGAGAGGTTCGGTCTTTTCACCCCGTATGATGCCAATGGCCTCTAGACTTTCAGCTTTCGCTGCTTCTGCTGTAGCATAGATATGATTTGAAAAAGCCCCTCCAAAGGTCAGTATCTTACTTTTCCCATCATTTCTAGCGTTTTCCAGATTGTATTTGAGTTTGAAAAACTTGTTGCCAGAAACTAAAGGATGGACTAAATCCAGCCGCTTAATGGCCAGTTTGATTCCTTTTTTCTCAAGAATAGAATTGGCAAGGCACTGTAGAGGAACTGGATTTGGGAGGAGCATTTAAGGTGCTTTTTTGCAGAGGTGCCAAAGTTAAGCCTGATAATCTTATTTTTGCAGCATGAGCATGCAAGCAGACGAAGAATTTGAGGAGGAGGAAATAGACCTATATGAGCATTACAAGTTTGTAATCGACAAAGGCCAGACTCCAATAAGGATTGATAAGTTTTTGACAGACAAGATAGCTTTTGCCACCCGAAATAAGATTCAGCAAGCGATTGATGCAGGTGCGATCCAAGTAAATGGAGAATCGATCAAGGGTAGTTACAAGGTAAAGCCGCTGGATGATATTCGAGTGCTGATGGGCAAGCCCCCGCGTGATACTGAGGTAGTTCCTGAGGATATTCCGCTAAACATTGTCTTTGAAGATCAGCATCTTTTGGTGGTGAATAAAGCCGCAGGAATGGTCGTGCACCCTGCACATGGTAACTGGACAGGTACGCTGGTGAATGCCTTGGTATATTACTTTCAGAATCTCCCAGAAATGAAAGGGAACGAAGGCCGGCCAGGGTTGGTGCATCGTATCGATAAGGACACTTCTGGACTATTGGTAATTGCAAAATCTGAGGATGCGATGACACATTTAGCATCACAGTTTTTTCATCATAGTATAGAGCGGACCTATTTGGCACTTGTATGGGGCGAGATGGATGAGGATGCCGGCACTGTCACTGGGAATGTGGGAAGAAGTGCGAAGAACAGAAAGATAATGGATGTGTTTCCGGATGGAAGTCAGGGTAAGCATGCAGTGACGCATTGGAAAGTGCTGAATAGGTTGCGTTACGTATCGCTGATTCAGTGTAATCTGGAAACCGGGCGTACACATCAGATCCGTGCTCATATGAAACATCTGGGACATCCGCTTTTCAATGATGCAACCTATGGAGGTGATAAAATCCGCAAGGGAACTCAATTCTCTAAGTACAAGACTTTTGTCCACAATGCATTCAATCTTTTGCCTAGGCAGGCACTTCATGCGAAGTCCTTGGGCTTTTTACATCCTGTGACCAAGGAAAAACTATACTTCGAAGCACCGCTTCCTGAAGATTTCCAAGCAGTTTTAGACAAATGGGAGAATTACGTGAACTTTGAATAAGGGCGATGTAATTGATGATTACTTAATTATTTCCCAATAATAATGTGATTTTGGCAATAAAATAGCCTTATATGACCTGTATTGGCAATATTGAACTGATTCGTTGAAAAATAGACAATAATCAACTCGATATTAACACTTTTTTTGACGATACTGTATTTTTCAAACGATTTCGTTAAAAATACTGTAAAAATTCAGTTTTATTTTTGAATTATTTTTAATAAACAAAGCCTTCTGCTATATTTGAATCATACAAAGAGAGCAAACAAACGGTAAGCACTCAAAATACATTGAAATTACACTACACTGTAGGATGTTGAAATTGGCAGACAAGCCCTCCTGTCTCGGGGGTGGAGGTCATAGGACAAAGCATTTAGCGAGCTCGTAAATTTGCCTAACTACTCCGTGGAGGTTCGAATCCTTCTCCTACAGCAGGTTATTTTGGGTTTATTGTTAATTGACTAAAACCATGAAATTTTGTTTCATGGTTTTTTTTATGCCCCAATTTTAAAGGGTTGTTTTTATAATTTTGAAATAAAAGATAACAACCCAATAAGATTTGGCTGAAGTAGGGGATAACTTACCTTATTAAATCCTTAATTAAGACATGTAAATCAGGTGTTAATTTATTGATTTTAAAATTTAATGACGATATGAATATAGTAACTGTAAAAAAATAAATTAAATGTTGTCAAAATTTTAATAAACCAATGGTATTTCTAATTTTGAGTCAGCAAAATAAAAAATGGTTGTCGGGTAAAACTTTCAGCAGCATTTAGAATATTGCTAATCAGACCTATTACCCTATGGTTTTCTAAAAACCTGGACAATTGGCAAAAGGCCAGTGAAGCGTACAATTCATCATTGTAGGATGTTGAAACTGGCAGACAAGCCCTCCTGTCTCGGGGGTGGGGAATCAAGTAGAAAGCGTAATTCAACCGGACTATTGCCTAACAACCCCGTGGAGGTTCGAATCCTTCTCCTACAGCAAAAGAAGCAGCACTTCAGTGTTGCTTCTTTCATTTTTATTTGCCCTAATTGTCTATTTTAGAGAAAAATCAGCGCTATATGGCAGAAGAGCAAAGAAATAAGCATTCCAACCATCCTTTCAAGAAGAAGTTGCTGAGAGGAGTGATGTTTACTTTTCTTGCCCTACTTTTTTTGGAATTTGTAGTCTATTTTGGATCTAACCTGCTGTTATCCAACTGGGCCAGGCAAAAAATTAATGAAGTAGCCAAAGACGTTTATGTAATTGATTTTAATCGAGTGCGGTTTTCTTTGCTGCGTCGGGGATTATTCTTGGATGGCATAGTAATGAAGCCTATAGGTGAACGTAAACCTGGGCAAAACCAAGCCTTATTCGATTTGACGTTGGATCAATTGGCCCTAAAGAACCTTTGGTACGACTTCTCTGAAGATGTATTGTATGTGGGGAAAATTGAGTTTGACAATCCAAATATTAGTATGAACCTACCTCCCAGAGCTAATGCTGGGGAAAGTGATGAAGCTGAGCAAGCTATTCGGGAAAAAGGCTCGCCTGTAAAGGCCCTTGAAGATGAGCTTAAAAAGATACTGGATAAGATTAATTTCATGGGCGTCTATATCAGTGAATTGGAGATTGATCACGCGGATTTATTCTTTTTGAATTTTCTCAGTCAAAATTCCCTTAGAGCAGAGCATACTAGCTTGCTTGTGAAGGATATCAACTGGGCTACTGAGGATGAGTGGACTACACCATTCAATGCCAGAGGATTTGAATTTGTACTGGATAATGTGGACTTTCCACTACCTGATGGGGTGCATTCCATTCAGTCTGAACACGTGTATATAAGCTCTTTAGCTAATGTGATCGATATCAATGGTTTTCGGCTTCATTCGGACAAATCCATTGAAAGTAAAGCGTATTACGATGTCTATTTGAGCGAACTTCGCGTAGGCAATGTTGATCTGAATGAGGCTTTTATGACTTCAAATGTCATCATTGATGAGATCATTTTAAATGATCCTGTGTTCAAAGTCGAGGAAAATATTTCCAGTCAAGAAGATAGTACAGCTACGGGAGATCTGAATGAATTGATAGCAGGTATATTGAAGTCCTTTGAGGTACAGGAACTCTCGGTGAATAATGGGAAGTTCACAACATATAGTCTGGCGGACACGCTCAAAAATCGGATTGAAATCAAAAAGCTTGATTTTAAGATGATCAATTTTTATTTGGGCGAGGATGAAGCCAGAAAAAAAGACCAGTTTTTTTATGGCGAAGATGCGGCTATGGACATTGAAGATGCTGACTTGTATCTGTCAGATAATGTTCATGTCATCTATGGCGACAGAGTAAGTGTATCTTCATTTAAGGATGAGATTGTCATTGAAAACGTCCACTTGGAGCCAAGAAAGGATGCGTTGGCAGAAGGACAGGCCAATTATATTATGCGTATATCTCTACCTAAGCTAGTGCTGTCTCAGGCTAACTTGAAGCTTTTGTACAATGAAGGTGTATTCAACATAGATGAGATGCTGATTCAATCTCCAAAGGTAGAAATCACCGAGCTTACCAAAAGGAAAGAAAACCTGAATAGTGTCCCAATAAGAGAACTGTTGGAAGGCTATCTCAATGAAATCGCGATTGGAAGGATGGATCTACGTGAGGGAGAAGTTCAATTCAAGAATGAAAAGGGAGAAAGAAGTGATGACATTGGGTTTGAAAGATTCAGTTTGTTACTTGAGAAAGTATTGCTCCAACCAAATGCTGAGTCAGATGTGCGCAATTATTTTTTAGCAGAAGAAATGGTGCTGAGCTTGTATCAGTATAGGCTCAAATTGCGAGACAATCTCCACGAGTTTATGGCCGATAAGGTGTTGATTGATTCCAAGAATTCTCTGGTAGTGGTAGATAATTTCACACTAAGACCTGAAAACCCAGATTCTACCCAAGTCATTCTTGATACGTATGGCAAATCTGTTATTCTGGATATCTCCATTCCGGAGTTTCGTGTAGAAGGGATAGATCTTATGTCGGCATATCTGGATGAGAAGTTAATAATCAACCAGATCTTGGTTCCATCTCCGGTGGCCAATTTCACTCGATTTAGGAAGAGAAGTGGCAGCAATTCTACTACATCGCAAATGGAATCATCTGATGAAATAGAGAGTCTGCTCACTTCCTATTTTTCCTCGATCCAGATCGATTCCATAAGTTTTAGCAACGGTCAAGTTCAATACAAAAATTTTGCGGGTAAGAAGGACATTTCTCTAAGTGAAGATAGCCTGTCTTTGAATTTGAAAGGCTTTTATCTTGAAAAAGGACACAATACTAGCTCAGAGAGAACTTTTTTTTCAGATGAAATTGACTTGATTTTGAGGAAATATGACTTCAGTGTAGCAGGGGGGAATTACGAAGTGGATACAGATGGTCTTCGGTTTAATTCTCGTTCCAAGACTATAGAAATAGACAACCTAACGCTACGCCCAAGTATTGCTATCAAGAGCAAAATTGCGCTGTCCTTGAATCTGCCAAGTGTGTCTTTTGAAGGGGTTGATATTGAGTCCTTTCTATTTGAGAATCAACTGCAACTCGATAAGCTTGCTGT
This sequence comes from Algoriphagus persicinus, assembly GCF_035156415.1. NCBI lineage: Bacteria > Pseudomonadati > Bacteroidota > Cytophagia > Cytophagales > Cyclobacteriaceae > Algoriphagus > Algoriphagus persicinus. The sequence goes on from NZ_JAYEEY010000008.1 coordinate 38,454, forward strand.
GGATGGAAGTACAATAAATCTGGAGATTAATAGAGATTATCAGAGGGAAGGGAAGGAAGAAAATCCTGGCCAAAGCGTGGCTAAGACGCTTCCCAAATCCATTGAGTTGGTTTCAATTGGTGCAGTAGAAGCCACAAATTCAAAGCTGAGTTTGAATTATAGAGTAGGGGAAGATGATTTTGAATCGATACAGACTGATTTTGACCTGGAGATAACTGGCCTGACCCTAGACTCTGCTGCTAATGCAAGTAAGGATATTGCCGGCTTGTTTGATGAGATTAAGCTTACGCTGAAGGATTTTTCATACACTTTGCCAGACAGTATCCACACGATCAAATTCTCTGATCTATACGTGGATAACTCGGCTGATGAAACAATATTTTCGAATTTTGAAATAGTCCCTAGTGATTTCACAGGGAGTCCGGGAATGCCCATTTTATCTGCTAAAATAGATGAGCTCGGCGTGAGAAATAATACCATTCGAGCTATTCAATCTACGGGTGTGATCGACCTTACGCAGCTTAGACTGATGAACCCTAAAATCGATCTATACCTCGACACAGCCAGTAAATCACGGACACTTAAGCAATCAAAAGACTCCTTAGACTCAAAAAATAGAGGTTTGATTGAGTCGGTTTTACTTCAGGATATATTGATCAACAATGGAGACATCGTGTTACATAATAAAGAGTCGGGACAGATTCCTAGAATGGCATTTAATAATGTCAATTTTGGATTAACAGACCTCAATTTTGATTTGATGAATAAAAACACAGACTTAAGCCCCCAGTTTCTCTTGGAAAAGGACTTGAGTCTCTCGCTTTCGAACTACCAAGTCTATACAAAGGATAGTCTCAGCAAGCTAAGTATCGGGAAAATAAGGTACCTGGATAATACAATCGTTCTGGATAGTGTACATTATCAGCCAGCGTTGGGGCGCTATGAATTTTTACGCAAAAAAGGTTACCAGGACAATGCCTTGGATGCTTTTGTGAAAAAGATTCAGCTCGAAGAAATAGATTTTGACGAGTATTTCATCAATAAAAATCTAAAAGCGCATGTGCTGAGACTTGAGGGCTTTGATTTGGATGTTTTCAGAGACAAGAGAATTCCATTGAAAGAAGGTATCATTAAGCCTATGCCTCAGGAATTGATGCAAAATGCGCCGTTCAGTTTAGAACTTGATTCTGTGATTGTGCAGAATGGATTTATCCGATATCAGGAGTTTATCCCTCGGGCTATGCTTCCTGGGTCCATTCGATTTGAAAATGCAAATGCTTCTATTGCTCCCTTTGTGATGAGAAAAAGTGGGGAGGATTTTCCTTTAAAATCTTCTATAATTTCTGCTACTTCAAAGTTGATGGGAGATGGGGAAGTTAGGTTGAAGGCAGACATGCGTTTTGACTCGCCCTACCCTATGGAAGTGGACGTGGAGTTGGGAGAATTTGACCTCACACTTCTGAACAACATGTTGACCAAAGGAGTATTTCTGAAGGTGGTAGATGGACGGGTAACGGATGGGAAATGGAATTTCAGAATGGATGATGATGTAGCTAAAGGTAAAATGAACTTCCAGTATAAGGATCTGAAAGTCGAATTTTTGGATTCTTTGACTTTACAGAGAGGGAGAGGGAAGCTTGGAATAATGACTTTTCTGGCTAATCTATTCACCAAAAGTAATAACCCACGAAATTTTTTTAATCATCGGGTGACTTCAAGAATTTACTTCGAGCGGGATAAGTCAAAATTCATTTTTGGGGGCTGGTGGCGAGCCACGTTTAGTGGTCTGAAGGGGAGTTTGGGACTGGGACAGCCGAAAGCTCCTAAGAGAGGGGAAGAGGAAGAAGAAGAATAAAGATTTCGAATTTGCTTAAAGCAGAAATTAGCATTCGAATAGTAATCCTAAGTAACTTTATTTCTTTTAGGTAAAGACCGCAATAGAATTGCTAATGCATATTGTGGGTTAAAGCCCATTCCTTGAAGCCAGATGCATAATCCGGATAAAAGAGAAAAGCCCCAATGAAATCAATCAAAAGGGCTTTCTACAAATTTGCCAACTAGTTTATCTTCTTAGGATTTTGAGTTGCTCGCTATTGGTGCCCCATATTAACTGCACAATGTGAATACCTGGCGCTGCTTGCTCAAGGTAATTATTGACAGCAATACCTACCTCTTCGACTGAGCGCACCGAATAAGTCTGGTAGACACCTTTTACATCTGATACTTTGATCAGGATTTGCTCATCTCTAAAATTGCTTCTGTCTAGTAAATCCACTGTTACGAAATCCCCAGGACTGCTAGGATTAGGGTAAACAATCCATCTTGACTGTCCTTTCAAACTTGGGACTTGAATGGAACGTGTGACACTGTAGGCGTATGAACCGTCTATGTCCAGTTGTTTTAGTCTATAGAAAATATCTCCGCCTGAAGCAGGAAGATCTCTATCCTCATAACTGTAATCAGTAGGAGAGTCCTTATAGCCTTGTCCTTTTACTTCTCCGATCTTTTTCCAGGAAGTTAAATCACCATTAATTGCTCTTTCTATCTCAAAACGGTTATTTTCCCATTCTTGGGATGTGGCCCAAGTTAGTTGTCCTGATCGATTAGCTGAGTTGAGTTTGGCTTCGAAATAGAGGAATTCCACTTCTAGTACTCGGTAATTGAAGTAGTAAATATAGACGACGCCATTCCCGCCTTTTCCTCCTCCATAATAACCTGCACCACCACCAGAACCGGTTTTATCAACTCCTGGGTATCCAATTCCATCTGTATTATTGATATCTAAATTTCCATCACCGCCTATAGTTATTCCGTTTGCGGTACCACCTTCGCCAATTTTTTCAGTTCCATTGAAATATTCTCCAATTCCACCACCACCACCACCGTAGTATCGTGTGGAATCTCCTATGATTAGGGCTATTCCATCTCCGCCTCTTCCTCCTTCACCTTGTCCTGCTCCCGCTGCCTTACCATTTTGTCCATCATTTCCACTGCCCCATGGAGTTAATCCACCGCCACCACCTCCGGCAATAGAATTTTGAGGTTCGCTATAATCCCCAAGTCCTCCAATATTTCCTTGATAAACAGTGACATTTGTTCCTGTATAAGTAATAGGTATGGAGTTTCCACCGACACCTGACGATTTACCTGGAGACGGAGTTGCACCACCTCCCCCTCCTGAAGCACCGTTAGAACCATTGTTGGAGCTTTGAGAACCACCACCTCCTCCTCCTGATACTATAATATTAATTGGGTTCCCGTCTAAACTTCCTGTAAATGAAGTAGGATCGCCAGGAACACCAGGATTAGTTCCTATAGTTGCTCCAAGGCCACCCTCTCCCACAAGAATATCGAAGCTAGTACCTGAAGGTATTCCATAAGGATTATTGGTAGAAAATGATTGCATTATTAATGCTCCTGATCCTCCGCCACCGGCTCCTTCACCACTACCTCCACCACCGCCACCACTACCAACTATTACGGTAAAATCAACCAGTCCTTCAGGAGCGATCCATGTGTCATCACATGTGTATTCTATTATTGTAGTTCCTGATTTTGCCCCGTCATCAATAACTTTAATACAATCGGTTACATCAGCATCAGGACAGGAATAAGAGATTACAACTAATCCTGAGCCACCTTTGCCTCCACCTCCATTACTGGCACCTCCCCCTCCCCCAGGATTTTGACCTGCAGTGCCGATATTTCCACCAGCTCCTCCTAAGGGACCAGCACCATTTCCACCATTTTTTCCTGTTCCATTATTACCGTTGGATCCAGAATACCTTGGGTCAAAAACACCACCATTTCCTGTTGTGCTTGGGGATCCACCTCTACCACCTTCAGAATACAAAAGGCTATTAGCGAATTTGTTAGCAAGATTTGTATCACGGGTTACGTATGAGTCTCCTCCATTTGTATTTTCATTACCACCTGCGCCTGCAATTACACCAAGAGGTTCTCCTGGTACTACAGCGATTTGTCTTATAGAATATGCACCACCACCACCACCACCAGAGCTAGATCCTTTACCACCACCACCACCACCACCATAAACTTCTATGGTTATACTATACACATTTGCAGGAACGAAAAATGTGCTATTCCCCGTAAAAACAGCAGAGCATACTCCAAAATAGGTTGTTGGAGGAGAAGGCAGGGTAACTGTACAAACATCAGTTGACTTTTTGATGGTCAAAATTTGCACTGTATAGGTGTCCTCATTACTAACAATAGGAGTAGTAGTAAACGTACCTTTTCCATTAACTACTGTGGCATTCACCGGCCCTACAGTAGTAAAGGCTCCAGATGCTTGTTTAATTTGATAGGTAACATTATAGGTCCCATCCAGCATTTCCGTAGGGTCGGCATAAAAAGTTACTGTTGCAGCACCACTAATAGTAGTGGCAGACACCGAAGAAACTGCCGTAATATCATATTCTGGAGTTACATCTATTGTTCCAGTAGCAGTTAATCCATTTGTACAAGGACCTGTAAGTGGGATGCTATAACTATATAAGCCAGTTGTATTTGCAGTTCCTGAAAATGTAATTAGTCCATTCGAAGAATTAAAAGAAGCAGTTATCCCAAGAGGCAGTCCCGTAGGTGCTCCTATTGATGTAACCCCAGTCGTTGGTTGTGTAAACGGAGCTAGGTTAGGGGAGCTGATACATACACTTGGAGAGGCCACAGACGTGGGGCCAACTGTCGCATCTGGATTCACGGTAATGGTCCCTGTAGCGTTTACTGTTCCACACCCTCCAGTCAGAGGGATGGAATAATTAAATGTTCCAGATACTGTAGGAGTACCTGAAATTGTAATTGTATTTGAAGCCCAGGAAGCAGATACCCCAGCTGGCAATCCATTTGCACCAGAAACACCTGAATCGGAAATTCCTGTCGCATTCGCTGTACTAAGGGTAACAGTTGGTATTGCTGTATTAATACATACGGTAGGAGAAGTAGAAGCTGCTGAAACAGTATTGTTAGGATTGACAATAAATGCATCAGAAACGGTTGATGTTACACTTGGCCCACATCCTCCTGTGCTTGAAACTTCGACATAGTAATAAACAGGTGCTGGACCCACTACATTAGATGGAGGAGTAAATGAATTCGAATTTGCCCCAGAGATAGCGCTTCCGCCAGAATTAGAGTTAGAGGTATTACTAAACCATTGGTAATTTAAAGTGCCTGTACCTGAGGCACTCACAGAAATAGGAAAAAACGGTCCATTCCCTTCGCAAATCGTGGCACCAGTTAAGCTTTCGCTATCAATTGAGGTTAGAGGGTTTACAGTAAATGCTCCAGATACAGCTGTTGGCACTGTTCCACAATCACTATTGGCGACAGCATAATAATAAGTTGTTCCTACAGTAGCGGATAAAGGAGTATAAGAAGAGGATGTCGCGCCAGGAATTACTGCCCCCCCGGAATTGGAGGCACTCGAATTACTATGCCATTGATAGCTCACCGTTCCCTCACCAGTTGCAAATACCGAAATCGAATTGAATGAATCTCCAAGACAAATAATCTGAGATGTCGTAGATGGATCTTGAGTAATCGTGGTAGCTGGTGGAGTTACGGTAAATTCTCCCGATACATCTGAGGTTTGTAATCTGCAATTTCCAGTTACAACTACATAATAAAATGCTGCTCCTTGGGAATTTGATGGTGGTGTAAATGAAGCTGAATTAGCCCCAGGTATAGAAGTTCCTCCCGAGTTAGAACTAGTGGAGTTTTTATACCATTGATATGTAAGATTAGCGCCATTCGCTGAAACAGAAATTGGATTGAATCCATCTCCAAAGCATTCTAACTGATCACTTGTATCCGGTTGGGAGATGATGGAAGTAATCGGATCTACTGTAAATGCGCCAGAAATAGTGGATGTGACACTTGACCCGCAATCACTTGATGCAATCACATAATAATAGTTTGTGCCAATAGGGGCTGAAGTAGGAGTATAGGAAGAGGAGGTGGCTCCACCAATTGAAGTTCCTGTTGTGTTATTATTTGTTGTATTTGTATACCATTGGTAGGTGACAGTTCCAGTTCCCGTAGCACTTATAGAAATGCTGGTAAAGTTTTGACCGTCGCAAATAGTCTGAGCTGCTAAGCTTTCACTTGTAATCGTTGTGGCAGGATTTACAGTAATTGTTTTTGTGGCAGTTGTAGTTCCGCAGGAACCTCCGCTGGTAGTCAAAGTCAAGGTGATAGTCCCAGACTCAGCGGCTCCTGCAGTATAAGTTGCTGTTGAAGGATTAGTTGCATTCGTCCAAGTTCCAGCCCCACCACTCCAAGTTCCACCAGTAGCTCCTCCACCTACACTTCCGCCCATGGCTACAGATGTTGCGCCTTGACAAATAGCTGCCACAGCTGCTCCAGCATTGGCTGTTGGGTTTGGATTGATGGTTATGGTTTTTGTTGTTGTGGTTGATCCGCAGGAACCTCCGCTGGTAGTCAAAGTCAAAGTGATAGTTCCAGACTCAGCAGCTCCTGCAGTATAAGTTGCTGTTGAAGGATTGTTTGCATTAGTCCAAGTTCCAGCCCCTCCACTCCAAGTTCCTCCAGTAGCTCCTCCACCCACACTTCCGCCCATTGCTACAGATGTTGCACCTTGACAAATAGCAGCCACAGCTGCTCCAGCATTGGCTGTTGGGTTTGGATTAACGATAAAAGCACCTGAAACGGTTGAAGTTTTACTTGGCCCACATCCTCCTGTGCTCGAAACTTCTACATAATAATAAATAGGTGCTGGACCTACTACATTAGATGGAGGAGTAAATGAGTTCGAATTAGTACCTGCGATAGGGCTTCCCCCAGAATTAGAATTGATGGTATTACTATACCATTGGTAGTTTAAAGTGCCAGGACCAGAAGCACTCACAGAAATAGTTGAAAAAGGTCCATTTCCTTCACAAATCGTAGCACCTGTTAAGATTTCGCTATCAATGGAAGTTAGGGGATTTACCGTAAATGCGCCAGATACAGCTGTTGGCACTGTTCCGCAATCGCTATTTGCGACCGCATAATAATATGTCGTTCCAACAGTACCGGATAAAGGAGTATAAGCCTGGGAAGTTGCACCAGAAATTAAAGCCCCCCCGGAATTGGAAGCGCTCGAATTACTATACCATTGATAGGATACCATACCGGCACCAGTTGCCGTTACATCAATTTGTGTAAAAGAATCACCCAAACAAATCGTTTGCGGATTTGGGGAAGGATCTAAAACAATTTGTGTAATTGGTGGGAAAACCTCGTATATCCCTGATACATCTGAAACCAATATTCCACAAGTACCTGTCACTTCTACGTAATAGTAAGTTATTCCTTCAGGAGTGGAAGGGGGGGTAAAAGTCGTGGAAGTGGCTCCAGTAATCAAAGTTCCTCCCGAGTTAGAATTCGCTGTATTGCTAAACCATTGATAGGTTAATGCAGTACCTGTGGCTGTGACTGATATAGGAGAAAACCCATCTCCAAAGCATGTATCATAATTAGTATTGTCAGGCTGAGCAGTAATAACTGTCATCGGGTTTACTGTAAATGCACCAGAAATAGTTGAAGTGACACTTGACCCGCAATTACTTGATACAACTACATAATAATAGTTTGTACCAATAGCCGATGAAGGAGGAGTATAGGAAGAGGAAGTGGCTCCACCAATTGAAGTTCCTGTTGTGTTATTATTTGTTGTATTTGTATACCATTGGTAGTTCAAAGTTCCTGTACCTGTAGCAGTAATAGAAATGCTGGTAAAGTTTTGACCGTCACAGATAGTTTGTGCCGCTAAACTTTCACTGGTAATTGTTGTAGCAGGATTTACAGTTATTGTTCCAGTAGCATCAGCCGTTCCACATCCCCCTGTTAAAGGGATTGAATAGTTAAAAGTCCCCGAAGCAGTAGGAGTGCCAGAGATGGTAATGGTATTCCCAGCCCATGAAGCGGTGACTCCAGCAGGCAAACCAGTGGCAGCTCCTACCCCAGTAGCCCCTGTGGTAGAATGAGTGATTGCCATGAGCGCAGTATTAATACAAAGCGTTGGTGCAGAGGAAGGAGCAGAAACGGTGTTATTTGGGGTGACGGTAATAGTTCCTGTGGCATTCACAGCAGGGGTATTACATCCCCCTGTTAAAGGAATGGAATAGTTAAAAGTTCCCGAAGCAGTAGGAGTCCCAGAGATGGTAATGGTATTCCCAGCCCATGAAGCGGTGACTCCAGCAGGCAAACCAGTGGCAGCTCCTACCCCAGTAGCCCCTGTGGTAGAATGAGTGATTGCCGTGAGCGCAGTATTAATACAAAGCGTTGGTGCAGAGGAAGGAGCAGAAACGGTGTTATTTGGGGAGACGGTAATGGTGCCTGTGGCATTCACTGCAGGGGTATTACATCCCCCTGTTAAAGGGATGGAATAGTTAAAAGTCCCGGAAGCAGTTGGAGTCCCAGAGATGGTAATGGTATTTCCAGCCCAAGCGGCGGTGACTCCGGTAGGCAATCCAGTGGCAACACCGATTCCAGTTGCCCCTGTGGTAGCGTGAGTGATTGCCGAAAGCGCTGTATTAATACAAAGGGTAGGTGTAGAGGAAGGTGCTGTAACGGTGATATTTGGGGTTACGGTAATGGTGCCTGTGGCATTCACAGCAGGGGTATTACATCCCCCAGTCAAAGGAATGGAATAGTTAAAAGTCCCAGAAGCAGTAGGAGTACCTGAAATGGTAATGGTGTTTGCGGCCCAAGAAGCGGTGACTCCGGCGGGCAATCCAGAGGGAGCACCGATTCCAGTTGCCCTTGTAGTGCTATGAGTAATGGCAGTCAGTGCAGTATTAATGCAAAGGGTAGGAGTGGAAGAAGGCGCCGAAGCGGTGTTGTTCGGTGTTACCGTAATAGTTCCTGTGGCATTTACTGCAGGAGTATTACATCCTCCGGTCAAAGGAATGGAATAGTTAAAAGTCCCTGAAGCAGTAGGAGTCCCAGAGATAGTAATGTTATTCCCTGCCCAAGCGGCGGTGACTCCGGCAGGCAAACCAGTTGCAGCCCCAATCCCAGTAGCCCCTGTGGTGGAATGAGTGATTGCCGTCAGCGCCATATTAATACATAGAGTTGGCGAAGAAGAAGGAGCAGAAACGGTATTATTGGGAGTTACGGTAATGGTTCCGGTGGCATTCACAGCAGGATTATTACATCCTCCAGTTAAAGGAATGGAGTAATTGAAAGTCCCAGAAGGAGTAGGAGTCCCAGAGATGGTAATGGTATTTGCAGCCCACGAAGCAGTGACTCCAGCAGGCAATCCTGTGGCAGCACCGATACCGGTTGCCCCGGTGGTAGTATGAGTAATTGACGTCAGCGCTGTATTAATACATAGTGTCGGGGTTGTAGATGCAGATGTAACGGTATTGGGAGGGATAATAGTGGTAATGACTATTTGACCATTTCCGCCATTTCCTCCACTTGGATTTCCGGAGTTTCTTACAGCGCCACCTCCACCTCCGCCAGGCGGTATTCCTGAATTACCAGGTAGAGCACCACTTGACCCACTTGCGCCATCTCCGCCATTTCCTCCACCAGTTGGTGCACTGCCACCTGTTCCACCAGAGCCATTTATCCCGTTGGCTCCTGTTCCCGCTGAAGATCCTCCTCCACCTCCATCCGCTCCTGCGTCAGCACCACTTCCTCCAGTATACCTAATAGTTCCAGTTCCCAAACCACCTCCAACTGCCCCAGTTGGGCTATTTGGCACAGATGACCCTCCTAATGCCCGAACAATTGAAGATCCCTCAGTGGTTAGTGAAAACCAAGAGTTACCACCTGGATTATTGTTGTTTGTGCTTCCTGCACCAACACTGTAGTTGAAAGTTTGACCTGGGGTAACCGCAATAGTACTCCGTGAATAGCCACCACCACCACCACCACCATAGGCGCCGTTTGAAGATGAACCCCCTCCTCGGCCACCGCCACCCCAAGTTTCAACTGTAATTGAAGTCACGTTAGCTGGAACTACCCAAGTCCCATTTCCAGTAGTTATTGCTGATTGTGTTGTTGGACATTGCCCATAACTCTCCCAGCTGACAAAAATCAGAGCGATAAAAAATAAACTAGCCAGTAAATTTTTTCTCATTTACTACGTGTTAAAATTGAATTTGAAATCCATAAAAACGTATTTCAAAGATACTTCTAATTTTAGAATAAATGCTTTTTTGAGATTCTTTTCTTAAGTAGAATCCTAATTTTCAAGGTATTAATACTATTCGTGATTTATAGTGTCCTTGACTATCCCTATGTACGCAGTAAAAATGCTTTCTAAAATTGGCCCATGACTATTTTTCATAGGAAATCCATTTGTTTCAAGTAAAACAAATTTTTTTTTGCAATTCTTATTTTAATGGGATCAAATTACTTGACTAGGCTACCAATTGTGCTACCAAAGCAGAATGGAAAATTTCAATAATTCTAAAGGGTTTTAATAGTAGAGATTTTGATAATGTAAGTTTTCGCTACCAGTTGGTATTTATAATGTATCACCGAAAATGTTAAAGTGACTTTTTGAATAATCTGATTGATATCAAGGATTTGAAATTAACTCCTGATGGATCAGAGGTCATCACTTAGAAAATACCGAAATTCTCAATCGAAGGGATTGATTTATAAGCAGATTTTTGTAAAGAAAAGCTGATTGGTATGCAAATCTCGGTTCTATCTCCACAGTTGCGGAATTAACCTGATTTCGAAAAATTAGGGAACGATAAATCTATAGATCAGATTGATTTCGCAAGTGAAAAAGAAGATTTATTGCCTTTCTATTTTTTTAATTAGCATTTGTTCGGCCAGTTTTTGCAATGGGAGGGACGTAATGAGAATTTATTAGGCAATAAGGTATCCTGCAGCGTGAGGAAAGCCTCTCATTTAGGATTTAAAAATGAATTCGGAAAAAAATTCGAACAAATTCGTTCTAAATTTTGAATAGCGTGATTCTTAGACCCAGAGAAGAGGAAACTAGAAATTGATAGCTTCAGAAAGCTCTTCAAATTACTCTCTTAAAAGTTTTATTTGTTGAGACTTATTCCCCCAGATTAATTGGAGGATATAGGCTCCTGGGATAGACCGGTTCAAATATGCATCTACTACTTCTGAAACGGCCTCTACTTTGTTGACCGTGTATGTTTCCGATACCCCTCTTACATCAGAGATTTGAATTAAGATAGGCTCCTCCTTGTAGACAGATCTGTTTAATAAATCGATAGTAACACTAGTTTTCTTCGAGCTAGGATTAGGATAGCCGATCCAAGATCTATTGCCTTTCATCCTATCTACCTTGATCGACTTGGTAACACTGTAGCTAAATGAATCGTCAAAATCCACCTGCTTCAATCGGTAATAGACTACTCCGCCATAAGCTGGAAGTTTAGTGTCAATAAATTTATATTGAGAAGTAGTTTCTGAATAACCTTTACCATCTATTTCCCCGATTTTATTCCAAGATGTCACTCCATTTACTGAGCGCTCAATTTCAAAATGAGAATTTTCCCACTCACTTGTTGTGGCCCAAGAAAGATTACCAGTTCTGTTCTCAGAATCGTATGAAGCGTCAAAGTAGAAGTATTCGACGCCAAGGATTCGGAAATTGAGATAAACAATATAAACAACACCATTTCCACCTCTTCCTCCTCCATCATATCCTGCGCCGCCACCTGAACCTGTTTTATCCATTCCAAGAAAACCTACTGGGTTTGGGACAGTAAGATTCCCATCTCCACCAATTTTCACTTCTCCTGCAGATCCACCGGAGCCTATTTTATCAGTTCCATTAAAGAATCTTCCTATGCCTCCGCCTCCAGCTCCATAGTAGCGAATAGAGTCGCCTAGAGTAAGTACTATTCCGTCTCCACCTCGACCGCCTTCACCTTGACCTTGGCCTGCTGCTTTGCCGTGTTGTCCATCATTTCCACCAGGTTTCCAGGGTGTCAATCCACCACCCCCACCTCCGGCAACTGAATTTTGGGGTTCACTATAATCTCCATTTCCTCCCTCATTTCCCTGATAAATAAATACATTTGGACCTGTATAGGTAATAGCGGTAGGATTTCCGCCTAGCCCTTCAGATTTGGCAGGCTCAGGACTTGCACCTCCACCTCCACCAGAAGCGCCATTCCCTCCAGGATTCCGTTGACTTGATCCGCCACCTCCACCTCCCGGGACAGAAATAGTTATTGCATCACCGTCAATATTTCCTGTAAATGTAGAAGCTTTTCCATCACCACCGGGCAAATCTACATCAATTGCTCCATTGCCCCCGTTTCCAACACCAATTCCAAAACTAGTTCCTGCTGGTAGACCGTTGGGGTTGGAAGTAGTAAAGGTTTGAGAAATTAAGGTACCCGACCCTCCTCCTCCTGATCCTTCACCACCACCGCCGCCACCGCCGCCACTTCCAACGTATACAGTAAATTCAGCCAGTCCATCAGGCGCTATCCAATTGCAATCACGGTCGAATTCGATTACGGTAAAGCCAGATTTAGAACCATCATCAATGAACTTCATGCAATCAGTACTATCAACATCAGGACATGAATAGGATATAACCACCAATCCTTTTCCTCCAACTCCATTTACACCAGACCAGCCTCCACCTCCCCCACTTGGAGATTTACCGTTTTCTTTATTTGCTCCTCCGTCTCCTCCCAACGGACCACCACCTTCTCCTCCATTACTTCCGTTAGCATTCAGGCCATTAAAACCGGAATATCGAGGGTCAAAAGTCCCTCCAACTCCTTGTCCATCATTATTTCCACCGCGTGCATAAACCAAACTATTCCCTATTTGATCAGCAATGTTTGAATTTTTTGTAGCATAGGTCGTGCCTCCAGGTGAATCTTCTCCACCACCTTGACCTACAAATACTCCGATAGGTTTTCCAGGGGTTACAGGAATATTTTTTCTAATGGAATAAGCCCCACCACCACCACCACCACCATTTTTTCCACCACCACCACCACCACCATAGACCTCTATAGTTACAGAATAAACATTCGCTGGGACATAAAAGGTACTATTTGCATCAAAAACTGCAGAACATACTCCGAAATAAGTAGTAGCAGGATCAGAGAAAGTAATGGTACAGACGTCAGTTTCCTTTTTTATGCTTAGAATTTGTACGACATAGGTGTTTTCTATACTATTAATTGGAATAGTATTAAAACTTCCCTTTCCATTTTTTACGGATACATCTATAGGTCCATATGTAGTAAAAGAACCAGAGCCTTGGGCTATTTGGTAAAAAATTTCATAAGTACCATTTGATAAAATGCTTGGATCTCCATTTATGGTAATGGTAGCGGAACCCCCTACAGTTGTAGCAGAAGCTGATGTTACAAAAGTTAATTCATAATTCGGCGTAACATCGATTGTTCCCGTTGCTTCCAATCCATTGATACAAGTGCCATTTAATGGAATTGAATAGGGTTGGGCACCAATGGTTGCATTAGTTGGGGTTCCTGAAATTGTGATTAACCCTGATGTATTATCAAATGATGCAGTGAATCCCGCAGGTAAGCCAACTGGTGTTCCAATGCTAGAAACTCCTGTTGTTTGTTGGGTAAAAGTTAAGCTTGGGGGAGGAGTATTCGGATCTTGATCCGGATCAAAGCAAACTGTTGGGTAGTTATCAACAGCAGAGGTAGGCTCAACGGTGGCTAACGGATTGACCAACACGGTGTAGTCGGTAGTAGGACCTGTACATCCATTGGCAGTGGGAGTAATCACATAGGTAACTGTACCTTGCGTTGTTCCCGTTGTAGAAATGGTTTGGGTAGGAATGGGTCCGGAACCACTTTGGGTAAACCCAGAAACGCCTGTGGTTGCACTGGCCGTCCAGGCAAAGGTAGTTCCAGTGACATCAGAAGTAAGAGCTACCTGCGAAGTGCTACTTCCAGAACAAATTGTTTGATTTAAAGTGGTGTTGGTTACAATTGGCAGTGGATCAACATTGATCGTACCTGTTTCAGTTTGAATTTCACTACAACTTCCACCACTTGCTTCAATTTTAAAAGTAAATGGTGAGCCAGAAGCACTATTAGCATCAGGATTTCCATTTATGGTTAATGTGTCTGCAGAATAGTTGAAGGTAATTCCAGGTGGCAAACCAGTTACAGTTACTGTTTGTGCATTTACAATTCCATAGGTTATATTGACAATATTCTCTTGTTCACAAACTGTTTGATTGTTAGTCCCCGTCCCTGAAGTTAATAAAGTTATTGTACAGGCCAATACCTCCTCAACGCGTAAATTTTCTTTTTTCTCGACCTGAATTTGTTGGGATTGGTTGGGCTTAATTACTTTCCTAATTTTTGGTTTAAATAATTTTGAGATGGGTTCGAGCGAAGCAAAGTCCCTCTCGGCAGTCATGCCATAGAATTCCAAGCTGATCAAAGTCAGAAAAAATAAAAATAAAATAATCGGTAATTGTCTTTTCATACAGTCTTCTCAAATAATGCCTTTAAAACTGTAAAAGATGTATTTAGACAGATGTAAAGTAAATTCCATTTATTTAATAGAAGTTTCAATTATAATTTTTGCAAAATATTTGACAATAAGAATCTTATGATTCATTTACGAGATTTTTCCTATATATAGATTTGTTGAATCTTTTTAAAGTCTAAGCAAATCCAATAGTTCGCTTTACTAATGATGAAATCTTATTTTTTATGTTTTTCTGAAAATCATAAAGTATCATTCAATTAAGGAATAAGCCCTTTCACGGAATTATTATGATTCCTATCAGAATATATAAATTAATCTATACTGCTTGTAATACAAATTATTCGCTTTGAAAAGCAATTAACCTTGAGTAAACAAACAAAATTCTTTAATGCTTGCCAAAAAGGGTATTAAAGATACTTTTTTTATAAGTATCTGCAAATAATATTTCAGAAAAAATTGCGTTGTGTGGGTTCTTATATTTGAATTATTACAATAAAAAATTGAATTATTCGGCAATGATTTTCACCATTTCCAATTTATTTTCTCATTGGATTTCTAATACAACTAGTCCTCTGCGCATTACAGAAAAAGATTCTTTGAGCTTAAGGTTTAAGGTTTGGATGTCACTTACCGTGTGATAAGGTGAATTGCTCATGCCTCCAACTATTCTAAAAATAATCTCACCGCCAGAGTAACTGTCCGGTGAGAGGATATCGATTTTAATTTGATCGGATGTAGCCGGATTGGGATATACTCTCCAGTTTCCTGAAGTTTGTCGAACAGGTGCTGCATTTATACCCACAACTTTGCTGACGCTGGACGACCCATTCAAATCTATCTGCCGAATCCTGTAAAAAAATGAACCACCTGAAAGCGGGAGGCTCGAATCTTGATAAGTATATTCTTCTGGTTGATCAGAGTACCCAATGGCTACTACTTCACCAATTTTCTCCCAGTTTTCAATTCCATTTTGAGTCCTTTCGATTTCAAAATGAGAATTTTCCCATTCTTTTAAGGTAGACCATGAAAGTTGAGAAGTACGATTATTTGAATCATATTTTGCAGAAATGCCAGCCCACTGAACAGGCAGCACTCTTAAATTCAATATATCACAAATATCTATTGTTTCATCTGTCCAATTAATATTTCCTGAACCATTACTTTCGGGATCAATATCATTTTCACAAACCTCTGATCCTGTCCAGCCATTTATTGCTAGACCATTTTCTCCAATAATATTGATATCAGCATTGCCAAACTCTAATTGTGCATCTGGTCCTTGCAAATTAATAACGACACCTTCAAAGCTGAATGAATTCCTACTGCTTTCCCGGGAATCCATAATTAACTTCCCACCTTCTTCTATGCAGATAGTTACATCAGTTAACTCACTATGTAAATTAAATTAAGAGTTGAACCAGCGCCTATTAAAATACATTCTCCCTCAATTGTAAAAGCGGGGTTTTCCCCATTATTCGGGCGTTCTAGTGTAAGATCCGCACCATTTGTCAGAATTATTCCTCCTAAAGTGAAATCGCTTGCTTCCCACGTAAAGGATAAATTTTGATCAAATTTTGCGATTTGGCCAGATGAAAAATTTTCATCCCCAGTCCATTTATTTGAATTCAATCCACCAGTTGAAGATGGATTTACATTTCCATTAATTGATAAATTAGTTGAAGTGTAAGTTCTTGGACTGCCACATTCAGTGCATTGAGCGAAGCCTTGAAAATTGAAACCTAGCATCAAAAAAACGCGAACCATATTTTGTCAGGGCACTTGAATGGTAGAAGCAAGTTCAATAAGGAATTAAGAGGGTGGTGACATTCACAAAACAAAAATTTTACCAAAATGTTAAAAATGAGGTTTTTATAGTTAAAAAAATGATTTAAGTCCTATGAAAAGAGCTTTTGATCACAAATCCAGATGAAAGTATCAGGTTATGAATTTAATAAAAGGATGCAAAAGAGTTTAAATTTGCCGAAGAGCAAAAAAAGAGGCTGCCTCAAATGAGACAGCCTACAGTCTGTTATTACAATGTTTGAAACTTACCCGTTCATACTGATTAAAAACTCCGCATTATCTCGGGTTCCTTTCATTCTGTTCAGTAGGAATTCCATAGATTCTTGAGAGTTCATATCACTCATGAGCTTACGAAGGATCCATACACGCTGCATTTCTTCTTTGTCCATCAGTAGATCCTCACGACGAGTACCCGAGTTAAGCACATCGATAGAAGGATAGATTCTTCTGTTTGCAAGCTTACGATCCAAAGCTAGCTCCATGTTACCGGTTCCTTTGAATTCTTCAAAGATCACCTCATCCATTTTAGAACCTGTCTCTACCAGGGCAGTTGCGATAATGGTCAATGAACCACCGTTCTCTACGTTACGTGCTGCGCCAAAGAAGCGCTTTGGTTTGTGAAGTGCATTCGCATCTACACCACCCGACAGGATTTTTCCTGAGCTTGGAACCACGGTATTGTGCGCCCGGGCAAGTCTGGTAATGGAATCCAATAGGATTACCACATCATGACCTACTTCCACCATTCGCTTTGCTTTTTCCAATACGATATTTGACACTTTTACATGTCTGTCGGCAGTCTCATCGAATGTAGAGGAAATAACCTCTGCATTTACCGAGCGAGCCATATCTGTCACTTCTTCAGGTCGCTCGTCAATCAGCAAGATCATCAAGTGAACTTCAGGGTGATTTCTGGTAATCGCATTTGCGATCTGTTGCAACAAGACTGTTTTACCGGTTTTTGGCTGAGCCACGATCATACCTCTTTGTCCTTTTCCTATTGGAGCAAACAGGTCAACCACTCTAGTAGAGAATTTATCCCCTGAGGTAGATAGGTTCAATCTTTCTTCTGGGAAAAGTGGAGTTAGGTATTCGAAAGGAACGCGGTCTCGGATTTCATCAGTCGTCTTTCCATTGACGGTGGCAATCTTCAAAAGTGCAAAATACTTTTCGCCTTCTTTGGGAGGGCGGATTGAGCCTTTGATATGATCTCCAGTCTTCAGTCCGAAAAGCTTCACTTGGCTTGGCGACACATAGATATCATCCGGCGAAGCTAAGTAATTGTAATCCAATGAGCGAAGGAAGCCGTAGCCTTCTTGCATCATTTCCAATACCCCTTCATTGTCAATCACTCCATCGAATTCACGTGGGTTTACACCCGGACGTCTGCGATTGGAATGGGGAACTGTTTCAGCTGCTGGCACCATGACTTCATCAGGGGACTTGAAGTTTCTACGTTTAGGAAGCTCTACTTCCTGCTCAGGCTTACCTTGTGTAGGAGAATTTCGAGGATTATCTTCTTTAGTCTCGGCAGCTGTTTCTGCCTCTTCAATAGCTTTTCGTCTTGGCCTGAAAGTCTTAGGCTCTTCTGTGTTAGCTTCAGCTTGCGGATGAGGTTTTCTTTCAGGACGATCTTGAGGAGCTTCTTTTTTTGCCTTCCAGTCAGGCTTAGTGTCTTTATTTCTAAGGTCTGAAGAATTTTTAGGCTCTTCGGCAGGAGTTTCTTCTGCTTTTGGGATTGCAGTTACGTTTTGTCTTTTAAACTTCGGCTTGAATTCCGGCTCTTCGGCTGGCTTGGCAGCAGTAGGTTTTGGTGTTTCTACTGGTGTTTCAGGCGTTTTTTCTTGTTCGGCGGAAGGGGCTGCTGAAAGCTTCTTTTTAGGCAGGGCTTGCTCTGGGGTGATAGCCTGCTGATCGAGGATGGCATAGACGAGTTCGTCTTTCTTTAGAGATTTGCGGTTTTTGACACCTAGCTCCTCAGCGATTTCCTTGAGTTCAGATAGTAATCTGACTCTGAGTTCTTCTATGTTGTACATAAAGAGGGGATGAAATAAATAAAATGTGGTAAATGCGGTATTTGAGATCGCGGATGATTTTCTGAGCAAAAAAGATCTGCAGGAAATAATCTCAAGTCAAAGTGGGATGACTTGCTCATTCACGGTAATAGCACAATATTAACCTATGAGTTTGTATTAAGCAAATATTTATGTGGGATAGACAGTTATTTCAATCATATCGCAAGCATTAGCTGTACAATTGTCTCAGAATTACCAAGGATTTCCAGTTTCCCGGGTTGTCTAAGTGCTGACTATAGAAGTCAAGTAGGTGATCCAAAATCTTTTGTCGCAGGAATTTTCCTATCTTGGTTTCATTCGAGAAAGAGTCACTCATCAGGGCTGCCAAATAATTCTCAGCTAGAGGGAGTTCACTAGGAGCAAATGGCTGTGATCGGCTTTCGGACAAAAAGCCAAGTGCTTCCTGCGGGGCAAAGCCTAGAAAGCTAGCTTGTTCTATAAGGAATACCAATGGAAATTGGCCTAGGTGTACGTCTTTGCTATCTAAATGTAAGATGCAGTTTTTGAGAAAATCAAAAAGAGATTCGTTCTGATAATTCTCATAAATAGACTTGCTGATTACCTCTGTAATGAAAAGCGCAGTGCCTGTCCTGGTAATATCAAATGGAATACGTTGATGAGCTTGGTGTAATTGTACTTCGGAGATTCGTTGCAGACCACCATTGTCTTTGTCATAAACTACTAGATCAAGTAAGGTGAGCGGCTGGTATAACGCTATTTTTGATTTGTTCCCTTGGGTGCGTACTCCGTTTACCAAGTAAGATTTAAGGCCAAGCTCCCTGGTAAAGATCTTTACGATGATACTCGTCTCTTTGTATCGTATGGCACTAAGAACTATCCCTTGGGTCTTTTTAAGCATTCTATTACATTTTCAGGTAGTAAATTATTCAAGAGCCAAGAGTCAAGAATCAAGAGTTAAGACTTGCCTAGAGGGAATAGTCATTTCGACGACGAGGAATGTGAAGGAGAAATCTCTTAAAGCAAAAACGAGATTTCTCAGTCGCCCCTCCTTCGAAATGACTCGCATACAAAACTGCTCACTGCGAACTCCAACATCAAGCATCCAACACCGGACATTCAATCATTTCTTATCCTCATAAAAGCACTTCCTGCAGCGTGCTTCATAACTTTCTTTTTCTCCAAGTACCACTTTCTCTTTCGCATCGGATAGCCGAAACGAAAAGGCAGCTAGGTCTCCACACTTTATGCATATCGCATTCACCTTGGTGACATATTCCGCGATAGCCATCAGCTTTGGCATAGGTTCAAAAGGGTTTCCCTCAAAATCCATGTCAAGCCCGGCGAGAATTACGCGCTTGCCTTGATTGGCTAGCTTTTGTGCCACTGGGACGATTTGCTCATCGAAGAACTGAACCTCGTCGATTCCCACTACGTCACAATCTCCACTTAATAATAGGATGTCATTTGCAAAATTTACCGGTGTTGATCGGATAGAGTTGTCGTTGTGCGAAACCACATCATTATCGTCGTAGCGCTTGTCAATCGATGGCTTGAATATCTCTACCTTTTGCTTCGCAATTCTGGCACGATTCAGCCTGCGAATCAATTCTTCTGTTTTCCCAGAAAACATTGATCCACAAATCACCTCGATCTGACCTTTATTTCCTGAGGATTTGATACTACCAATTGAAGGTTCTAAAAACATCGCTGATGCTATTCGCTATATTTTATATGTGGGAATTTATTGAAATTGCCAACTCGGGCCACAATTTCACCTGATGGAAGTTCCGCTTGACAAGCCAATCTTTCTCCAGCACTTAATCGGCCTTGCTGAAGAAAATCAAGTTCCACTTTGTTAGGAGCGGAGAGATTTTCTTCGCCCGATTTCAAAATGATTTTGCATGTGGTACATCTTCCCTTTTTCCCACACGCATGCATCCAGTCGATACCATTTTCATGAATAATTTCGATAACTTTACGATGAACGCTAATGGAATTAATCCTCAGATTAAATAGATTTTCTATGACGATTTGAGGCATTTGTTCGTTGACTTTTGTAAACACCACTCTTCAATGACAACTCAAATTAACAGCAATTATTTAGAAAAATATGCCGAAGACTATGCCGCAATTGTTTGCGGACAGTTTTTCTCTTCCAAGCAATACATGACCGGGCAGGATATTGTGCAGCTGACCAACAGTGTCCAGGTGAATTTCTTTATTCTCAAAAGGCTATTCGAATTGTGGCAGGAGGAATTAGGCAAGCTTAAGAGTAGTCCATATTTTGATTACAGGGATATTACGGTACATGAGGCTTTGACAGACTTTATGAATGTACTTTCTAGGAGAATCAAAATCGAACGAGAGCAGGTACAGCCGCTAATGGAAGCTGCTGTACAGGAGGCAATCCAGCTTGCTATTGATCCGGTGGCATTTTATCAGCATGAGATCTCAAAAGCACCAGCAGGACAGATCAACGAGTTTCTCAAGGAAAATAGGAAATATTACAAATGGCATAATCAAACGGTTTTCTTTTTAATAGATAAGGCAGGCTTTGGCCATGACCAGAGTGCTTATTTGCGTGCTGTTTCAGCTAATTATCAGGCTATTAAGGAGTCTTTAGAATCTGTTAATTTGCTTCTTGCAACCCTCGGGGATATCAAACCATTTGATTTGGATGCCTATATAGTTCCGGATTCGCCGGAGCCATCTACAGCTTCGATTCCAGAAATAAGTAAAAGACAAGAAACAACCAGTTCTTTCTTCGATCAGGTGGAAATAGAAGCCTCTGGCATAAGGAATGCTGCGGATGAGCTAGCAAAAAGTGAGGAGATAACACCTGTAAAAGTAGCAGCACCCACTTACACCAATGGTACTGCAAGTGGGTTAGATCCATCTAATTTGAAAGCGAAATTCGAAACCCTCTCTTATAAAGGCATGAAGGGTATAATGGGAGAGCTAGCCGAAAGTCTGGCTATCAATCAGCGGTTTATGTTTACTAAAGAGCTTTTTGACGGAAATGCAGATCTTCTCAAGCATGCATTAAAATCCATTGACAAGTGTGATTCATTTGACGAGGCGATTTCACTGGTCAATTCGCGCTATGTAGGGGAATTGAGCTGGAAAGCAGAAACTGAACCCGTTCAAGAATTTCTTCTGCTTGTGTATAGAAAGTTTGAAGTTTAATCAACAAATCAAGACTGAAGAATTTTAAGGGCTGATTTTCAGCTCTTTTTTTCTGTTTATACAATCAAATCTCCTTAATTTATAGGAATTGCTTAATTCACAGATTATCTTGTTTTTGCATGTTGATATTTTGAGTAAGCTTTTTTTAATCAATGCGTAAAAAACTCCAAGACCTGAAAGACCTTCCTCCATTAGAACCGGGCATAGATGCCGTGGATAACTATTGGTACCTAATCATGTATCTGCGTGATTTAATCAAAGCTTCTGAGATCAAAGCTGGCTTAGTGCTGTCCTTTTATGGCTTATTGATGAATGTCTTTTTCCAGTTTTACGAGCATTTGATAGAGCTGGCATCCTCAGATTACCTCACCTATGGTTTTATGGGGCTGTGGTTTGTATTCAGCGTTATTTCCATTTATTATAGTTTTAGATGTTTTATGCCGCAGATTGAGTCCAATTATGACAAGAGCGTATTCTTCTTTGGGAATATTATTTCGTCCTATGGCCCTATCAAAGACTATGTAAAAGAGCTGGAGAAAGTGAACACAAGTAGAGGGTCGCTCTTTGACCAGCTAGGGGAGCAGGTTTACATTAATGCCAAGATCACTGCAACGAAATTTAGAAATGTCAATCTTTCCGTTCGATACTTATCATTTAATATTGGCTTAGTGTTTGTCTTTATTTTGTATTACGCTATAAAGACGGCCTTTTAGCCATCAGACCTGTTTCATTCCATGCAAGAATATCGTACTCTTCGAAAACAAGTTTTATCCAATCTTGAGGCTAATTTGCCCAAGTCCCTCACCTACCATGCGCTAGATCATACGATGGATGTGCTGAATGTTTGTAATCAATACATCAAGCGGGAAAAGCTTTCTGAGAAGGAACGTTATCTGTTGAGAACAGGTGCAATAGTCCATGATATGGGGTTTCTCAAAGGCCCCGCTAACCATGAAGAAGTAGGAGCTGCTATGGCAGAAGTTATTTTGAAGGACTTAGGCGTGATGTCGGAAGATATTGAGAAAGTAAAAGGACTGGTGATGGCTACTAAAATCCCACAAAATCCACAAAATCACCTTCAGCGAATCATCTGTGATGCTGACCTAGATTACTTAGGAAGACAAGATTATCCGGAGATCAGCCAGAGACTTTTCGTGGAATTGAAGAATATGAATGTGATAACTACTGCGCAGCAGTGGAAGGATCTGCAGATTAATTTTTTGAAGGCGCATCATTACCACACGCCATTTGCAATCAAGAATAGAGAACCGCAGAAGCAAATCTGGCTTCAAAAACTACTGGATTCTTAACCCATCCTGCCCAGCTGAAGTGCTCTGGCACTATCCATTTTTATGAAAATAAACAGCAGAATGGTAAATGACCAAAGCGATGATCCACCATAGCTAAAGAATGGCAACGGAATACCTACCACTGGAAACAAGCCGATCGTCATGGCGATATTGATCATGAAGTGAAACATCAAAATCGAAATTACACCATAGCCATATATTCTGTTAAATCTGTTCTTTTGGCGCTCAGCCATGAAAACTAATCTGGTAAGCAAGGTGACAAATAGTGCGATGACAACTAAGCTACCAAGCCAGCCAAACTCTTCACCCAAGGTACAAAAGATGAAATCGGTATGTTGCTCCGGGACAAAGTCGAATTTTGTCTGAGTACCCTGCAAATAGCCTTTGCCTGCAAGTCCACCAGAACCAATAGCAATTTTAGATTGCATAACATTCCATCCGACACCAAGTGGATCCAGGTCTGGATTGAAGAGTACCATGATTCTGTTTTGATGATGCTCAGGCAGTTTGGATACTACGAAATCAAGGCTATAAGTGAAAGCAATTAATGCTATTCCTATTACACTAAAGGCGATGATCTGCTGTGGTGTCTTTTTCCCGAGTAGGATCAGGGTGACGACTATGACAACAATAGCTCCCGCCAAATAAAGGTTGTTTTCTATACCCAAAGCAAGTAAGGCCAATACAATAATACCGATACTAAGCACAAAGTATTTTTGTGGAAGACCCTCCCGATAAAACATGATCAAAAAGGAGAAATACACCATGGCCGTACCTGTATCCGGCTGAAGAATGATCAGCACTATTGGTAATAAAAGCACAGCAAATGCTCGGAGTTGATATTGGGGTTTGGAGAGGTCAAAAGTTGGTCTTTCCATAAACTT
Source organism: Algoriphagus persicinus (assembly GCF_035156415.1). Lineage (NCBI taxonomy): Bacteria > Pseudomonadati > Bacteroidota > Cytophagia > Cytophagales > Cyclobacteriaceae > Algoriphagus > Algoriphagus persicinus. Next base: position 62,145 of record NZ_JAYEEY010000008.1, read on the forward strand.
GGCCAATGCTAAAGCTGTAGCAAATTTGGCAAACTCTCCGGCTTGGATACGGAATGACCCGAATCCAATGGTAAGAACCTGGCCATTTACCTCTTTTCCTAAAATCGGCGTCAATAGTAATAATACAATAAACACTAGATAAATCGGTATGGCCAGATTTTCGAAAAGCCGGTAATCGGCAGCCATGATTACAATGATGATCGCTATGGCCGTACCTATCCAGACAAGTTGCTTCCCTGAATTGATGGAGAAATCAAAAATACTTTTATCCACCTGACCATCATAGACGGCAGCATAAATATTGAACCAGCCCAACATCACCAATGCGAAATAAATCATGACGGTGATCCAATCCACCCGATTTATGTTGATATCTGTCTCGCGCATTAATAAATGAAATTTCCGGCTATGACATATTGCTCTAGCGCAGGTCTGGAGATGCTATCTTTAAGGTATTTTTCGATCATAAGAGAAGCTGTACTAGCGGCAGCTCTACCACCCCAGCCTGCATTTTCCACATAGACTGCAATAGCTATCTGGGGATTATCTTTTGGCGCAAAAGCAATGAACACAGAGTGATCTTCTCCATGTGGATTTTGAGCAGTTCCCGTTTTTCCTGCGATTTGGATGTCTTTCATGAGCGCACGCTGGGCTGTGCCATATAGAGCCTGCACCATAGCATCCTGTACCATATCAAAGTGATAGGAATCTACGCCTACTTCGTGTTTGGTGAGGTATTCCTGAGGAATTTGATTCTTGTCTCCGTCTATTGCCCTGACCAAATGAGGGGTATAGTAAAACCCTTTATTTGCGAAAATTGCGGCCAAATTAGCCATTTGAAGCGGTGTGACTAATAATTCACCTTGACCTATGGATAGAGAATAGATGGTAGAATATTTCCATCTTCCATTTCCGTAATAATGATCATAATAGCCACTGTTTGGCACCAAGCCTTTCTTCTCATTTGGCATATCCACACCCAAGGTGCCCCCTAGTCCAAATTTCAATACACGTTCACGCCAAGCATTTAGCCCAAGCTCGGTATCCTTGTAGGTGTTACTGGAAACTTCCTGATTGATGATTTGGCGGAATGCCTGATGGTAATAAGGGTTGCAGGAATTCCGTATTGCCCCGAAAAGGTTAACAGGGGAAGGGTGATTGTGACAGGCTACCAAGGACTTATTGCAGGCAAAGGTAGTTTCCGGAGTCAAAACACCTTCTTGCAATCCGATGAGACTTTGTACGATCTTGAAAATCGAACCCGGAGGATAGGTCGCCATGATCGGTCGATTAAAGAGAGGCTTTGTATCTAATGCATTTAGTGCGGTGTAGCTTTTGCTGAAATCTGAACCGGTAAGACTGTTTGGATCGTAAAAGGGCGCAGAGATCATAGAGAGTATTTCTCCGGTTTTTGGCTCAATAGCCACCACAGATCCGGTTTTCCCATTCATAAGCATTTCGCCATACTTCTGGAGCTCCATATCTATGGAGGAGTTGATGTTATGACCGGCCATAGATGCGGTATCATAATCACCGTCTTTGAAGGGACCCTTGTCCACGCCACGTACGTTGACCATTTTGTATTTCACTCCCTTTTCACCTCGTAGTTCATCTTCATAGAAGCGTTCCATTCCACTAAGACCTACATAATCGCCCTGCACATAATACCCTGAACTGTCACGCTCCAGCTGTCTTCCGCTAATTTCTCCGATGTAGCCCAACGCATGAGAAGCGATAGGATTAGGATAGGAGCGCACAGACCGAGTCATGATAAATAGACCCGGATAATCGATTAGGAAGTCTTGAATTCTGGCGAATTCATTGGTAGATATTTGCTTGATAAAGGTGGATGGCTTTACGTAGGAATAGTTACGTGCTGCCTGGTAGGACTCGATCAAATGCTCTTTTGTAATTCCAAAAAGCTCTATGAAACGGGTAGTATCTCCCACTTCAAATTCCTTTGGGACAATCATCAAATCAAAAATAGGATTGTTGTAAACGAGCAACTTCCCTTTTCGGTCATAGACTAATCCACGATAGGGGTGATCTACTATTCGTTGAATAGCATTTCGTTCAGCTTTTTTGATAAAGCTGTCGTCCATCACTTGTATCATAAATAGCTTGGTCAAAAGCACCAAACCTATCAAGAAAACAAAGATGATTATGACTACGGGTCTTTGGTCGTTCATCAGATTCCTCTCCTGCGTTTGAAGAACAGTAGTTGTACAATTATAGCCAAAATGACTGTAAATATCGAGGAGAAAAGGCTTTTGTTTAGCACGCCAAATAATCCTCCTGTTCCCCACTGATCGGCAATGAAAAACATCAGTGAAAAGGCAAAAACTAAGGGTAATGAGTAACTGATGTACCAGCCAATTCCCATTTCAGGTAAGGTAGGATTGTTTGCGTCATCATAGCCGCCATTTGGGCTGAGGGCTTTTATCCAATATGGGCGAAGAAATGCTAAAAGCGTAGCCGCCGCCGCATGCAGACCAAGTGTATCGTAAAACACATCAATCAATAACCCAAGTCCAAAACTGATCAAGATCAATGAGAAGCTGCGGATGCTAATAGGGAAACTCAAGATACCCAACAGGTAAATGAAGCAGAAAGCCACGCCAAAGAGGGACACGTTTTTCAGTAGTAATATCTGCACTACACAGAGAGAAATCACCAAGAAAACGCTAGTGATCAGGTTTCTAAAATTCATTGACGATTGCTGATTGCTTGTGAAGAGAGTCAAGCTCATCCAACTGAGTATTTTCTACTAAATAAACATAATTCACCTTGCTGAAATCTGCACTGAGGGTGATTACAATATCCAGGTAGTTTGGATCTTCTCCTTGATCTATACTTTCGATAATACCGACTATAATTCCTTCCGGAAAAACAGCACTGTAGCCAGTAGTAACGACTGTATCTCCAGGGCTGACTGATACGTGACGGGGTACGTACAGCAGCTTGGTTTTCTTAGAGTCCTTTCCATCCCATTTTACAGAACCAAAGGAATCATTGCTTTTGATTTTAGCAGAGAGGTTCAGTTCTGTATTAAGGAGAGAAAAGGCTACTGAGTAATTTTCAGATACGGACTTCACTCTGCCTATGACTCCCTGCTTGCTAAATACACCCATCCCAGGTTTTACACCATCCTTAGACCCTTTATTTAGAGTAATGTGATTTTGTGCAAAACGAAGAGAATTGCTGATAATTCGTGCTCCTCGGAAGTTTAGCTGCATTTCCATGGCAGAATCCAACTCGAAAGTTACACTATCCGGAATCGCATTCATGGATGTTAGCTGCTCAAGTAGTCTGGCATTTTCAGAGAGTAACGCATCATTTTCCTCAGCCAGCGAGAAGAAATCCACCACATCTGAACGAGTCTTAAGCACAGAGCCGGTCACTGCATTAGAACTATTGAAGAAAGCTGCACCCTGGGGCGAATTATTGGAGACGATTAATCCTATCGCCAATACTTCAAGCAAAACAAATAAAAGAAATGACCTGAGGCTATAGAGAAATTGAAGGATGCGTAGCATTCGGGGTTTATGTCATCAATACTGTTCGGAAATTTTGTACGTTTTTCAAGGCAGTGCCTGTTCCTCTCACTACAGCTCTCAGCGGATCTTCTGCAATGTGGATAGGAAGTTTGGTCTTTTGATGCAGCCTTTTATCCAGGCCTTTTAGTAAAGCTCCGCCTCCTGTGAGGTGAATACCGTTGTCGTAGATATCTGCTGAGAGTTCCGGTGGGGAAATCTCCAAAGCTTTCAGAACAGCTTCTTCGATCTTCGACACGGATTTGTCCAAAGAGAATGCAATCTCTGAATAGGAGACTTTGATCACCTTAGGAATACCTGTCATCAGGTCACGCCCTCGGATCTCGTAATCCTCAGGCGGATCATCGAGCTCGGTCAAAGCCGAACCAATCGCAATTTTCACTTTTTCGGCAGAACGCTCACCGATCAGCAAGTTGTGCTGACGACGCATATAGTCTAGAATATCTTTGGTAAACGTATCGCCCGCTACACGAATGGACTGATCTGCGACAATACCTGATAGAGCGATCAACGCAATCTCGGTAGTACCACCTCCGATATCCACGATCATGGATCCCATTGGCTTTTCGATGTCGATCCCGATACCAATGGCAGCTGCTATAGGTTCGAAAATCATGTAAACTTCTTTGGCACCGGCGTGCTCAGCAGAGTCACGTACGGCTCGTTTTTCTACCTCAGTAATTCCAGAAGGAATACAGATCACCATGCGGTGGGACTGTGGGAATAAGCCTTTTTTCTGGCCCGGGATCATCTTGATCAAACCTCTGATCATTTGCTCTGCGGCGTAGAAATCGGCGATTACCCCATCTTTCAGTGGACGGATAGTTTTTATGTTTTCATGCGTTTTCTCATGCATGTTCATAGCTTCTCGACCTACCGCCAATACACGATTGGTGGTTTTGTCGATTGCGATGATGGAAGGTTCGTCTACTACAATTTTATCTTTATGAATGATCAGGGTATTTGCGGTACCGAGGTCGATTGCAATATCACTTGAGAAAAAGTCAAATAATCCCATTTTTAGGTATTGATTGTATTTACTGGAGTTGAGAGTTTAATATACTACGCTAAGGTTTCATATTAAACGGGGGTCGGCAAAATTATTATCTTAATGGGACAAATTTGATAGAATCGGGATATTTTTTGGCAACAATATTAAATGATTCTCAGGTAGCTTTAGTTTGTCGAAGTTTTATCTGAGCGAAAAACCTAACTATCGATGGCTCATGATTTAGCGCCCTCATTGTTTTTACTGTAAAATTATTTTACCTTTGCGACGTATTCGAAAGTTTCTGGAGGGGACACCATATGGTCCCCTCTTTCATTATGCATACTATGACTGAATTGAAACAAGCTATCGAAGAGATTGTGGAGAAGCATCTTCCGGATGAGAATCATTTCGTGGTCGAGGTGAAATTGTCTGAGAAATCAGGGAAGAAGCTACTCAACGTCCTTTTGGATGCTGATGAAGGAGTGACGATCCAGTCTTGCGCAAAGCTAAGCAGGGCGGTTTCAGAAGAGCTTGAGGCAAAAGACATGATGCCTGAGGCTTATATTCTGGAGGTTTCTTCCCCAGGGCTAGATTTTCCTTTGAGTAGTAGGAGACAATTTCAGAAAAATATCAACAGGGAGCTAATGATTTCTTTGACCTCAGGAGAAGTAATTCAGGGCAAACTATTGGAAGTTTCAGAAACTGGTGTAAAACTACTGGTGAAAAAGAAAAAGGAAAAAGGCAAAAAAGCCACAGAGGAGGAAGTTTCTCTTCCTTTCGAAGAGATGAAGAAATCAATTGTACAAGTATCTTTTAAATAAATCAAATGGATGCCAAAGTCTTAATAGAATCCTTCGCTGAATTTGCGAGATCTAAAAATGTGGATCGACCTACAATGATCCGTATCTTGGAAGATGTGTTCAGAGCGATGATTCGCAAGAAGTTTGAAACTGATGAAAACTTCGATGTGACCATTAATGCTGATCAAGGAGACCTTGAGATATTCCGTATCCGTGAAATTGTCGACGACAATTCTGAGGATATTTGGGATTTAGATAAAATCAGCTTTACGGAAGCCCGTAAAATCGAGCCTGATTTTGAGATAGGAGAAGAAGTTTACGAGAAAATTGAATTGGAAGCTTTTGGTAGGCGCGCTGTGCAGATGGCCCGTCAGACATTGATCCAGAGAATCAAGGATCTTGAAAAAGACCTTCTATATAATAAGTATGAGGAACTAGTAGGAGAGATCGTAAGTGCTGAAGTTTACCAGATTCTAGGAAGAGAAATTCTTCTCATGGATGGAGACGGAAATGAGCTGATCTTACCTAAAGCAGAGCAGATTTCGAAAGACCGCTTCAGAAAAGGTGATACCGTGAAGGCGATTGTACATAGAGTGGATATGTCCAATGGTAACCCTAAAATCATCCTTTCTAGAACCTCTCCAATATTCTTGGAGCGCTTGTTTGAAAACGAAGTTCCTGAAGTTTACGATGGCTTGATTACCATCATCAAGATAGTAAGAGAGCCAGGCGAAAGAGCTAAAGTCGCTGTCGAATCCTACGATGATCGTATTGATCCGGTGGGGGCTTGTGTTGGAATGAAAGGATCTAGAATTCATGCTGTTGTAAGAGAATTGCAGAATGAAAATATTGATGTAATCAATTACACCGAGAATTTGGATTTATATGTCACTCGTGCATTGAGTCCAGCTAAGGTTTCTTCGATCACTGCGAATGAAGAAACAAAAAGATTATCCGTGTTCCTCAAGCCGGACCAGGTATCGCTGGCTATCGGTAAAGGGGGTTATAATATCAAACTTGCCAGTAGATTGGTAGGTTATGAAATCGACGTATTCCGTGAGTTGAACGAATACGAAGAAGAAGATGTCGATTTGATGGAGTTTGTTGATGAAATCGACGGCTGGATCATCGACGAATTAAAAAAGACAGGTTTGGATACTGCGAAAAGCGTATTGAGCTTGACTAAAGAGGATCTGACTCGAAGAACAGAGCTTGAAGAAGAAACTGTCGATGAGATATTCAGGATACTCGGACAAGAATTTGATCAATAAAACGGGAAATAACCCCCGTGTAATACCCTAATTATTTAAGATTTCGAAAGAAGTTTTTGCTTATGTCAGAAGAAAAAATGATGCGTTTAGGCCAAATAGCCAGAAAACTCAACGTGGGTACGGCAACCATAGTTGAATCCCTGGCTAAAAAGGGCTATGAGGTGGAGAATAATCCGAATTCAAAAATCAACATGAATCAAGTGGAGATGTTGAATAAGGAATTCAAATCTTCTGCCCTAGATAAAGAGGAGGCATCGCACCTCTCAATAGGGAAGCGCCATGAGCCTATCTCAATGGAGCCAGAAACTCCAAAAGAGGAGCCAAAGCCAGCACCAGCGCCAAAGCCTGCTCCTACTCCTGCCCCCAAAGCACAGGAAGAGCCAAAGCCAGCCGCTCCCGCGCCTACTCCGACTCCCGAGCCCGCTCCAAAAGCAGCCGAGGAGCCAAAGCCAGCGCCGTCTTCTGAACCTACTCCGCCTGCCGATCCGGAGAAAATTTCTACAGATCCTCCAAAATTAGAGGGTATAAAAGTTTTGGGTAAAATTGACCTGAGCAAGAATACTAGTCCTGTGCCTAGGCATAAGCAACAGTATGGCCAAAATAAATATGGTCAAAAACATAGCGATCCTAAAAAGCCGCAGACTGCACAGCAACATAATAAGCCTCAGCCAAGGCCAGCTCAGGAAGATAAAAAGCCAACTGCTCCTGTAGCACCACAGGTGAAGAAGGAACAACCAAAGCCCACCCCACAGCAGCCAAGTACACCGGTGCCACCGGCTGCCAAGGATCAATTGATTTCTGCAAAAGCAGATTCTCTTAAAGGGCTCACGGTATTAGGTAAAATAGAACTTCCAGCAGATCGACCTAAGAAAAAGGGAGGACCAGTAGCTTCTTCTGATGAAAGAGGTAGAGATAAAAAACGACCGCGTAAGCGTATTGACAAGCCAGGAGGGCCAGGTCAAGGCAATCGTCCAGGTGGTGGCCCTGGTGGGCGACCTCATCAAGGTGGTGGCAATCGTCCAGGTGGAGGCCAACAAAGAGGTGGTGCTCCAAATAGAGTTCAAAAGGCAGAGCCAACTCAAAAAGAAATTCAAGATCAAATCAAGCAGACATTAGCCCGGCTTCAGGGTAAAAGCGCTGGAGGAGGAAAAGGCAAGAGTCGTAGAGATAAAAAAGCTGAGAGAGATAGAGATGTAGATTTTGAAACAGAAGAGACTAAAATCTTAAAGGTTACAGAGTTTATTTCAGCAAATGATCTAGCATCATTGATGGATTTATCTGTTAATCAGGTTATTTCTGCTTGTATGTCCTTGGGGATGTTTGTTTCCATCAACCAGCGATTGGATGCTGAAGCTATTACAATCATCGCAGATGAATTTGGATATGAAGTAGAATTCACCAAATCAATCGAAGATGAAATCGAAGTGGAGGAGGAAGATTCACCGGAGGAACTACTGGAACGAGCTCCGATTGTAACGATAATGGGACACGTCGATCACGGTAAAACTTCCTTACTTGATTACATTCGTACGTCCAAAGTGACTGCAGATGAGGCTGGAGGAATCACCCAGCACATCGGTGCTTACAATGTAATGACTAAGACTGGTAATAAGATTGCATTCCTCGATACGCCAGGTCACGAAGCGTTTACAGCGATGCGTGCCCGTGGTGCTAAAATCACAGATATCGCAATTATTGTAATTGCAGCAGATGATAACATCATGCCTCAGACCAAGGAAGCCATCAACCACGCACAAGTGGCTAATGTTCCAATGATCTTTGCGATCAATAAAATAGATAGACCAAACGCCAATCCTGCTAAGATCAAAGAGGAGCTTGCAAGCATGAACCTCTTAATAGAAGAGTGGGGTGGTAAATATCAATCTCATGACATCTCGGCCAAAACAGGCGAAGGGGTTGAGGAATTGCTAGAGAAAGTCCTTCTTGAAGCTGAAGTTTTGGAACTTACTGCAAATCCTAATAAAAATGCCGCTGGTACGGTTATCGAAGCTTCCTTGGATAAAGGGCGTGGTTATGTCTCTACTATTATGGTTCAGGCAGGGACGTTGAGAGTTGGAGATATTATTCTTGCAGGACAGCATCATGGTCGTGTGAAAGCGATGTTTGATCACAAAGGCAAAAAACTGAAAGAAGCCGGGCCATCCACTCCTGTTCAGGTACTAGGCCTTGGAGGAGCTCCTCAAGCCGGCGATATCATCAAAGTTTACGGCACAGAGCGTGAAGCAAGAGATATAGCTAACTCAAGAGAGCAAATCCAGAGAGAGCAAAGCTTAAGAACTAAGAAGCATATTACATTGGATGAGATCGGACGCCGTTTGGCAATCGGTTCATTTAAGGAATTGAATATAATCATCAAAGGTGATGTGGATGGATCCGTAGAAGCACTTTCTGATTCACTATTGAAGCTTTCTAAGGATGAAGTGAAAGTGAGCATTATCCACAAGGGTGTGGGTCAGATTTCAGAATCTGATGTATTGCTAGCCTCTGCCTCTGATGCAATTATCATAGGATTCCAGGTAAGACCTTCTTCTAATGCTAAGAAATTGGCAGAGCAAGAAGAAATTGAAATCAGACATTACTCTATCATCTACGATGCGATCAACCAGATTAAAGATGCAATAGAGGGAATGCTAGAGCCTACATTTGAAGAAATTATTACTGGTAATATTCAAGTAAGAGAAGTCTTCAAAATCACGAAGATCGGAACTGTTGCAGGTTCGTATGTTACGGATGGCTTCATTACCAGAAAGAACAAGATCCGGGTGATAAGAGACGGTATCGTAATTCACGAAGGCGAAATCGATCAATTGAAGCGATTCAAGGATGATGTAGCTGAAGTGAAGGCTGGATATGAGTGTGGTATTTCCATCAAGAATTTCAATAACATTGAAATTGAGGATACAATTGAAGGTTATGAAATGAAGGAGATCAAACGTAAGAAGTAATTTTTGCTTAGATATATAAATTAAAAGGAACAGCATTGCTGTTCCTTTTTTAGTTTTACTCTCTGATGTCAGCTATGTTAATCCTGCTTTGGTTTCTGTCCTATTTCTGTCTGCTCAGTCTAGTGGCTGGATTGATACGCCCAGTGTTGGTGCTTTGGTTTATGGAAAGAATGAACCGACTTAAAGTCTTAAAGGTTTATGGAATCTCTTCTCTTGTGCTTTTGATAATTTTATTTATTACGGAATATTATTTTATTTAATCGGGAATTAAAGAGTAAAATTTTGATTTAGTAGTTTTTGATGAAATAACTGATCAACTATTTTAGGTAAGTGTTGGTTTTACATATTGAATTTTAATACTTTTCGAATTGTAATAATTCCAGAATTGAAGAAAGCCTTATCCATATTTCTTTTAGTATGCTTTGCCATATACCATTTTGGCTACTATGCATTCTATTTTTCATACGACCAGCACCTGGAGAGTAAATGGGAGGATTTGATTTATAGTGAAAGTTCACCAGAGGTAGAGGAGAGGCTTCTTGAAATTCCGCTTTCTATGCCTTACATGGCTAACCAGGAGGAATTCCAGTCCACCAACACTCCATACGAACAGGGCGGGAAATATTACCGGGTAATTAAGCAACGTTATCAAAATGATACTCTCCAATTTATTGTATTGCCTGATACGGAGCGCCGAGTTCTAACTAATTCTGTGAAGAAGTGGATTTCCTCGCTTATGCAGGATGAATTACCCCAAGATCAAAATAACAAAACAACAGTCAAACTTTTTGTAAAGGACTATCTGCAAGCAGATCAATACAGCATTGATTTCAGTCAGTATTCTAGTGAAAAAAAAACACCTGGATTTATTGTTTTTCGCCATTCAAATCCATTTTGTCAACTCGACAATCCTCCTCCCAAAATCATATAATCACAGTTTTTAATCAGCTTTTAAAGATACGCTAGATAGTTTCTAGGGTAATTAATGCTATGCCATTCCTACTGGTGCAAGCTTGTATGGCATTGCTAAATGCTACATTTCAATCATTCTTTTAAGTTAAATAACTCAATCCATCATGAAAAAATATTCTATACTAATACTATTACTTTCTTTTCTTTATCTAATACCATGCACTACTTACGCTCAAGGCTGCGTGGCCATCCGGCAATTTTCTGGTCTAGGAAATGCGGTAGGACAAGGAAATATCCTCAACAAAGGCGAATGGAACATCAGTGCCAACTACCGCTATTTCAAATCATTCAGGCACTTCAGAGGATCACATGAAGAGCCGAATCGCATCGAGGATGGAACTGAAGTGATTAATAAGCAGCACGGTTTGGATATCAATGTCAGCTATGCCTTTTCGGAGCGGCTGTACGGACTTGTATCTTTACCTTTTCAATATAATGATAGAAGTTCTTTATATGAACACGGTCGTACCGAGCGCCACACCACTTACTCCAAAGGCTTAGGGGATATGAGAATAGGCGCTGGTTATTGGTTGCTTTCTGGAGAAAAGGCTAAAAAAGGGAATACTGCGATTGGTCTTGGGATTAAATTTCCTACTGGAGATTATGCAGCTACAAGTACCTTCTACAATCAGGGAGATGAAGCTCTTGCACTGGAAAAAACGGTGGATCAATCAATTCAGTTGGGTGATGGTGGAACCGGACTGATCGTGGACTTCCAAGGACTTTGGAATGTAGGAGGGACTTTCTTCTTGTATTACGATGGGTTTTATATGTTTAATCCACGTGAGACAAATGGAACTGCTACCAACAGAAGACGTGAAAATGAAGCTATAATGAGTGTTCCGGATCAATTTGCCGTGAGAACCGGTGTGTTCAAGTCATTTGAAAAAGTGCATGGTCTGGGAGCTTCCCTTGGAGGAAGGATTGAAGGGATTCCAGTTCACGATGCCTTGGGCGGTAGTGAAGGCTTCAGAAGACCGGGCTATATTATCTCTGTAGAGCCTGGGGTTAGCTATATGTTGGGCAATGTGACCGGGACGCTGAATGTACCTATTGCATTGTTTAGAAATAGAACGCAAAGTGTTACTGACATGGAAAATTCTACCCCTGATAATTTCGTTCATGGAGATGCGGCCTTTGCAGATTACCTTATCAATTTTACAGTTGCTTTGAGAATCCCTAAAAAAGCAAAAGAGGTATTTAACTCTTTATAAGTAGCAGAAAGTCAAAGAGCCTTGACGGGTTCTTTGACTTCTTTTTTCAGACTTTTCGTAGCCAAAATCATCAAGGAGATAGCTAAAATAAATAGCAGGGCTGCAATGATGGCAAGAACATAGACTTCTTCTTGGAAGTTTTTCCATGCAAATAAACCTAAGGAGGAAAGCGTCACCGTAAACATGAAAAACATAGGAATGGTCACGAAGAGGGCATTGATATTTTTCTTCATCAGCCATACAGCGATGGTCAAAAGTGCTAGAGCAGCCAGCAGTTGATTTGCAGAGCCGAAAATTGGCCAGAGCGTTGTGAATTCCCCTGATAGCAATAAGAGAATAGAGAAAACGACCACAATTCCTGTGGACACATATCGGTTTTTAGCCAGATACTGACCGGCCGGCTGAGGTACATCTTCAAAATATTCTTGCAAAGTAAATCTGGCTAATCGAGTACAGGTGTCCAGTGTAGTAAGCGCAAAAGCTGAAACGGTCAAGGCTACAAAGCCTACAGCAAATCCTTCCGAAATGCCCAGCGTAGCGATCATCCCTCCCAAACCTGTAGAGAAAAGCGCAACAGGACCTTCGCCTGAAAGGCGGGATATATATTCCGATCTAGACAAAATAACTACTGCTCCCACGGAAATTATGGCTAGAAATGATTCAATTAACATTCCCCCAAATCCTACCAATTTGGCATCTGATTGCTTGTTCAGCTGTTTGGAAGTGGTGCCCGAAGCAACTAAAGAGTGAAACCCACTAATGGCTCCACAGGCAATAGTCACAAAGAGTACAGGGAAAATATAACCCAGGTTTTCATCGGAAACATGGATTTCATTGCTCATCTGGATTTCTGGATTTGCAATTAAAACACCGAGTACAGCCGCTATAATCAATCCGTAAAGCAAAAAACTATTCAGGTAATCCCGGGGCTGAAGCAGCATGCTCACCGGAGTGACTGAAGCAAGAAATGCATAAGCCAAAAGTGCCAAAACCCATATTTTATAATCCAGCACGAAAGGGATTTTCATTCCCAGATACACAAAAAAGTACATTAAGACCACTCCAATTACTGAGATGATTATGAATGCAGTTTTTTTATTGCCTACTAGTTTATTCACTATCCCGAAGGCAACTGCCAATAGAATAAATAAGATGGATGCCGATGCTACGCCTGGATTTGTGACAAATGTTTTGGCAATAATATCTGCGAATACCCCAATAACAAGTATTAAGGTGGAGAAGCTAAAGATGACAAAGAGCTGCTTACCCTTCATTCCGATTTGATTTCGGATGATTACTCCGATTGATTTTCCATCAGTTTTGAGAGAAGTAGCCATACTTCCTAGGTCATGTACTGCTCCGAAGAATATTCCACCGACCAAGATCCAAATGACAGCGGGAATCCAACCGAAAGTCACCGCTATAATTGGGCCGACTATCGGGCCTGCGCCTGCAATTGAAGCGAAATGATGCCCTAAAACTACGATAGGCTTACTTGGCTCATAATCTATTCCATCTCTATGCGTATGTGATGGCGCCGGATTTTTATCGTTTAAACCAAATTTCCGGTACACAATTTTACCGTAAATTTTATAGGCTAAGAACAAGATGACTGCTGAAATGAGTAGTAGAACTGCTAGGTTCATGGATAGATATTTGGATTTTGATAGTTTTTATAGAAGAAAATCTATGTAAAATGGTTGGTTTCTAATTAAGGCAATTTATATTAAATTGCCCCAAAGCAAAGTTTTTTTACCCTAAGTAGGATGCAGCTTTTGAGCTTTTTCACTATTTCAATAGACTGTTGCTTTTAGTAAAAGAGTAGACATCACTGTTATTTGATTTGATCCTCCAACGTCAATACCTGCCCATCCTTCATTAATTGGGCTTTCAGATCCTCATATGGAAGATCCTGAACGCTGATTCCTTTTTCCAATGCCATTGTCGCAGCAGTAGCGGCAGATTCACCTAAAATCATAAATACTGGCTCCATTCTAATGGACCCAAATGCTATATGGCTCGCTGAAACAGCAACCGGAACGACGAGATTTGTTATTTCTTCCTTTTTTGGAACAATTGATCCATAGGCTATTTCATAGGGGCCAGGCAATCCTACTCCTATATCTCCTTCATTGTGTACGTGACCGTTCTCATCCACGTACCGCTGAATATTATGAGAATCAATGGTATATGAACCCATTCCTATAGATTCAGGAGTAGGTTTCTTTTGAAGTAATTCATTTTCAGTCATCACATATTTACCGACCATTCGCCTCGCTTCGCGCACGTAGATTTGGTGAGGCCAGTTTCCATTATCGATAAATTCATCCTTTGCTAATCCCCAATTCTGAAATTCTTCTTGAATTTCTTTGGGCACTCTTGGATCATTTGCCACAAAGTAGAGTAGTCCTTTTTGATAATCTTCATGCTCTTTAATGATCTCCTTTCTTCGTTCATAGCTAGTTTCTGGGTATTCATAGTTCATCCCGATGTTATCAGAGCTAAAAGGTCCATGGTTGTTGGTATCTGTCTTCCTATTCGGGATCATATCAAATTTTCCAAACCATTCTGTCCATCCCGCATCAAAGATTCTTACCAATAGTTCATATTGCGTAGAATCATAATTCTCAGGTTTGGGGAAAGGAACACGATTATCCGGGTGATTAGACATGCAAGTTCTAAAGCAATAGGCTTGAATTTTGTTATCCCCTTCTCCTTTCACACCAGGATCTTCTTCACTGATTTTTGGGATCAACCCAGAGGATGGGTCACCGGCAATCCAATACGGATCTATGGGATTATCCAAGACTTTGAAATGGTGGCGGTGGTGAAAAATACCTGTTTGGACGCCATTCCATTCCTCACCATATACACTGTTTGCTTCCCTGCCCACATGATAACTCACTCCGGCTGCAGCCATTAAATCCCCTTCATAAGTGGCGTCGATAAACATTTTACCTTTGAATTCCTTTCCGCTCAATGTTCTAATTGCAGTGATTTGCCCATCTTCAACAGTTACCCCGGCTTCTCTATCCAGCAATTCATCACGATAGAGTTCTATATCCATTTCCTCTACCCATTCATCAAAAACTTCCTCTGCAATGTGTGGTTCAAAAATCCACATTGTGCGGAATTCGCCATCTATAGCAGGTGTTCCTTGTCCTTTATTTCCAAAATCAGAAGGGTTTTCCCATTTCCATCCGCCTTCTTTTTGATATTTGTCATATACTCTTTGGTAAAATTCGCGGGAAAGACCTCCAATCACTTCCTTTTTACCAGTATCAGTCCAGCCCAATCCACCAGAAGAAAGCCCTCCCAGGTGAGTATCCGGTGATACTAAGATTACGGATTTCCCCATTTTTTTAGCCTGAATTGCTGCAGTGACTGCTCCTGAAGTACCTCCATATACAATCACATCATTAACATTATCCTGCCCTTCTGCAGAATTGCAGGAAGAAAGGGAATAACTTATCACCAGCGCCATTAGGCAAAATTTTAAGGCATTTAGAACTTTCATTGTTTTTGAAATTTCAAAGTGGATAAAAATTATATTAAGGTTACTTCATACTGAAAATAAACATCAATACGGGTAATAAACCGTATTGATGTTTTATATATCCTCAGTCGATGTGGAATTTAGTCCAACTGTTGTTTGTTGGCAAGCAATTCAGATTTTAGCTTTTCATACGATAAGTCTTGTACGGAGACTTCATTGTCTATTGCTAGAGAGGCTGCAATGGCAGCAGATTGTCCCAAAACCATAAACACAGGTTCCATTCGAATAGACCCAAAAGCGATGTGTGTAGCACTCAAGCAGACAGGCACTAATAAATTATTTCCCTCTTCTTTTTTAGGGATTATTGATCTATAGCTGATAGGGTAGGGACCGTCCACATGGGCTTGTACATTTCCTTCATTTTGTACATAGCCATTGTGATCCACGTATCTCTGGATATTATGTGAATCCATCCCATAAGCAGCCAAACCAACAGCGTCATCGATGACTTCCAATCTTTCGCAGTGTCGCTGCGTCATTACAAGATCACTTACCATACGCCTTGCTTCACGGATATACAGTTGGTTTTGCCATCCATCTTCATTCTCAAATTCATCTTTAGTAGTTCCCCACTGAGAGTACACATTTCTTACTTTTTCTGGAATCCGGGGATGGTTGGCAAGTGACCACATCAAACCTTGCTGATAGGTACGGTGGGCTTCGACTATCTTTTCACGTTCTTCGTAGCTAGCTTCAGGGTAATCATAGTTTTGGCCAATGAAATCAGTGGAAAAGCCGTGGTTGTTATTCGTATCTGTCTTACGATTTGGCATAGTGGAATTGATCCATGGTAATCTGGTTTCCCCTGCTTCAAAGTTTCTAAAAAGTAATTCATAGTTTATTTCTTGGTACTCCTCAGGTTTCTTAAAAGGAATTCTGTTTTCTGGATGATCAGTCAGGCACATTCTAAACCCATAAGCTTGGACTTTTTTATCTCCTTCGCCATCTATGCCAGGACCACCTTCGATAATATAAGGAAGCAGTCCGCTTGAAGGATTTCCTTTTTCCACGTATGGATCTACACCCGACACAAAATTATGGTTTTTGGCATTTAAGGATGGATTGCCCTTGAGAGTAACACTCCAATAATTAGCCTGAACTCCATTCACCGATTCTTTATACTGATCATTACTCTCTCTTCCCACTGTATAACTTATTCCTGCGGCAGCCATTAGATCCCCTTCATAAGTAGCATCCATAAACATCTTCCCTTCAAAAGTTTTCCCGCTTTCCATAGTAATGGACTGGATTTTCCCATTAGTTTTTTTTACACCGGAATCGGATCTCAACAGCCTTTCTCCATAAACTATATCTACCTTCTCATCTTCAAGCATTTGATGATAAACTATCAATGCAGCAGAAGGCTCAAATGTCCACATGGCATCTTCCCCCTCTTTGGTCCTTGTCTGTCCACTATCCATATACTCACTTTTTTTCTGCCAATTCCAGTTTTCCGGCTTATCATAATAAGCTTTGATTCCTTGGTAAAATTCTCTAGATATACCTCCAATAGCCTGTTTGTTGCCAATATCTGTCTGGCCAAGCCCACCCGTTGTCAGGCCCCCCAAGCGATGTGAAGGTTCAATTAGAACTACTGATTTATCCATTCTAGATGCCTGGATCGCGGCAGCTATGCCGGCAGAGGTGCCGCCATAAATGACTATGTCATAGTCTTGCGAATATGCATTTTGACATAAAAGTGTGGATAGTAGAACACATAAAGTGATTAGTGTTTTTTTCATTTTTTGTTAATTAAGATTGTTGAAGTAACGTAGGTTCCCGGCTCAAAAACATGGAAAACCGGCTTCTCAATGATTTTGGAAGCAAGGTGTTTCCATGTTCAGAAACTTAAATGAGTAAAATGGTTAAAGTCAATATCCAGGGTTTTGGGTCAATGCAGTATTTGTTTCTAGTTCAATTCGTGGAATTGGCCATAAATAATCACGGCTTGGATTGAAGGCTCTGGTTTCGATTACTACCAGTTCGTCCGCATTGCTGACATTGTCATAAGTAGGAGTTCCCATTGGGTCAATCATCGGAGGCTCATTAAGCCAACCACCTTCACCGTATCGGTGAACACGTCCTCTTAGAGGGCCAGAGATTACATCCTCTGCTATTTTCCACCGGCGAATATCAAAGTATCGAAACCCTTCTATTCCCAATTCACTTCTTCTTTCCTTGCGAACTATGTTTCTCAACTCATCCTGAGACTTTCCATTTGAGATAGGTGGCATCTGGACGGATTCTCTTCCTCGAATTGCATTTAGTGCCTCATAGACTGATGCGTCAAGCTCGTTCATTTCTACTTTGGCTTCGGCATAGTTAAGGAAAACTTCTCCTAATCTGAAAATGGTAAGACCTTGATCAGATGCACCTACATTGGTTGGATAATCTGCTACGTCAACATGCTTTCGAAACAGGTATCCAGTGAATGAAGCATAGGCATGCCGGGCTTCGATATTGGGAACACGTACTTTTTCATCTCCTCGAAACTCCCAAGTTTGTGTACTGTCCCGATGAGTTTCAAATATCCAGTTTACCAACCTAGAACCAGGAACCACTAAGGTATAGTCCAAGCGGGGGTCTCTGTTTTCAAAAGGATGTTGGGCATCATAGAGTGGCGATTGATCAATCGGCAATCCATCAATACAATCAAAAGTGTCCACAAAATCCTGTGGAGGCTTTTTGTTTGAGTGTCCCAAGGCCATTCTAGACAGGAAATTCCTAGGTGTATTATGGGTAGATACTCCTCTAAGATACTGAATCCTCATAATCACTTCTGGAGAATTGTCGCCAGAAAAAGTAAACATTCCCGCATAATCTGGGTCAACTTGATACGCGCCTGAATCCATAAGTTCTTTTGCGGCGGAAGCCGCTTCCTCCCACCTTTCATTCCAGAGCGCAATCCGGGAAATCAAAGCCAATACAGTTCCTTTTGTAAATTTTCCTTTCTCGGAAGCATCCATAGGAAGGTATTCCTTGATTTCTTCCAATTCTGAAAGAACATAATCTATGACCTCGGTTTTTGGAGTCCGTGGTGTGTGAGACTCTTCAAGCGTTAGTGTTGTGGTGATTAATGGTATATCCCCGTACAATTCTGCAAGGTAGGCATAGAAATAGGCTCTCAAAAATCTCGCTTCTCCTACCAAACGGTCATATTTTGCAGGATCCATCGTGCTTCTAAGCTCCTCAGAACCAGAAGTAATATAATTTACCCGGTTGATTGCGATATAAAAAGCAGACCAAAACCCATTGGTGTACCCGTTGTCTGCGTTTTGTTCTCCTCTTCCCAATGCTTGAAGTGCACTTCCGTTTCGATCCCATCCGTCGTCTGATGCAAAATCAAATGAGAGAAACCAGGCTGCTCCCTGAGTCGAATACCAAAGCCTATTATAAACTCCGGTTACGGCCATTTCCAGTTCAGTTTCATTGGCAAAGAAGGTTTCACTGGATGGAGAATCCAGGGGCAATCTATCTAGGTACTCTTCGTCGCATGACTGGATTAAGAGTAATAGTGTAGCAGTGCATATATATTTAAATAGCTTTATCATAGTTGTAGATGTTTAGAAGTTGAGATTTAATCCCATGGTGTAGGTGGACATTTGAGGGTACCATCCGCCATTACTAACCGGCGCTTCAGGATCATATCCTTCGTAAAAATCGGTAACTGTTAATAGGTTGCGTCCACTCAGGTAAATCCTTAAATTCTGGACTTTGAGCCGTTCCAAGATGTGATTTGGAAAAACATAACCCAACTGTACACTTTGGAGTCTCAGATAGGAAGCATCACTCATCCAAAAGCTGGAATTCTGCTGGTTGTTGGTTTGATTCCAGGCAAGCCGTGGATATCTGGCATCTGTGTTATCTGGAGTCCAACGGTCCTTATGTTGCTCATGTACGGTTCCCCCCAGATAGAAAGGCATAATTCCCTGACCGAACAAATATCCGTCTGCTTGACCTACTCCTTGGAAAAAGATTGACAAGTCAATTCCTTTGTACCCTGCATTAAGCCTAAATCCATAAGTATACCGAGGAATATTACTTCCAATCACAGCTAGGTCTCTGTCATTGATCATCCCGTCACCATCCAAGTCTTTATACTTTATATCTCCGGGGGCTACATTTCCAAATTGAGAGGCGTGATTATCAACTTCCTCTTGCGTCTGAAAAAATCCATCTGCAACGTAACCAAAGAAGGATTGAACCGGATGTCCCTCTCTATTGACTGTCAGTCCGGTATTGTTAATGCCCCTCATATCAATGACTTCATTTTTCACATCAGAAAAATTGACCATTACCCCGTAGTTAAAATTCCCGATTCTGTTTCGGTAGTTCAACATCAGCTCATAGCCAGTATTATGTACCACACCGGCATTTTGGTAAGGAGCATTCAATCCAAGCGTCAAGGGGATATTTAGCGGTAAAAGTATGTCCTTGGTCTTCCTTTTATAATAATCAAACGTTACATCCAGTTTTCCCCATAGATTAAATTCTAAGCCGATATCAGTGGTCTCGGTAGTCTCCCATTTAATGTCATTGTTAGCCATACTGTTCAATGCAGCACCAGGGGAATTGACCCCATCAAGGACATAATCTTGACCACTTCCTCCTAGCGAGATAAAGGCAGCATATGGATAAAGCCCTATATTTTGGTTACCCAATTTTCCCCAAGATGCCCGAAATTTTAGCTGGTCAATCACACCGCTTGTACCTTGCATGAAAGATTCTTCAGAGATTCTCCATCCTGCAGAAAATGAGGGAAAGAGACTGGCACGGTTGCCCTCAGCAAATCGAGAAGAAGCATCTCGCCTCAGATTGGCTTCAAATAAATACCTCTCGTCAAAATTATAAGTGGCTCTTGCAAAAACTGAACGTAACGCCCAGTGCTCCGCAGAGCCACCGGTCCGTTCATTAAGCCGATTTCCTGCATTGATCTGTTGGTAATCGGGTAGTGGGAACACCTCTCTATATGCAGAAATCCATTGATTGGTCTGATCTTCTTGCTGGTATCCACCTGTAAATCCAAAAGTGTGGATGTCATTAAAGGTTTTGTCAATAGTAATTAATGTTCTGAAGTTAGTGTACCACTCTCTTGTATACCTCTCTGTTAAAGAGTTACGTTGAGGCACAAAGAATGTTGGAGTTTCGCCATCTCGTGCATAAGTCTGAGTAATGTTAGAAAAGCTCTTAACATGGGGATTCCACAGTTTTGGAGCATACATCACCTCAGCCGAAAGCCAATCTGTTAATTTATAATTAAGTCTGAAGTTCAAGATGGCGTCTAGACTCTCATTAGTTCTAATACCTCCGTCCTTAGCCCTTGCCAACGGATGATCGCCGTTCCACCCTTCCCCATACCGCCCATTTGACAATATGCCAACCTCATTTGCCGGTATTCTACGCATCCAGTGAAATACGTAGCCAGTACCACTTGAAGGTTCTGTTTGATCCGCCCTCCTTAAGAAAATATCCATGGATAACTTCAACCTGTCTGTTACATGGATATCTGAGTTGAACCTTAAGTTGTAGCGTTTGAAGCTGGTATTGGGAATAATCCCATTTTGATCCAGGTAGCTAAAAGATCCAAGAATTCTAGCCTTTTCGTTCCCCGCATTGACGCTTACGTTGTGGCTCTGCATGAAAGCAGAATTGCTCATTGTCAGCTCCTGCCAGTCAGTATCCGGGTATTGATCAGAAGCCAATCCTGCTGTGTAATCTGCTATCAACTGATCTGAATATTGCGGGTTATTGCCTATGTTGGTAAATGCTTCATTCGCCAGCATCATATGATCCAAGGCTCCCACAATTTTCGGCAAACGAGTGGGAAATTGTAAACCCGCATACATATTGTAATTTACATGTACTCCATCTTTACCTCTCTTGGTGGTGATCAATACCACTCCGTTTGCCGCCCTTGATCCATAGATCGCTGCTGAAGCCGCATCCTTCAATATGGAGATACTTTCTATCTCATTCGGATCTACGTTGTTCATATTGGTTTCTACCCCATCAACCATGATTAGTGGATTGGAATCACCCAAAGTACCGACACCCCTGATTCTGATATTTCCTCCGTCACTTCCAGGTTGACCGCTTCTTTGAGTGACGGTGACACCTGGGGCAACACCCTGTAAGACCATTGATGATTGTCCCACTGGCTGGTTTACTATTTCATCAGAAGAGATTGAACTTACGGCACCAGTGAGGTTCACTTTCTTTTGAGTTCCATATCCAACTACAACTATTTCTTCCAAGTCGGAAAGACTTTCTGCCATAGTAATAGTAACTTCACTCTGATTGCCAACTTCAATCGTTTGCTCTTCGTAACCTATAAACGAGAATACCAATATGCCTCCAGGGGGCACATCAATTGAAAATTTACCTTCTACATCAGATATAGCACCTTGTGTAGTCCCTTTGACAATCACTGTAACACCCGGAAGAGGATAACCACTTTGATCTATTATTGTGCCCTTGACCTCAACAAATGCACTTTGCTCTGCAATCGTCACATGAGGCAATTGTGCATCTTGTTTGACATCAATGCCATTATTTACTTGCCTAAATCTTAGATTAGACTGAATGGAAATTTGCCGTAAGAAGCTTTCGACTGAGCCCGAATGCTCTGATAGGTTAATAACAGTCTCCGAATTAATTCGGTTATGATCATACAAAAAATTAAAAGGAGTTTGCTTTTCAATTGATCTAAAAAATTGGTCAAGTGTAATTGACTCTTTACCAATTTTTACTTGAACCTTTTCGATTGACTTATACTGGCCTTTAACATCTGTAGCAAATACAAAGTTAAAGACCATCATTTGAACTATAAAGCCATACAAGAAGTACTTGGACAACATATAGATTGTCTTTTGTGAGTTTAATTGCATAATTTTGAGTGGTTTATTGAAAATTTCATTAGACTAGGTCTGAAGGTTTTCCTATTCCCCAATAGTTTAACTACCCTCAGACTACCAACTAAAGCCAGCTGATTTGATCAGTTGGCTTTTCTCTTAAGAGTCATTTACATATTCTGCTTTCATCTAAATTTCAGTTATTTATTGAAATGAATTTTTACTTTTTTGTTTTCTATTTTGTAGCTGAAGTTTTCAATATTAGACATGCTTTTTAACACATTCTCAAGGGTCTGATTTTCAAATTTTCCGTTGAATCGCCATTTTTCTTTTGGGTTTCCTACTATGCTGATTTCTACTCCATACCATTCTTCGAGGCCTACCTTTACATCATTGAGTGTTGACTTTTTAAATATTAATTTCCCCTCTCTCCAACCCAAGACATGCTCCGTATTAAATTCCTTAATTCTTCCTTCACTGTTAGAGGCTTCATAGCTTAGCTCCTCACCTGGATTAAGAAAATAAGCCAAATTGTCGGAGTGATATTTGACCTTTACTTTGCCCGTCACCAAGGAGACTCGGATGTCTCCGGTTTTTTTTGCATTAATATTGAAAGAAGTTCCAAGTGCAGTAGTAATAAGATTGTCTGAAATCACCATAAATGGCTGCTCGGCATTTTCAGAAACTTCGAAAAAACCTTCCCCTTTTAATTTGACAAGCCTTACCGTTGAGTCGAAAGATTCGTGGTATTCCAGGCTGCTTCCTGAGTTTAGCCAAACTACCGTTTGGTCGGGAAGCCTAAAATTTAGCTTTTCACCGGAATTTGTGAATTTGGAGAGCCAATTTACTTTGTCCTGAATCTCTTCTTTTTGGCTGTCATTGTGCAGATTGAGTAAGAGTAAGGAGAGCAAAAATATTCCCGTTAAAATCGCAGCTACTTTTGAAAATTGCCAAGATTTCTTCTGTGAAAAGCTATAATGGGATGCTCTTATCGAATTTTGCTGTCCTATTGACTCACATACCTTATTTCGAAGTATTCTAGTCAGTACTTCCTTCTTAATAGCCTGAGAAGAATGTGGTGCAGGAAACTGGATACCCAGAATTACTTCTCTGGCAAGTTTGATGTCTTCAATCCGGTCAGGATTGGCATCCATCCAACTTTTCCAAAAAGTGTTCAATTCAGTATCTGGGTTTTTCACCCATCTAATAAATTCGAGATCTTCCAAAAGGTCAGTTATATGACTCATTCACACTAGTATTAAATATTTTTTAGTACTAGGTAAAGGGAGAAAGGTGTAAAACAACGCCAAAAAAAAACCATTATTTTTTACAAAAAGCAAAATAAGGTATAAAGACAGCTAGAGTTTACCTACAATATAAACTGCTTATGGTGAGAAGGCAATAAAAAATACTGGAAGAAAACCTAGTGAATCTCTTAGACATTTCAGCGCTTTGTAGATTAAATCCCGTGCGGATTTAGAATCGGAAAGCTCCATCAACTCGGATACCTGCTGATAAGACATGCCTTCGAAATACACGTAGTAAATGGCCTCTCTTTTTCTTGGGGAAAGTTTGGAGATCGCAGAATTAACATTCTGGCTCATTTCAATATTAATCTGCCTGTCTATTAAAGTTTGCTCGTGAGAAAAAGTGATCTCAAAACAATCCTGTAGGATCAACTCTTCCTTAAGATTTGTCCAGCCTTTCAGTTCTTTGTAAATTCTCCTTTTCAGACATTTAAAAAGATAAAACTTAATGGAGTCGGTTTCCCCAATGGAATTACTGTTCTTTTTTAAGTCTAAAAACACATCATGAATGGCGTCTTTAACCAATTCCTCATTATTATTTATTCTTAATCCGTAACTGTACAAACTGTCGAAAAATCTTTCGTAAATAAGTATAAAAGCAGAATTGCTTCCTGACTTAAATGCCTTCCAAGTTTCAATGTCAGGTGAAAATGGCGAATTTTCTTCTTTACGACTAATCTTAATTTCCGATCTTCCGGAAACTGAGTTTGGTAAATTAGTATTCATCAGATAAAAGAGTTTATTGCTCTCTAAAGAAACCAAGAATTTTCATCAATTAAAATTCTCCCAAAATCTTATATGACTCAAGTTCAGTGAATTCCTCGATAATATCAGTGATAAAACCTAGAGGTCAGATGGTTTGAGACATAAATCAAATTCATCCTACTATTCCAGCAGGCAGTATCCTACTAATTTAATCACAGAAAAAGCGATTTTCAGCTAGTAGTCCTTTCTATAATTGAATTCCCGACCTATTTCTGCTGAGGTTTTATTTAATGGATTTAACGACTAAATTTGTAACCTTTGACTCGTCAAAAAAAACAATCTAAAAACTCAATATGGCTTGGTTTAAAAGAACGGACAAAGGCATCAAAACATCTACAGCTGAGAAGAAAGATGCACCTGATGGCCTTTGGTTTAAGACCCCAAATGGAAATATCATCCATACCAGAGAGCTCAAGAATAACGCTTACGTATGCCCGGATGATGATTTTCATGTAAAAATCGGTTCGAAGGAATATTTCGAAATTCTTTTTGACAACAACAAATTCAAAGAGCTGGATGCCAATATGACATCAGGTGATCCTCTGAAATTCACAGACACCAAACCCTATGTTTCCCGAATAGAAGCTACAATCCAGAAAACAGAGTTAAACGACGCTGTGAGATCTGCTGTAGGAAAAATGAACGGGTTGGATATCGTCATCGCATGTATGGACTTTAATTTTATCGGAGGATCCATGGGTTCTGTAGTGGGGGAGAAAATCGCCAGAGCTATTGACCACTCGCTCAAAAATAAAATTCCATTCCTGATGATTTCAAAGTCCGGTGGTGCTCGAATGATGGAAGCTGGATTTTCTTTGATGCAAATGGCTAAAACATCTGCCAAGCTTGCGTTGTTAGATCAATCGGGGGTTCCTTATATATCGATGCTCACAGATCCAACTACTGGGGGAGTGACTGCATCCTATGCGATGTTGGGTGACTTCAATATTGCGGAGCCTGAAGCATTGATTGGTTTTGCTGGTCCAAGGGTAATTCGTGAGACGATTGGTAAGGATTTGCCTAAGGGATTCCAAAGTTCTGAATTTGTACTGGAGCATGGGTTCCTCGATTTCATCGTAGATCGACGCCAGTTGAAAGGCCGATTGACCACCTTACTAAACCTTTTAAATAATTAATCAAGATACTGCTAAAAGGATTTGATTATGCGGGCCAAATTTGACTAGTAATTTGGTCTCTTGTAGTGATTAATAAATATATTTGTGCTCCCGTATTGGGCCAATCCATAAGAAAAATTAAACCAAAATTTCATGGGTTCAGTAATTATTACTTCCATTGTAGCTTTTACAGTAATTATACTGCTACTGGTATTTATTCTCCTTTTTGCCCAGTCTAAACTGGTCAACTCTGGGGACGTCAACATCATCATCAATGGTGACGAAAGTTCTCCAATTGTCACAGCAGCGGGAACTACTTTGCTATCTACACTCGGAGGTCAAAAAATCTTCCTGCCATCCGCATGTGGTGGTGGCGGAACTTGTGCTATGTGTAAATGCGTGGTCGAAGAAGGTGGAGGAGAAGTTCTTCCTACCGAAGTAGGCCACCTAAGTAGAGCTGAGCAGCAAAGTAACGTCCGTCTAGCATGTCAGGTGAAAGTGAAAAATGACATGAAGATCCGGATACCTGAAGAGATCTTCGGTATCAAGAAGTGGGAGTGTGAAGTTCTCTCTAACTACAACGTCTCTACGTTCATCAAAGAATTCAAAGTAAAACTTCCTGAAGGTGAAACTCTTGAGTTCGAAGCTGGTGGATACATTCAGATTGACGTTCCTGTAATCACAGTGAACTTCAAGGGAATGGACATCACTCCTCATCCAGATTTAGGTCACCCAGCTGACGTATATCAAAGTGACTGGGATAAGTTTGGTCTTTGGGACTTAACGATGAAGAATGACGAGGAGCTATTCAGAGCTTACTCTATGGCTAATCACCCCGCAGAAGGTAACATCGTAATGCTTACGATACGTATCGCTACACCGCCATGGGATAGAGCCAATAACAAATGGATGGATGTGAATCCTGGTGTTTGTTCTTCCTATGTGTTCTCTAGAGTTCCTGGTGATAAAGTAACTATTTCTGGACCTTACGGTGAATTCCATATCAATCCTACTCAGCGCGAGATGATTTACATCGGTGGTGGTGCAGGTATGGCGCCATTGAGAGCACAGATTTTTCACCTTTTTCACACAGAGAAAACTAGCAGAAAAGTTTCTTACTGGTACGGTGGTAGATCTAAGAAAGAGCTTTTCTATATTCCTCAATTCAGAGATATCGAAAAAGACTTCCCCAACTTCCAATTCAACATTGGTCTTTCTGAGCCACTTCCAGAAGATAATTGGAAGATCAAAAAGTCTCCTGATGATAAGGAAGGCGACGGATACGTTGGTTTCATTCACCAAGTCTTGTACGATAATTATTTAAAAAATCATCCTGAGCCAGATGAGGTAGAGTACTACCTCTGTGGACCTCCTTTGATGAACTCAGCAGTATTGAAGTTGCTGGATGATCTAGGAATTCCTGAAGAGAATATTCGATTTGATGACTTCGGAGGATAATAAGAAAACAAAAGATCCCGCCTAAGCGGGATCTTTTGTTTAACCCGGATTATGCACGGAATCTGTTTTAGCCTGTCCCGAACTTTTTCTGGAAGAATCAAAAATTCCATCAAACACTTAACCAATGAGGCATAGCATCGCTCTGGCGAAGGAGTTAAGTGGAGCGAAGCGATTTAATTTTGAAGTAGTTTTGGTTCGGATTAGGAAGTCTAATGCATATTTCGCGTTTAGGAGCCTTTTTTGATTATTTTTACTTTAGACTATCGCCCTTTATGAATATCCAATCCTACTTTGATCCTATTGCCGAATACCTTTGGCAGAAAAAATACCCGGAAAATTCATTCTTTAAGCAAATCCACTTTTTCGGAGAGGAATTTCCGGATCTCAAAGGAGTACAAATTGCCCTGGTAGGGATCAAGGAAAACCGTGGTCTTGCTAAAATAGAAAGTGCTGATCGAGGAAGTAGCGAGATTCGCGAGAAACTTTATGATCTGAAAAAAGGATTTGGAGCGTATCGAGTGGCGGATTTGGGTGATTTGATTTCTGGGGAAAAGCTAAGTGATACTTACCAAAGAATTCAGGAAGTGGGAGAATTCTTGATGAAACATCAGATTCTTCCTATCTATTTTGGGGGATCACATGATTTGGATTATGGACAGTATTTGTCTTACCAGAAAATGAAGAAGCTGGTAAGTCTATTGACCGTAGATGCCAAACTGGACATGGAGGAAGATGGGCCACCTGTTGAGCAGCATACTCAGGAAATCATCCTTCATCAGCCTAATTTCCTTTTTTCTTCAGCACACTTAGCGTACCAGAGTTTTTTGGTAGATCCTTCCTTGATCAATGTGGTGGAGAAGCTTTATTTTGAGCACGTACGTCTGGGAGAATTGAGGAGTGAATTTAAGGAAGTAGAACCGTTAATTAGAAATGCAGATTTGTTGAGCTTTGACTTATGCGCAATTCAGTCAGCCGATGCTCCTGGTGCAGTAAATGCTGAACCTTTCGGGTTGACGGCGGAAGAAGCTTGCCAAATATGCTGGTTTGCAGGAACTAATGAAAAACTGAGTTCTATCGGGATTTATGGTTATGAGCCTTATTATGATGATACTGCAAATAAAACTGCCAAAGTCGTTGCGGTTATGATCTGGTATTTCTTAGAAGGATTTTATTCCCGTAAAGACAGCCTTTCCTTCAAAAGCAGTGATTACACCAAGTACACCGTTTCATTGGATACTAAGCCAAGTACATTGGTTTTCTATAAAAGCAAAAGAAGTAGCAAATGGTGGATGGAAATTCCCCATAATGAAACAGAAAAGTTTGATAGAGTAAGTACCGTACCGTGTAGCTATGCAGACTATCAGATGGCTCAGAAAGGAGAGATTCCTGAGCGTTGGGTCAATGCTCAAATCAAGCTTCTTTGATGAACACATATACCAAACAGCAGCTTGCATTGCGAAATGGACAGGATAAACCTGAAATTTGGGTTGCATACCAAGGAATAATATATGATGTGAGTAGCTCTAAGCTTTGGAAGAATGGCATGCATTATGAGCATTGGGCAGGCCAGGATTTGACAGACGAGCTACCTGATGCTCCCCACACTGAAAAAGTATTTGAAAAATTTCAGGCCATTGGCCAATTAGCATAGATGATTTTAATCGCAGATAGTGGATCCAGCAAGACGGACTGGAGAGTAATTCATTCCGATCGTAAAATCAGCCAACACCGGGGTATTGGGTTTAATCCCTATTATCAATCCTCTGAAGAGATGGCTATACAAATGCAAAGTGATTTCCTGATTAATTTGGCAAGTGAAATAGAGGAAATTTTTTTCTATGGAGCCGGTTGCTCCACTCCAGATCGTAAGATTGAGGTTTCGACTGCATTGAAGACAGTTTTTCCAAAAGCTAAAATCACAGTAGATCATGACCTCATTGCAGCAGCAAGGTCAACTTGCGGACATCAGGCTGGGATTGCCTGCATTTTGGGGACTGGTTCGAATAGTTGTGATTATGATGGAAAACAAATAGTGGATAGACGTCCGGCACCGGGTTATATATTTGGAGATGAAGGTGGCGGAGGCTATGTTGGCAGGAAGCTTTTGAAAGATTTTATCAACGATGAAATGCCTGAGGAGATAAAAAAGGAGCTGATTGATAACTTTCATCTAACTAATACTGTGATTCAGGAACACGTATATCAGAAGCCTTTTCCTAATCGATATATGGCGAGTTTTTGTAGATTTATCACCGAGCATAAGTCCAGCCCATACTGCTATATGTTATTCTACAATTCCTTTCAGGAGTTTTTCAAACAGCATGTAATGAAGTATAAGGATTATACTGAGAAGCCTGTGAATTTTGTAGGTTCTATCGCCTATTACAACAGCGACATTCTTCGCAAAGCCGCCTCAGATGTTCAGCTTAACGTAAATTTAATAATTGAAAGCCCGATTGCAGGCTTGACACTTTACCACCTAGAGACCTTATGAAATCTAGCATGACACAAGCGTCACACACTAGGATGATTGTCTATCATGCGAGATTCCTCCCGATACCTATCGAGATGGCCTTTGAAAGTCAAATTGTAAACAGATGAAATACCCATGACGGGCGGACTACACACAGGGGGTGATTATATCCCGGCACCCAGCGTATCAGCACATTTGCTTGTTGTTAGGGCGCGTTGGGCTGTCGCAGCAGCGGGCCGGGCGGCTGGTCTGTGGGCGGAAGCTTTGCTGCGACTTGGCTTTTTGGTTCTTTTGGGCCAAGCCAAAAGAACAGAAGAAATCGAGCATTACGAAAAGCGATACACGGTGGGGTGATTCTAATCCTGCGAGATTCCATGTGACCTATAGAAAACAAATTATAAACACATGAAATCGAGCATCATGCATTCTTCACACGGAGGTATGATTATCAACCATGTAAGGCAGGCTATCCCGTTTCCTTCGTCACGGGACAGGTTATGACCATTAAAAAACTAACAATAAACTCATGAAAGTAACTGAAAGTGCCTCTCATTACGACAATTTGGAGCAAATGGATTTGTTGGATTTGCTCCATAATATCAATAAGGAGGATAAGAAAGTACCGCTGGCTGTAGAGCAAGTAATTCCTGACATCTGTGCGATAGTGGAGCAGATAGTGCCTAGAATGCAGAAAGGAGGACGATTGATTTATATCGGAGCGGGGACTAGTGGCAGGCTAGGCGTTCTGGATGCTTCTGAATGCCCGCCGACTTATGGTGTCCCTTTTGACATGGTGCTAGGAATTATTGCCGGAGGAGATTCAGCTATCAGAAAATCAGTGGAAAATGCCGAAGATGATCCCGATCAAGCCTGGGATGATATTTTGGAGTACGGGTTCAATGCAAACGATTCAGTCATAGGAATAGCTGCATCTGGGACTACTCCTTATGTTATTGGCGGGGTGAAAGCAGCAAAGGAAAAGGGGCTTTTGACGGGAAGCATTACCTGCAATCCAGACTCTCCACTTTCTAAGGAAGTGGATCACTCGATAGAAGCAGTGGTAGGGCCAGAATTCATCACTGGAAGCACGAGGATGAAGGCTGGCACAGCGCAGAAGCTTATTCTCAATATGATCTCAACAACAGTGATGATCAAGCTTGGACGGGTGAAAGGCAATAAAATGGTAGATATGCAACTTTCTAATTCGAAGTTGGTGGAGCGTGGTATCCACATGATCATGGAGGCAACAGGACTTGATGAGGAGGCTGCCAGAGGGTTATTGCTTAGTGAGGGGTCTGTCAGAAAGGCAACTGAATATTTTTACAAAAATCAGAACTCATAGACTTGGAAAATTTTTGCAGGAGATGATTATAAATCTCTCGATAGGCTGTACCTTCGCAGCCCGATTAAGCGGTTGAAAACCAAGCGCTTATTTTATTTACAATCAATCCAGCAGTGATGCTGCAAATCTATGAAAGATAACAATTCAAAAAAGCCGTTTTTCGGCGAAGGAAAAAAGGAATCAAACGCTTCTAATTCAGGACAAAGAGGAGGCTTCAAAGGAAAATCAGAAGGATTCAATAAATCTAAAGATTCAGGCTCCTCGAAATTTGGTTCAGGAAAAAAGCCATTTAGCAAAAGCGAAGATGACTTTTCGGACTTCAATAAAAAGCCAAGAAACAAAAAGGCAGGATTTAAAAACCTAGGAGAAAAGAAATTTGGTTCTAAAACTCCATTTGGAAGCAAGAAAGAGCAGGGTTCTGACGTCTCTGATAAGAAGGACTTGGGTGCAGACAAGAAGCAATTTTTCCCCAAAAAAGAGGAATTTGATGGTCCGAAGCCTTACAAGAGAGATGCTAACTCAGGGAAATCACAATCCTCTGAAAAGCTAGGCGGACTTATTTACAAAGGACGTGGTAAAGACCAAAAACCGGTTTTTGCAGAAGGAAAACCCACTTATAAGTCAGATAAGAAAGAGACAAGAGGATTTGGTAAGAAACGTTTTGTAGATCAGGATACCAACGTAGAAAGACCGGATTATAACTTCGACAGCCTTCCGCAAAAGAAGAAAAAACTGGAGAATGGAGAGAATCTTATCCGCTTGAATAAATACATCGCCAATTCTGGAATTTGCAGCAGAAGGGAAGCAGATTCATTGATTAGTCAAGGCTTGGTTACGCTGAACGGAGAGGTTTGTACCGAGCTTGGTCTCAAAGTAAAGAAAACTGACCGGGTAGTATATCAGGGTAAAAAAATCAATCCTGAAAAGCCAGTTTATGTATTACTGAACAAGCCAAAAGATTTCATCACGACTACTGATGATCCAATGGATCGTAAAACGGTGATGAATCTAGTTGGGAATGCCTGTGAGGAACGGATTTTCCCAGTTGGTAGATTGGATAGAAATACCACAGGGCTTTTATTGTTTACCAATGATGGTGAGTTGGCAGCTAAACTTTCCCATCCTTCCAATGAAATCAAGAAGATTTATCAGGTGACTTTGGATAAGCCATTGACCAAAAAAGACGAGGAAGATATTATAGAAGGCTTGACATTGGAAGATGGAAAAGCTGATGTCGATGATATGCAGGTTTTGTCTTTGGATCGCACTATCCTTGGTCTGGAGATCCATATAGGAAGAAACAGAATAGTCCGTAGAATCTTCGCCCATTTGGGCTATGATGTGACTTCACTTGATCGGGTGGTCTTTGCAGGATTGGACAAAAAGGATCTGAAACGAGGACATTATCGATTCCTCTCAGAGCAGGAAGTGATTCGCTTGAAGTTCTTTATATAGTATTAAGAGCTCCCAATTTGGGGGCTTTTTTCATTTAGTATCCACGGTGAACAAAGAGTTTTACGCAGAGAACTCAGTTCTTACTTCTTTTCATAGACACTACGGATTGGCAGCTTGGCTTAGTGTGAAAGGCGCGGTGGGTGGTCGTGGCAGCGGGCCAGACGGCAGGTCTGCGGGGAGAAGCTTTGCCACGACAAGGCTTTTGGATACTTTTAGCCTTCAAAAGTATCAGAGAAAATAAGATTAACTATATCAATAAAGAATAATAGGAAGAGAGAAGTTTGATCAAAAAAACATTTCCATTCCTCGGACTTGGCACTCTTTTCCAGAAGAGCGTAGTGCTCCGAGGGCAATTGTATTAAACTTTACCTACCCTGGGTTGCATTCGCTCACTTCGTGCCGCTCTCTTACCCAGGGCTATTCAAAGTTGGATCTCTTCAGGATCAAAAAGCGGTAGAGTTTACCCATCTGTATTTAACATCTGGTCAAGAAAGTTCAGATTTAGCACCTAAGCTTAGTATGAAGAAAGATGCCCTTGAGAATATGCGGTTTTTGGGGCGCAGGAGTAGCCGTCAAGAAAATTGGCTAGCTCGCGAGTTTCGAGCGAGATCCGCCAATTTTTAGGCAGCGAGAAGACCAAAAATCAAATCGGTCTGCAAACGCTTCGATTCCCCCGATCCACTAGTAGATTTGAAGCATAGACTCGGGCAAAGAGTTTTGGATACTTTTGCTCTTCAAAAGTATCAAAGAAAGCCGCTCAATCCTTTCTTGACTGGTTAATAGGGGACTTAAAGGAGGTTTCCTATATGCAAAGCTCTGTGACTTTTTTGCGGAAAAATTAGGGGTATTGATTGAAAGAAAGGATGCAAAATCTCGGTCATCCAAGCCTGAGCCTTTACTGCCCTTCCCAATTGATTTCATCTGTTTATAATTGTTTTTCAAAGGTCATAACCTGTCCCGTGACGAAGGAAACGGGATAGCCTGTCCCGTCCGCCGCGGCGGATCGGGAGAATCTCGCATTTTTGATAATTATCCCTCTGTGTTGACGCTTGAGTCGTGCTCGATTTCTTCACGTCAAAACGGCAAGGCGAATCTAACTTATGCAGAGCTTGAATGGTTAAATTTGCCTTGACTAAATCTGCTAATGAACATTGTTTCTTTTAGCAGATTGGTTTGTTATTAGGGCGCGGCGGGAGGTCGCAGCAGCGGGCCAGCGGTGGCTTTGCGGGCAGAAGCTTTGCTGCGACAAAGGTTTTTGTTGCTTTTTGCCTTCAAAAAGTAAGAGATAAAAAGACACAAAATTCAGATGGAGTTAGTCCTGTGGGTTCAAATCTGTAAAAAAAGTTCGATAACAATGCAGTTACCCTACCACTTAAAACCGCACCCACCAATTGCAGAAATCCCCAGACTTGCCCTCACCTAATAGCAGCATCTCCTTCCTCAATTATTTTAGGGAGCCAAACCAAATAATCTTCACATAATCCCTCGACCCTTTGATAAAGCTTATTCCATGATAATGGAATGTACTAAAGGGTGATTAAATCCCGTCTCCGCCAAAATAACTTGCTAATCAATGAGCGCTAGTTGCCTGACTAACAAGAAAAGATAGTGCAAGTAAGCATTATTTTGTGATTGGGGGCGATGGGCTGTCGCAGCAGCGAGCTAGGCGGTTAGTGTGTGCGGAAGCTTTGCTGCGACTTGGCTTTTTGGCCCTTTTGCCGGCCCGCCTGTGGAGGGAGCCAGGCCAAAAGGACAGAAGAAAAAATCTTACAATATTTCAAGGTGTTCTCAGGATTATAAATCAGTTAACCTCTACCTCAAGAAGGAAAAATTACTCCTCCTTCCTTAATTTCTCTTTCTAAACTCAGTAGGAGTGACTCCACAATATTTTTTGAACTGCCGGCAAAAATGGCTTTCATCCGTAAAACTGAATTCATGGGCAATTTCTGATAGGGTAAGCTTGCTATAGGTAAGTCTGGCTTCAATCAATCCGAACTTATAATTTGTAATGTACTGTTTGATCGATTCGCCGACTTGTTTCTTGAAAAAAATGCTGATGTAATTTGGAGCCATGTTAAACTTCTCCGCAAGCGCTTCGATGCTTAGTCGTGAAGGGAAATAAATGTTTTTCTTTACATACAATAGGATAGACTCAACCGAATCAGAATAGGACGTAACCTGACCTGCTTCGTCGGACTGTCTAAGTGTTCTAGCAAGGATAATCAAAATACTGCGCATCAGGCTGTCACGAACTATTTCATAATATGGGGATTGATTATTTTCATATTCGCATTCAAGGACAGAAAGCAGGTTTAGCAGCTTGGTTTTATCTTGCTTTTCCTTTACTAATGAACCGCGGCTTTGCAAAGGGATATGAAGTAAAGTTTCTATGATGGGTTTCCACTTGGATTCATCACTTTCCGAAAGTATTCTACTAAAGGGGTCATTAAATCGAATAAAGCAAAACTCAGTTGATTCCCGAATGTCAAAGGAATGAAAATCCTCCGGTCCTAAGAGAAAAACTTCCCCATGTCCATAATCAAAGAAGTTACCGTTGATGTTATGGATTCCACTCCCCTTAAGTATAAAAATAATTTCAAAGTATGTGTGATTGTGGAGTGGATGCTGCCATTCACTGGCTTCAAAATGGTAAATGTTAAACGGAGTATGTAATAAATATCGTTTCATTTAATAATAATTATGTATATCTGCTTTTTTGCCAGCAGGGATTTAAAAGCACCAGCTGGGAATGGTAAACTCTAGAGTTGCGGCCACTTCGATCACCCGTCTTCGGTCTTCCGGCCGGACAAAGTGAAGAAACTAAGGCAACTGGTATAATCGCGGATAATCAGATAATAATTCTCTAGAAATGTACTTATTAATAATGGATTTGTACAATTCAATTCGGTAGCTAGGAGTCTAATTTTGTAGTATTGAAATATAAAACACGACTGTATGAAATTCTTTGTAATTACATTAATAGCCTTTTTAACTGTTCTAACCCAACCATCAAAGGAGGTAAATGACGAGTGGGAGGTACTTTTAGATTCCGAGATGACAAATTGGGAAAATTACCTCAGCTATAGGCATAAGCCTGGATACAATGGAAAAGTACCAAAAGATGTCAATGGGGTAGATATTTCCCCTATTGGCTACAACAAAGATGAAACTGGCGTATTTACAATTCTGGATGAGCCAGAAGGATCAGTCCTACGGGTGAGTGGAGAAATTTATGGCAGCATTTTTACCAAAAAGTCTTATAAGAACTATCACTTAAAACTCCAAGTAAAGTGGGGAACAGAAAAATATGAACCCCGAAAAGATTTGCTTAAAGACTCAGGGATTCTGTACCATTCCATTGGTGAAGCCGGTGTAGAATACTGGAGGTCTTGGATGCTTTCCCAGGAATTTCAGGTGATGGAAGGCCATATGGGTGACTTCTGGTGCCAGGCCACTTCGGGCATTAATATCCGTTCTTTTCCAGCAGAAGGAGATAAAATGAGCCCTGTAGCAGATATAACTCAACCTTTCCGGCCATACCAAAGTGGTGGAGATGTCTTTTGCCTTAGGTCATCCAACTTTGAAACTCCCAATGGAGGATGGACTACACTCGAACTCATTACTTTTGAAGGAAAGAGTCTTCATATCGTCAATGGCAAGGTGGCCATGGTATTGGAAAACTCCCGTTATAAAAACGAGGATGGCAAACAGGTTCCTCTGATCGAAGGAAAAATCCAATTACAGAGTGAAGCGGCAGAAGTCTTTTACAAAGACATACAAATCAAACCCCTAACTGAGATGCCCAAGGACTATGAAGGGTTATTTGATGAATAAATCAGCAATGTTACATCAACTTAGGGATGGCCTGCGGATCAGCTGGTATAGGGATCTCATTACCGAATGGGATTTTACCGACCGGGAATGATCAACATTATTATAAACTATCCTTATAAGTGATATTGTTGGGAGTTTTGCAGAAAATTATAGCGTAGTGACCAAAGAAAGGATGTAAATGCTCGGTCATCCAAGCCTGAGCCTTTACTGCCCTTCCCAATTGATTGCATCTGTTTATAATTGTTTTTCAAAGGTCAGATGGAATCTCGCATTTTTGATAATCATCCCTCTGTGTTGACGCTTGAGTCATGCTCGATTTCTTCACGCCAAAACGGCAAGGCGGATCTAACTTATGCAGAGCTTGAATGGTTAAATTTGCCTTGACTAAATCTGCTAATGAATACTGTTATGCTTTTAGCAGATTGGTTTGTTATTAGGGTGCGGTGGGAGGTCGCAGCAGCGGGCCAGCGGTGGCTTTGCGGGCAGAAGCTTTGCTGCGACAAAGGGTTTTGTTACTTTTTGCCTTCAAAAAGTAAGAGATAAAAAGATACAAAATTCAGATGGAGTTAGTCCTGTGGGTTCAAATCTGTAAAAAAAGTGCGATAATAATGCAGTTACCCTACAACTCAAAATCGCACTCACCAATTGCAAAAATCCCGAGACTTGTCCTCACCTAATAGCGGCATCTCCTACCTCAATTATTTTAGGGAGCCAAACCAAATAATCTTCACATAATCCCTCGCTCATTTGATGAAGCTTATTCATGATTATTGAATGTGCAGGAGGGGGAGTAAATCCCGTCTCCGCCAAAATAACTTGCTAATCAATGAGCGCTAGTCGACTGACTATCAAGAAAGAATAGCAATTGGTAGAAGCATTTGGTGTTTTCATCAAAGATTTTTTGAAGATTGGTTCTCCAATGCATTAATTATATCCGTTGCCAAATAGGCATTTTACAGACACTCAAACAGGTAATATCAATTTACTTCTTCCAGTCTTGCCGCCCTGTAAAAAATAATCCTGCAGGGATCAAACTATCAATAACCATGGGTGCAACCCATGGCGGACGGTGACCCATGTCGATCACCAACCCTAAAAGAGCTGAACATAATTTAGTGTCTTAAATAGTCCAAAACTCGTCATAATCATTTTAACTGAAATGATAAAAGTAGAAGCTATAGCCTATCGATCAATAAGGAATTGAAACCCAAACCCTACATTCGCCTCAAAACAGCAGTCCCCCAATTCTGCGAAGAAAACGGCTTCTACACTACCAAAGCCCGCTCCTTCAATATGTCCAAGATTAAGGGCAAGGACACCAAACCCGAAAAAACTCCTTAAGAAAGCTCTGTGGCATGCAGGAATCAGATACAAATACCCAAAGAAAACACTCCCCGGCAAACCCGATATCAGCCTGAAGAAATACAAACTCGTCATCTTTGTAGACGGTACCTTCTGGCATGGGTACTACTGGGAACACAGAAAGGAAACCATCAAATCCAACCGTGAATTCTGGATAGCCAAGATCGAACGGAATAAGGAGCGGGATCGGGAGATCAATTCCTATTATCAATCAAAAGGATGGGCCGTATTGAGGTTTTGGGATTTTGAGGCGAAAGAAGAACTCGGTACTATCCTACGAAAAGTGTTGTCTCATTTCGACGAATACAACCAATAATCCATTCGTGATCCATTACCATCAATAGGAGCGTGGCTTCAGCCCGTTCTTCAAAGCAAATTTGATCCTAAAGGGTTTTTAACCCAATTTTTCTAGTGAACAACAAGCGAGCAAGACCAGAACAAAGCGCCAAAAAAGTATTGACACCTATTGACAGAAAATGTTGACAACTGCACTTTTTCCGTAAATATATATCTTTACATTTGTAACCATGTGTAAGGTTTAACAACTTGGTTATAATTGATCAAGACTTTAAACATTACTTCATGGATTGATTTTCAATCACCTGACTACCGGCAATTAAGAGCGGGGCAGTTCACGATATTTATTGAGATGGCTTTTTAGAAAGAAATTAATATGAAAGATTACTATACTTTATCGGAAGTAGCGGACTTGCTTGGCAAAAGCAAGGAAACCCTCAGACGCTGGGACAACAATGGCAAACTCACTGCTTTCCGTGAACCTATGAGCAATTATAGGGTGTATAGAAAAGAACAGCTGAAGATTTTTGATGAACTGGAATTTTTGTTTACCCCCAAAGATGTTGGTAACCAAGTTAAACCTGACCACAAATACCCGGTTCTGGAACTGTTTGCCGGGGCGGGTGGATTAGCCATAGGCATGGAAAAGGCAGGGCTTAAGTGTGTGGCACTAAATGAAATCGACCACTGGGCAGCAGAGACACTTAGAAACAACCGACCTAATTGGAAAGTCATTGAAAATGATATCCGCAAAGTATCCTTTACCGAATACCGGGGCAAAATAGATGTGGTCACTGGTGGATTCCCCTGCCAGGCGTTCAGCTATGCCGGAAAGAAACTCGGTCTGGAAGATGCCCGAGGAACCCTCTTTTATGAATTTGCACGGGTAGTGGATGAGGTGAAGCCACTGATCTGTGTGGGAGAGAATGTTCGTGGCTTACTGAACCATGACGAAGGCCGTACCCTTGCTGGGATGAAATCCATCTTGGACGAGATCGGCTATAAGCCACTGGATGAAAGAATCCTTAAAGCTATTTTTTATAATGTACCGCAGAAGCGTGAACGGCTGATCCTAGTGGGTATCAGAAAGGATATCGACGTTGATTTCCATTATCCTAAGCCATACAAAAAGATTTATACGCTCAAAGATGCCCTGAAAGCAGGCGAACTATTTCCTACAGATGTGCCGGACTCAGAAGGCAGTCTGTACCCACAAAGCAAGCGGGACATCCTGGACAAAGTGCCTCCGGGAGGCTACTGGAGGGACTTGCCACTTGATCTGCAGAAGAAGTACATGCAAAAGAGTTTCTATTTAGGTGGAGGAAAAACAGGCATGGCCAGAAGGATAAGCTGGGAAGAACCTAGCCTTACACTTACCTGTAGTCCTGCACAGAAGCAGACCGAGCGCTGCCATCCTGACGAAACCCGACCTTTTACTATTAGGGAGTATGCCCGTATCCAAACCTTTCCGGACGACTGGCAGTTTGCAGGCTCAGTTTCCAACCAGTACAAGCAGATCGGAAATGCCGTGCCGTGTAATCTGGGTAAAGAGGTGGGCTATTCACTGGTGAGATTCCTGAATGAGGCATATAAGGCCTATGGAATGGAAGAAAAATCCTTCGA
Source organism: Algoriphagus persicinus (assembly GCF_035156415.1). NCBI lineage: Bacteria > Pseudomonadati > Bacteroidota > Cytophagia > Cytophagales > Cyclobacteriaceae > Algoriphagus > Algoriphagus persicinus. Next base: position 101,351 of record NZ_JAYEEY010000008.1, read on the forward strand.
TCTGGATCAGGTGGCGATGGAGTTCAGCTGAAATACGCCTCAAACACCTTATTGAATTTGAATAACTGTATCTTTTAGGTAGTTTGGCAAAAAAACAATATGCCCTACTTAGAGTGGATTGCTGACGAGGAACTGGAAAAAGCTGTGACCAAATTAGTCGGAGTAGCCAAGGATGCCTTGGTCAAATCCCAGGAAGATTTTACAAAAAATGTCATAGATCCTTTTTCTGCTATTTTTCAGGTAGCTGGCTTTGGTATAGATTATAATACCTGGCTCGTGAGTGAGCAAACGCGCCAGGCTCAGAAGTCCATGCAGAATCATGTAGGTTCTTTCCATCAGACCATTCTGGGAGGAGTAGAAGGATGGGAGGACTTGACGGTAGGTCATGGGGTAGATCTGGTCTGTTCGGAGCGGAAAATCATTGCTGAAGTCAAAAACAAATACAACACTGTCACGGGAGGGAAGCTGGCAGATCAGTACTACATGCTGGAGCGTCTGGTCACTCCCAAAGCCAGTAGGTATAAGGATTTCACGGCATACTTTGTCGCGGTAATTCCTAAAAATTCCATCCGCTATGATGTTACATTTGAGCCTTCCGACAAGGATAAGGGAATGAAATGCCCTAAAAATGAGCTGATCCGCCAGACTGATGGAGCCAGTTTCTATGAGCTTGTGACCGGAGACCCAGATGCCCTTAGGGATTTATTTGAAGTGCTTCCTGAAGTGCTGGAGAATATTGATGATTTCAAATTTACTGCTGAGGATAAGTCGGAGCTTTCCAAGTTTTTCGAAATGGCTTATGGTGATTGAAGATGCCTTTTTGGATGATAATAGAGGAGTCTTACATAACCACCAATTCCTCGCCTCTGGCCAGCCCACCACCTGCCCTTACTGCGGACTCAGGACAGATATCATTGAAGATCTAAGCCATACTTCTAGCCAAGCCCAACTCCATCAATGCCCGGATATAAACTGCGGATTTGAATTCGTTGTGACAAATGACGTTAAACAGTAGATTTTATTTACTTTATTTCCGGCGATTTTATTGTTTCCTACCTAAACTGGAATAGCTATTCAGTTAGCAGAATCGCTTGTAGATAGAGAAATTAGCCTTCACTTTATTCATGCAGCTCAATACGGAAACTGTGCATACTTGACGCTAATTAGAACTCCTTTCCATCCTCCTGCATTAGCTCCCTTTTATCCACATTAGCTGTAGGCAGGAGGGAAACGGCCTTTTATCTTTTTTACCATGGGTTGCACCCATGGCTATTCATAGTTTCACCCCTTCAGGGTGGACAGTTGTTTTTAGTGCAGTCATCGCCGCTGTTCGTGTCACACATGGCTTAGATTGTCTTACACATCGCACCCAGCCAGACTTGTGGTTATCTATTTGATGTCAACAGCTATTTTTTAACTGGATCAACCCTTTTATTTCTATAGAAATGTAATATTTATCCGTTTCAGAGCTCTCATTCATCGCTGGGTTATACTGTCCTTTCAGACCAGATTTAGTTAAGCTGCTAAAAAATCCCCAAAGCATCAATCTTTAAACAAACCCTTTCAACGCCTGAAGTAAATCCCGCTTGGTAATCAAGCCACCTTTTCTCCAGAGGATTTTGCCTTTTTTAAAAAGGATATAATTGGGAATCGAGCGTACGGTAAATTGCTGAGCTAATTGTGGGCTTTTATCAATATTGATTTTCAACAGCTTTATTTTCCCTCCCAATTCCGTCAGTACTTCATCTATGATAGGATCCATGGTCTGGCATGGTCCGCACCAGTCGGCATAGAAATCCACCAAAACAGCATCTTGGCTTTTACTGATTACATCTTTTGGATTGCGCTTTGGCATGACTCTTCTCTTTCCGTTAAATGTTAATTTGTTAATCGTTAAAATCCACTGTGACAACTACGAAACCGTTAACTTTTAAACTTTAATTCTTCGCCTCTCTTTTCTCCGTGCATCTCCCACATCCTCCGTGTATCTCTGTGTTTATTAACCTTTAATCTTTAATCTTTAACCTTCAACCCTTAACATCCAATTTCTCTGTGCACCTCTGTTTAAACCTCCGTGCTCTCCGTGGTTATAAAGCATATTCCGCAAAAAAAGCCGCTAACTCGATATCGAATTAGCGGCTTCATAATTATTTCTGGTTAATTAATTTGAGGCTGGAGCGGCCGGAGCTGCTGGCATCTCTAGACCCAACTTATTCAATACTAGCTCTGTGAACTTATCTTCCTCCTTAGTATAAAGAAGGATAGGTGCTTGTCCAGCTGACTCTGCGAAGACATGCGTATAGTTGTTCTCGGCTGCCACTGCATTGATTGCATTGATCACTTTAGTCTGAACAGGTGAAAGAAGCTCTCCTAATTTTCTCTGGTAACTGATTTGAGAGTCAGATTCCATTTTCTGCAAAGTTGCCTGTAGGTCAGTTAATTCCTTCTCTTTAGCTGCTCTAGCTTCTTCAGTCATAGTCTGAGCTGCTTGCTGATAAGTTTGCACCTGACGTTGAAAATCTTCGCCTTTAATTTGCATAGTAGTTTGAAGCTGCGTTTCATAATCTTTAATGTCAGCTCCAATTTGCTCCATTTCTGGCATCAAATCCATGATAAATTCTACATTGGTATAACCAATCTTTACATCTTGAGCCTGAGCTGCGAATCCTACGCAAAGCAAGGCTACTGCGGAAAGGATAACTTTTACTTTCATCATTTCTTGTTTCTATTTATTTGTTTTCTTCTATTCCCAATTCCTCCAAGACAAATTCCGAATAGTCATGTCTGGGATCTGTATAGATAATCGCCGAGGGTGCGGCTGCCTTATCAAATAACATTCCCAGATTATTCCTTCTCGTCACTCGCTCAATAGCGTCGTAGATTTTGGATTGAAGTGGCTGCATCAATTCCGCTTGTTTCTGGAAGTACTGCCCATCTATTCCAAATATCCTACTATTGAATTCTTGGGATTCTTTTTGTTTCAATTTAATTTCTTCCAGCCGTTGCTGGTACATTTCTTCTGTGAGGAGTACTTCCTCTGCTTTTAGCTGAACAGAAAGATCTTTTATCTCTTTATCCAAATTTTGTGCCTCTTTCTTCCATTCGGAGCTGATGTTCTCTAGCTCTTGCTGGATAATTTTGTAGTCTGGATGCTTGTTTAGAATATATTCCGAATCAATGTATCCAATCTTCTGAGCTGCCAAAGGAGCCGCTTGAAGCCCAAGGAGCAACAAAAATACAATTTTCAGTGATTTATTCATGAGTAGGGGAAGTTAACATGGACGAGATTTTAAAACGTTCTCAGAATGTCCCTTTTTGCATAAATTAACTATTCCCTGCCCTAAATCCATACTTATCGTATTTGCTGCCCAATAGTGAAGTGGAATTGTGAAGCACTTCTCTTGATCGAGCCAGGGACAGTATCAAATCCATACCCCCAATCAATTCCCAATAGACCAAATGCCGGCATAAAGATTCTAGCACCTACACCTGCTGATTTTTTTAGATCATACGGATTGAAATCTTTGTACGATCCCCAGTTGTTTCCTGCTTCTGCAAAACCCAGTACGAAGATGGTTGCTGAGGGATTTGGAGAAATAAGGTATCTCACTTCCATCACATATTTATTATACACGATCCCTCCGTATGCCTCTGGATTAGCTGTTCCTCTACTTTCTCTACCTGGAGTAATAGATTGGTTTTCGTATCCACGTAGGCCTATGATTTCCTGGCCCAAAGCGAAGTTGTTCATGGACATTCCATCACCACCCATCACGAATCTTTCCAAAGGAATGACACCAATCTTGTTGCTATAAGATCCCAAGAAGCCCATGTGTGCTCTAGCACTTGCCACCAATTTGGTTGAGCCAAATAGTGGTGTATAAATCGATGCGTCAAACATCCACTTGTGGTATTCCAGCCATTTGTATTTCTGCTGATCTGTGGACTCATCATCAATATTTTTATTCAGAGAGGAATATGGTGGAGTGAAAGCCGTGGATAGAATGATATTGGATCCAAATCTCGGATAGGTGGGATTATCAAGGTTATATCTGGCTACTGTGGTGTTCCAAGTGATGCTTTGTGAAGTTCCTGAAGGGTAGCTCAAGCCAAAAGAGGTACCGAACTGATCAAACTCATAAACTTGAAACTGCAAGGAATTACGGATACTAAAGTTGTCATCTGGCCAGGTCACTCGCTTAGCCAGCCCTAATGTCACACCAGTAATTTTGAAAAAGCCTAATTCATCTCCAAAGCTAGCTTGGTTGTAAAAATCAACCTGACGCTGCACGGAGTGGTTGAAGGAGAAACTTAACGCATTTGGTTTTTTGCCGCCAAACCATGGTTCTGTCAAGGACACGGAGTAGTTCTGGAAAGAACGTCCGTTAGCCTGTACTCTCAGCGAAAGCTTCTGTCCATCACCTACAGGCAGCGGATCCCACTTGGAGAAGTCTTTGATGTTTCGGATAGAGAAGTTATTGAATGAAAGTCCAACCGTCCCTACGAAGCCGTAGAATCCACCCCAGCCACCGGATAGTTCGATCTGGTCATTTGGTCTTTCCTCTAGTTTGAACGTGATGTCCACAGTCGCTGCTTCGAAATTTGGTCTTAGATCAGGCTCAATTTTCTCTGGATCAAAATAGCCTAATGTGGAAAGTTCACGGATAGTTCGGACAAGCAGTTCTCTATTGAATTTCTGACCAGGAAGGATACGTATTTCTCGCATGACTACGTGATCTGAAGTCCTTTCATTTCCGCTGATGTTGACACTATTGACAGTTACCTGCGGACCTTCAAAAATCCTCATTTCCAAATCAATGGAATCACCTGCGACATTCACTTCCACCGGGTCAATGGTGAAGAATAAGTAACCGTCATTTTGATATAAGGAACTTACGTCATCACCTTTAGTAGGGTCATAGTTAAGTCTCTTATCAAGTTTTTCTTTATCATACACGTCTCCTTTTTGAATACCTAGCTTGGCAAGAAGGACTGGATCTGGATGAATAAAGTTCCCATTAAAAGTGATGTTTCGGTAGTAGTACTTTCGGCCTTCTTCCAGGGCAATATCAATGTTGATTTTATCCTGACCAAAGTTGTAAACGGAATCGGCAATGATTTTAGCATCGCGATATCCCCTACTTTGGTAGAAGTTAATCACATTGTCCTTGTCGTTTCGGTATTCTTTTGGGATGTACTTGGAGCCATTGAAGAAGTTCAGTTTAAAGTTCTTATTGACGTAGCCTTTTACCTCTTCATTGGACACGGAGTCCGTGTGGAAAATGGTATTCTTTACGTCTGTGGCAGTGGCATCTGTCAATCGGGAATACACATCTTTGAATATGCTTACCCTAGCGTGTTCCTTTGTCTTCTTAAGCTTCTTTTTCAGCCTGGAGTCATCGACCTCTTCGTTGCCGTAGAATTCGATGGCATTGATTCTGACTTTTACGTTTTGCTTTACGTCGAATATCAATTTTACTGAATTGGGTAGAGTAGTGTCTCTTTCCTGCCTAATTTTTACATCAGCATTCATGAATCCTTTGTCCAAGTAATATTTCTCAATATTTCTTTTGGCATTATTCAGCACATCGTCTCTTACTACACGTCCCCGGATGTTTACTTTGTCCCGAAGCTCACTCTCCTGAGTTTTATTCATTCCGGTGAATTCCACTCGTGAGAATCTAGGTCTCTCAGTCAAATCGAGGAGTAAAGAAATATCTTCACCTTCTATTTTGGTCACCAAGATTTTTACATCTCCGATGATCCCTTGTCCCCATAGCTTTTTCAAAGCATTGGAAATAGCATCTCCAGGCACCTCGATTTTATCATCCACTTTCAATCCAGATAAGGAAAGAATGGCGATTTCATCCAAGGTGGTAAGACCCACAGCTTTTATTTCTGCGATTCTAAAGGTCTGGGGCTTAGCGTAATTCAGCTCCAAAATATCGATTGGCTTGCTTGTGGCATAGCGACTTTGGCCCAAACGTATTTGCGCCATTGCTGAACTTGCCCAAACCAGACAAAACAGAATCAGTAAACTTTTTTTCATTAATTACTTAAGATTTAACTTGCTCACCCGTTTTGCCAAATCTCCTTTCCCGTGATTGGTAGTCGGAAACTGCAGCAAAGAGGTGCTCTCTTCTAAAATCCGGCCATAATACAGGTGTGAAATACAGCTCTGTATAGGCCAATTGCCAAAGTAGAAAATTGCTTATTCGGTATTCACCGCTAGTTCTGACCATCAATTCAGGATCAGGGTAGCTGCCTGTTTCCAAATGCTCGGCCATTACTTTCTCTGTAATGTCCTCCACGTTCAATTTTCCTTCTGAGACTTTTTGAGCAATGTGTTTAGCTGCATGTGTGAGCTCCCAGTGACCGCTGTAGCTTAATGCCAATATCACTTTTAGTCCGGTATTTTTAGAAGTTATTTCCTTCACTCTCATCAATGTTTTATATGCTGAGGGTGGCAGGCTTTCTACATCTCCGATACTTTCTAATTTGAAATTGCCATTCATCAGCATAGGGATCTCATCGGACATGGTCTTCACCAGAAGTTCCATTAGTCCATCCACTTCAGCTTTTGGTCTTGACCAATTCTCTGTTGAGAAGGAAAATAAAGTCAGGTACTTAACCCCGAGACTGTCTGCACCTTCTATCGCTTCCTTAACTGCCTTTGTGGCGTTTTTATGCCCAAATATCCGCATAGCGCCTTTTTTCGTGGCCCAGCGTCCGTTGCCGTCCATGATAATTGCAATATGCTTTGGGATGTTGTTATTGTCAGATACTTCCTTCATTCCAGCCGTCTCCGGTTCCTTACTTTTTTGGAGGTACAAAAATGCCATTTCTTTTCCGAATATTAGCCCTAGGGCTCGATTTATTAATATGCGTAGCATTTGGTAGTCGTGATAGTATAGCTAATTGTTACTCCTAAGAAGTAATACCAATCCTTGTCGTAAGCATTGCCAAAATTAATTCCGTATGGATCTCCAGGGTTGTTAGGATCCTGAAATCTTGGAATTACCGGCTCTGTACTATCTATTTTGTCTAAGTAGTCTGTTAAAGTTGGTCGAAAGCCTAATTCACCTGCTAAGATCCAGCGGTCATTCAGCTGGTATTTGATGCCTCCACCAAATGGTATGACAATCGTACCGACGTTATAATTGGTTGAAGTGTTAAAAGCAAATGTATTTCCCTTGGCAAAAGCGTAGGTATAGCCTATTCCAAAAAAGGCATAAGGTGAAAAGCGGAACTCTGAATTGGAGGTAAGGAAATTCAGGAAATTAAATTCCATCACTGCCGAACCTTCCAATATTCCAGCTCTAAACCTGCCATCTCGGACTTCCGCCAAACGATCAATGGGCTTGATGCTATCTGCTGCATTGAGAAATGCCGCACTTGCAGCAACTCTCAATGACCACACATTGTCAAAATTTCTCTTGCCAAACAACGTGCCTTGAAGTCCTAATTGACCCGGGTCAATTTTCCGAATGATATCACCACTGTATGCAGCAACACCTAATCCGCCTCCTATTTCGTATTTCTGAGCTTCTGTTTTTTCAGAAAAACCGAAAAAACACAACAGAAATACAAGTAAGTAACTGATAATCTGAAAATTGACCTTTTTCAAGACGGTGCAAGATATGAAGTACCTAACGTTTAAAAAACGCATCTCAGTATTTAGCGGGTTAATAATTGTTAAGCTCAATTTCCTCAGGTCTTAGGGATTTTTATTCAGTTTCTCATGTCAAATCCCCAATTGAGCTTTTGTCTAAGCGTGTCAAAGAAATGATAATGAGGCAACTTTACCAGTTTTGCTGAAAAGTTTTCTTTCTTCACACTAAGCTTCACCCCCGAAGAAATGGACGTAGATCGTGAGTCCAAAGATATTAAGAATTTCTCTGCCCGTCCCTCTATTTCAAAACTGATCTCGCTTTCATCCGAAACAATGATGGGTCGAACATTTAGGTTGTGAGGGCTTACAGGGGTGATGACGAGACTTTTAGCCTCTGGTGAGATCAGTGGGCCTCCACAGCTTAGAGAGTAGCCCGTAGAGCCGGTAGGGGTAGAGACGATTAAACCATCCGCCCAATAGCTGTTCAAGTATTTGCCGTCTATATAGGTGTGAACCGTGATCATAGATGAGGTGTCATGCTTGTGAATGGTGAATTCGTTTAAGCCGAAATTAAAACCATTGAATAACTTTCTATGACTTTGAAGAGAAATCAAAGATCTGGACTCTACCTGATAATTAGTAGTAGCTAGGTCTGAAATAGCTTCAGAAATCTTTTCTGTTGCCGCGGTGGCCAAAAAGCCCAATCTGCCTGTGTTTAGCCCTAAGATTGGTATTTCGAGGTCGCCTATTTGGCATACAGCGTCCAGTAAAGTACCATCTCCACCGATGGAGATCACAAAATCCATAGCCGCCATATCCTCTCGGCTTTCTAGTACCCAATAATTCAATGACTTATGGCCATGCATGCGCAACTGCCGATCAAATTGCTCGGTGGCAAATATTTCAAAGTGATGCTTAGTAAGTTCGTTGAAAAGTGACTGAACATCTGAAAACAGTTCTGCTTTCAATGCTAAGCCATGAAGGGCGACTTTCATGTCCTAAATATCTAAAAATCTTAGCAAGTTACCGATTCTATCTTCTTCGCTGCTCACTCCGGATTCTTCCTGATAATGGTCTATGATTTTATATCCGAATCGCTCCAGCGTTGCTTTAATATGTCTTAGCTCAGTTTGGTCGAGTTTCAATGTGAGTTTGATCTTACTGTCATCCAGAGGATCTGTCGTGATGAAGGAGCTGAGAATTTTTGTGTTTTCAGATTCTATGATTCTAGAAATCTCCGCCAAACTATAATCAGTCATGGCCATAGATAGAATAACTACACTCCCATGCGATTTTATAGAAAGGCTATCAGCAAAAGCAGCTATGGAATCCTCCAGAGTTACTATGCCCAAGTAATTTAATTCTCTGTCTAAAACAGCAACTATATTCGAATTTTGCTCCGAACTAACGCGTAGCACATCATAAATATGCTTATCGGAATATACCCAGCAGCCTGGATTGGTCGGTTCTATATCGGCAATCAAAGTGTCAGGATTATTTACTTCAAAAATCCTTTCCTCTTTAATCAATCCTAAAAAAAATCCCTTATCAATGACTGGAAGTACGTCAGTTCTGATTTCTTCCATCCATGCCAAAGCCATTCCCGTTTTGTCGGAAAGCTTTAGTGGTGGGATCAGATTATTGATGTACTCGTAGGCGTGCATAGAAGAAAGATAGGGAATGAATTTAGATTATAGAACGCGACAACTCCTATTCTTGTTCCTTTTGGAGTAAATACGAGAGGATTCTCTCAGAATTAAACGAAGAAATTATTATAAACAATCCCCAGCACCACCCCACCGGCAATGATTAGTGGCGATGAGATTTTTGTAAACTGAAGTAACACATAAGTGGCTAGAATAAATATAATATTCAGACCATTTGCCTCAAGTGGCTCAAAAAGCAAGTAGGCTGCCGCGATCAGCATTCCACATGATACCGCATTAATCCCTTCTAAAGCAGCCCTTACAGGCCGGTATTTTTTCAACTGATCCCAAAATCTGATTACAAAGAAAATGAGAAAAATTCCAGGAAGGAAAATTCCAGCGGCAGCTATAATTCCTCCCACAAAAAAACCTACTGTACCGAATTCTCTCATAGAAAGAGCTCCTACGTAAGAAGAAATGCTGAAAGTAGGCCCAGGAATACCTTGGGAAATAGCGTATCCAGTAAGGAATTCTTCTGAACTCAGGAAGTGCTTGAAGTCAACAAACTCAGTATATAAATAAGGAACAAGTACTTGCCCGCCACCGAAGATCAAACTCCCGTTTCTATAGAAGTTCTCGAATAATATAATGGGTTGATATTTAGTAAAAGCACCCAATACAGCTGCTAAGATTAATACACCACCCCACAGGTAAAAGTTGGCCCATTCTATCTTCAGTGGTTCATCTTTCTCCAGCTTGGGTTGCTGCTTGTACTTAATAGAGGTGCTTAATCCGCCGATAATCAGTAGGACAGGGAAGATATAGGGGGAACTATAGAAAAATGAAACAAAGGCAGAAATTAATACTAACACCATGGCCTCGGTGGTCTTGATCGTCTTGCCAATTATTTTTTGCGCGGCAAAAATAATAAAGCCAATTGCCATAGGCTGGATAAATCGTGCAAAATCCAACGCTCCAGGAGTGTTTTCCTGAAGAAAATAAATGAGCATGGCCGCAAAAATCATGAGTAAGGTAGCGGGCAAAATCCAGACAATGAGGGCAAGGTAGGCTAAGTTCGGGCCACCCACCCGATAAGCGATCGCACAGACTAACTGAGTGGAAGATGGGCCGGGGAGCATATTGCAGAGGGCATTAAGCTCCCATAGCTCTTCCTCCTGAATGTAGGCACGCCTTGTTACCATACGCTCTAATAGCATGGCAAGAAATGCTTGCGGGCCACCAAATGCCGTAAGTGAAAGGGTAATTGTGTCTTTCAGAAATAAATAATATCGGACTTGCTTTACCGACATCCCTATTTTCTCAGACCAAGTTCACGAAGGCGCTCTTCTAAGAATTCTCCTGCGGTGACATCATCGAATTGTTTTGGGTGATCTGTATCCACACAGCTATCCAAGCAAGTGAGATCCATCTCAGAGCGAGGATGCATAAAGAACGGAATTGAATACCGGCTGGTATTCATCTTTTCTCGGGGTGGGTTGACCACACGATGAATGGTGGACTTTAATTTTTGATTCGTCAATCGCTCCAGCATATCACCTACGTTCACTACTAACTGGTCAGGCAGTGCAGTGATTGGAATCCATTTGCCATCTCTTCTTAAGACCTGGAGTCCGTCTGCACTTGCTCCCATCAATAGCGTGATCAAGTTGATGTCCCCATGCTCTGCTGCTCTTACCGCATCTGCCGGTACTTCATCTGGGTTTTCAATTGGGAAATAATGGATTTGCCTCAAAATGGAATTCCCATGGGCTACTTTGTCTTCAAAATAATTTTCATCTAAATCCAGCGAAAGTGCGATAGCCTGAAGCATGGATTTTCCTGCACTTTCAAGTGTGCGATACGCCTCATTTGCATCATTTTGGTATTCGGGCAGCTCCGAAGGCCAGATGTTTGGCGGGTATTCGGACTTGATTGGATCAGTATCCGGGATTCGGCTGAGTTCTTGTCCTACATGATAAAATTCCTTTAAATCACCCGTATTTCTGCCTTTGGCATGTTCTTTTCCCTTACCCGTGTAGCCGCGTTGAAATCCGATTTCAGGTTTCTCGTAGTTGGATTTAATCGCATCAGGAAGTTTGAAGAAATCTTTTATAGATTCGTAAAGTCTATCTTGGAGATCTTGTGACAAGCCATGGTTTTTGAGGGCGACAAAGCCGATGTTTTGGTAGGCCTCTCCAAGCTTCTGTACAAATGCTGCCTTTTGAGCTGGAGAACCAGCCGTAAAATCACCTAAATCTAAACTTGGGATTTCAGCAAATAGGATGTCCATGTGGATATGTATTATAGTTCAAGGTCTAATTAATCTTTAAAATTAAATATCTTTAATCTCAATTTACATGCTGTATGAATAAAATCCTGACATTACTCTCATTGATTTGGCTTTTCTCAGCTTGTTCTTCGGAGAAAGAGAGAGTCAATGAGGAGATAGTAAATTTGCCAACTGGCCAAGATGCTCAAGCGTCTTCTGTACCACAGGTAAAATTCTATCAGTATGAAGATCAGGCACCCTATCCCGACGCCATCCTTGAATTATATACCCCCTTGGGAAATCAGATATTCAAACCGGGGAAGGTGCCTTTTGAGTATAATGTTAAGAATTTTCCATTTGACTTAAATGAAACTAAAGAATTTAAACTCTTCAACATCTTGAATGGTGGGGATCCGGTAGGATTTTATTCCCCGATATTTCAAAGAGACTTAGCAGAAGGCAGCTACCGAGTTGTCGCATATTTAGTAGATCAAGAGGGGTTGGCTTTGAAGAATTTCGGGAATTATGTGGATAGAGATTTTCAAGTTGGAGATTCTAGACCTTTTCCTTATTCGGCTGAGCCCTATCTAGTCTTGAATTTCCCACGCTCGGATCAAGTGCATGAAGTCGGTGGCGAGGTGGTTATTGATTTTTTGGTTTTAGGAGGCGATATGAAACTGGATGGACTTAAAGTGGCTATTGAGGTAAATGACCTAACATATGAAATTGATCACATGGCTCCAGTCCGTGTAGAAAATCTCCCTGCAGGTACTTATCAGGTGAAAGTTAGCTTACTTCATTCGGATGGAAAAGAGCTCGGTGGGCCATTTTCAAGTGTGAGTAAAGACATCATTGTTCGCTAACATGCTTATCTTTGGAGCTTCAATTTCATAGATTTTAAGATGCTTTTAGTTAATCAAATTCGAGAAAACTACGCTGGTGTACTTGCCGGTCTTCAAAAGAGAAATTTTCCAAATGCGGAAGCTGTATTGAATCAGGCGGTGGAGCTGGATGAGTTGAGAAAATCCACGCAGGCAGAGCGTGATCAAATACAAAGTGAATCCAATGCTATTTCGAAGCAGATTGGGTCATTGATGCGTGAGGGAAAAGCTGAAGAGGCAACCAAAATCCGAGAGAAAACTTCTGAACTTAAGATACAGACTAAGGATCTTGAAGATCAAAATGCTCAGGCTGAGGATGAATTGCTAGCCTTACTTTATACCATTCCAAATGTCCCTCACACATCTGTGCCAGCAGGTAAATCAGCTGAGGACAATGAGGTAGTGCTGGAGAATGGAGCAATCCCAACGCTGCATGCTGATAAGCTTCCGCACTGGGACTTGATCAAAAAGTATGACATCATCGACTTTGATCTTGGAGTGAAAATCACAGGAGCAGGATTTCCGGTATATAAAGGAAAAGGAGCTAGACTACAGCGCGCGTTGATCAACTTCTTTTTAGACGAAGCGTTGGCACAGGGCTATGAGGAGATTCAGCCACCGATTTTGGTGAATGAGGACTCAGGCTTTGGTACAGGTCAGCTTCCGGATAAGGAAGGGCAGATGTATTATGCTGATGCTGATAAGTTGTATTTGATTCCTACAGGAGAGGTGCCAATCACGAATATTTATCGTGATGTGATTCTTTCTGAAAGTGATCTTCCCATAAAAAATGTCGGACACTCTCCATGTTTCCGTAGAGAAGCGGGAAGCTGGGGAGCTCATGTAAGAGGGCTCAACAGACTCCATCAGTTCGACAAAGTGGAGATTGTGCAGATCACGCATCCTGATAAATCTTACGAGACGCTCGAAAGTATGAGCAGCTATGTGCAGGGACTGTTACAAAAGCTGGAATTGCCTTATCGCGTACTCAGACTTTGTGGAGGTGATATGGGCTTCACATCCGCTTTGACTTATGATATGGAAGTATTTTCTGCCGCTCAGGAGAGATGGTTGGAAGTAAGTTCTGTTTCCAACTTTGAAACTTACCAGTCTAACCGTTTGAAACTACGTTTCAGAGGTGCTGATAAGAAAACTCATCTGGCCCATTCATTGAATGGGAGTGCCTTGGCATTGCCTAGAATCGTTGCTTCTATCTTGGAAAATAACCAAACAGCAGATGGTATCAACATGCCGAAAGTACTTCATCCTTACTTAGGATTTGATAAGATCTCCTAAGTAAATGAGACGGTTAGAAAAAGGCGTGAAGATCTGATCTTCACGCCTTTTTTGTTTTTAGGCTATTACGCATTTTCTTCAAACAGCCTTTCTACAGTGTGTAATTTTAGTTTTTCACCCATTAGACTTCTATTAGAGCTTTTTTGGACTAAGAAAAAGTGTCTAAACGACAAGATTCCCCAATGAAAGACAGCATAAAAGTTTATCTTGCCTGTAGGCGTATTCAGATTAATTCTTCCACGTGCTTTTGGATGTTTTCTGACAATTTTCCCATCGGTAAGTCATTTGCATCGGAGCCAAAAGGCTCTTCAATTTCTTCTGCCACTATTTCCAAACTAGCTAAAACGTAAAAAATGAAGGTGACAATAGGCGCAGCATAATAACCGAGTGAAAACACGTAGCCCAGCGGTAAAGTGAGGGTGTATGCCAGAATGAATTTCTTGATAAAGGAGCTGTAAGAATAGGGAATCGGTGTGTTCTTAATGCGTTCGCAGGCTCCGCAGATATCTGTGAAGGAGATCAGCTCTTGGTTCAAAATGATTAATTGATCTCCAGTGATTTTTTTTGATTTATAAAGGTCATTTACCTTGGCAAACATCAATTTGGCTACTTGATTTGGGACGTGCTTTTCGGGGTCGATCTCAGGTTTTATTTCTTCATCTTTCTCATCATCCAGCATATACATAGTCACAGTATTCTGTAAATGTTCTTTCAGGGCAAATGCATAAATCGGTATAGTTCTTCTAAAAAACCGTCTGCATCCTTCATCAGAATTGTCTAGAATTCCAGCTAATTTGAGGGCCAAGTTTCTGCTGGTATTGACCAATTGTCCCCAAAGCTTTCTTCCTTCCCACCATCTGTCGTAGGCAGTATTAGTTCGGAACACCAATAGGAGGGAAATGACAAAACTCAGTAAGCTGTGCATGATCGGGATATTCTGTACCCAGCTATTCTCGCCGATCTTCAGGTAGTCCATTTCCAGATAGGCTATGCCCAGTGTGTAGATGAAAATAATGACCATTAGGGGGCCTAGCTTAACTAAGGTGTCAGATTTTTGGACTAAAAATAGAATTGTAAACCAGTCTTTAGGATTATATCCTTTCATAAGATGATTGAAAAGTGTGTTTGGGATGAAGGAAGAAAAATAAGAATTAAGCTGCTTTTATCACAAACAAGAGTGTCCTAAATCTCAGAAATCAATTGCTGATGAATATGCAAAACCTGTGGAATCAATAGTTTGTTATCTGTATTCCTAATCACAAAATCAGCTAATTCATTTTTCTGTTCATCTGGAAGTTGCTGATCGATAATTTGATTCACTTGCTCCTCAGAACGAAATGGATCTCTCATCAGCGTCCTAGCCACCCGTACTTTAAGAGGTGAGCTTACGTTGATTACAAAGTCCAGTGTTTTATTTCCTCCTGTCTCAAAGATCAGAGCGGCTTCTTTTAGTACATAGGGAGAGGTTTGCTGAGATGACCAATCCGAAAAATCCTTTCCAACGGCAGGATGAACCAGTGTGTTAATAGTCTTGACCTTCTTAGGATCGGAGAATACTGTATTGGCTAGAAAACTTCTGTTGAGATTGCCATCGGCAAGGTAAGATTCATCCCCGAAGAATTCCTTTATTTGAGTCTTGAGAACCTCATCATTCTCCATAAGCCACTTGGCTCTATCATCTGCAGCATAAATGGGAATGCCCAGTATAGAAAAAATCTTTGCCACAGTTGTTTTACCAGATCCGATTCCACCGGTAATACCTACTAAGACGGGATTGAGTTTACTCATATTTGAGTTTTAGGATTGCCGGTACTGTCACCACTTGTTCAAGGTAATCCGGCACTGGTTTCACTTGGACAGTGAGTGTGCTGTCTTCTTTATTTCTTTTGTAGTAATCCAAGACCGCTTCAAACTCTAAATCTTTTAATTCAGCTGATTTTCGCTCATCCACCAAGTAGGAGATCATGATTACTACATCTTCTTCCGCTAATGTGACAGATTTAGGAAAGTTTAATTTTTTAATTTTCAGTCGTTTATTCCCTTCAAGGAATTCAACCACTTCTAGTTTTACCCGGATTTTATCCTCTTCAATCGTCACATGATTACCCAGATTTTCAGGTACAATAAGACTGATTTCCTTATCTATAGATTTGTTTATGCGGTTTTCCTCCAGGAAAACCGGGAAGCTCTTGAGGCTATCAAGCACTGAACTAGGACCTATGAGGGTAATAGTTTCTGGGCTAAAAGTAATTTGCTTGAGAACCCTATAATTCTTGCCCAGTGAGAAACTTGTCGAGTCTAGGACTGGCTTGATTTTGATGGTTTTTATTTTGTCAATGTTAAACTTCAGCGAATCTTTAATTACCGAGACTAGCTGTGTGGGAGAAAGGAAATCTCCAAGAGATCTTTTGAGGTCTGCGGTAAGAATGTAATTTTTAGTGGAGGGGTTATTAAGCTCTATAGGATAAGAGTCGTTGTTGAAATTAAAATACTTTCTGAGTAGATCCCAGCCATTTCCGGATATTTCTATTTCCAGTGTTTTTGGCAGCCCAGACACAGCAACAAACTGACTCTTGTCGTAAATGATATCTACCGGGAAATCGACAATAGTATTGTAATCGTCCTTATTGAGGGCGTTTAAAATCCAAAAAGTGGTAGCTGCTGCGATGCAGAGAACTACCACTTTTAGATTAGAGAGTCTTTTGGGAGAAATCCTGTTGGAGGATTTTTTAGTTTCCGGCAAAATTCAATTTATTTTTTTGTGTCCGTTTTCTTGGAGAAATCTAAAGAGATCGCAGATTTCTCAACTTTGACTTTCAGGCCTCTATCAAGTTCAAGCATTACGACATCGCCTTCTACTGAACTTACTTTACCATGAAGACCGCCGATGGTAACTACTTCATCTCCTTTTTTTATTTCTTCAATAAATTTCTTGCTTTCCTTTTGTTTCTTTTGCTGAGGTCTGATCATGAAGAAATACATGATCAAAATAATAGAACCAAAGAGGAAAACCTGTCCTAATATTCCACTGCCACCTGCGGCAGCTTGAGCTAATACTGTAGAAATCATAATTATCGTTTAACCGGGCCTACTGCTGCTGCGGCGCCTGCAATTTTTGGAGTAACTGTACCTTTCAATCTCAATCGGGTTACAGCTGGATTGGTGTTTGCTTGGATGCTTACTGTAGGAGCTTGTGCTCCTGACTTAGAAGTTGAGTTAAATACTACTTTCACATATCCTTCATCTCCTGGTTTTATTGGAGCTTTTGACCAGTCAGGAGTAGTACATCCACACGAAGCGGTAATGTTGGAGATTACCAGTGGGGCTTGTCCGTTATTTGTGAACTTAAAGATGTGCTCTACGACCTTGCCTTCGTTGATGCCGCCGAAGTCATATTCCATTTCTTGGAATTCAAATGAACCCAAAGTGGCAGGATCAGCTACTGAAGTAGCCTGGGCATTCACTGGGGTAGCTGTAGTGTTGCTTGTCTCTAGTTTTGCGATTTTATCTTCAAGCGCCTTGATCTTGGCATCTTGATCACTTTTTTGGTTACATGAAGCTCCCAATGCAAGCATGACGGAAAAGGCCGTCATAGTTATTACGTTGATTCTCATATTGCTTAATTATTTCCTTGGTTGATTTGATCTATTAACTTGTTCACGTCGCTAAGCAGGTTCTCTGCTTTGTTTTTAGCTTCGGAGATTACCCGCTTACCTTCGGATTTTGCCTCATTGAGGTGCATTTCTTTTCCATCTACTAGATCGTCAATCAATTCTTCCAGCTCTTTCTTGTATTTAGAAAGTTTGAAAGAAAGGCGATCTCGGGTATTGGTCCCCGTATCTGGTGCAAAAAGTACTCCAAGTGCTGCGCCCGCGCTAGCACCGATTAGAAATGCGATGAGTGAATTACTGCTCTTGCTCATAGTTATATTATTTATTGTCCAAAAGTCCTCTACCACTCTTACGGATTTCTCCGCTATCGGTTAACTCTTTCGCCATCACATCCAGCAAACCGTTGACAAATTGCTTGCTTTTGGGGGTGCTGTAAGTTTTCGAGATATCGATATACTCATTTATACTTACTTTGACTGGGATGCTGGGAAAATTTTTCATTTCTGCTATCGCCATCGAGATTATTACTTTATCTGTGAAAGCGAGTCTGTCAATATCCCAGTTTTTAGTTTTTTGAGAGATAAGAGCCTTACTGTTTATATCATTTTCAATCGTGAAGTTAAAGATATTTTGAAAAAACTCCTTATCCTCGTCCCAGTTCATTGCAATCTCCGGCATTTGACTTTCATTTTCCTCATTAAGGTTAGCAGCATTTTTCAATACTTTGGATGCTAAGCTTCTCACCACTGATTTGTCTTCGGTCCAGTTGAGGTCTTTTTCGGAGAAATAATTCAGGATCACTTCATTTTTGAAAAGGACTTTTTTCAGCAAATCATCTACTAGGTCAAAATCCTGCTTAATAGTAGGGTTCTCTAGCTGAAGATAAGATTGATATTGCTCAGAGGGCTTTATGTAGTCTCTAAACCATTCTCTGATTTCTAGCTCCACATCGTGGAGATTGACGTTATTTCTCGCTACGGCTGCCTTATATGAATCAGATTCACGCAGAGAAGCCAGCACTTGGTTGTTTGGAAAGTTGAGTTCGTTCCCAAAGCCAATAGGGTTGTTTCCGGCGAATTTCTTCTTCTTTTCAATTTCTTTTTCTACATGTTTTGCAAATGCCTGTAGGAGCTCTATAGCCAATAAGTACAACTGAGGTATGCGTTCGGCTGATACCACCATGTTTTTCAAGAGAAATTGGTGGTCTTTATCGTTTGACTCATGATATTTTTTCAAAGCATCCAAAACCACCTGCTTGATTTTTCGGTTTGCTTCACTTGATTTGAGTAGGTCCTTTGAAGTAAGGTTTTGATCAAAAAGCTTGATTGCTTCCTCGGCTTCTTTGTTCAGTGCGGTTTTATCTTGCACTTCCATGCTGTTCAGATCTGGCATAAATGAGGCCCGGATAAAATCTTTTGACAGGCTGAGGTTGGAACCCTTGCACTGCTCGTACGCATATAGATTTTGAAAAGCCTTTACTCTGAGTATTCTTCTGTTTAGCATGTCTTCGAAATGAGTTGCAAATATAGGTAATTTGAGGTGGCTATCACCTAGATGGATAAGACAAAAAAACCACCGGAAGCCATTCCCGGTGGTTTAGATAGGGATATTTAGTTACTTAGAAAGATAACTTCACTCTTCCAATTGCTTCTATTCTAGCTTTTGCTGTTTCCTTAGCCGCTTGCTGTGCAGGGATATTTTCTTTTTCAGATTTATTCAAAATCCCCAAACAGGTATCGTAGATTTTCTCTGTTTGCTTGTACACGGTATCTCTATTGTATCCGCCGAGGTATTCCGCTCCTACCTTGATCACCCCACCTGCATTGATCAGGAAGTCAGGTGCATACACAATTCCTTTGTCCACTAAGATTCGGCCATGTTTGGCCTCGTCTTGCAATTGATTGTTCGCGGCACCAGCGATCACTGCACATTTCAGGCGATCGATGGTCTGATCATTGATCGTAGCACCTAGGGCACATGGAGAGTAGATATCCATTTCCAAATCGTAAAGCACATGTGGATCGACTACCTGAGCTCCAGTAGACTTGGCTACAGCCTGAAGTTTGTCTTCGAAAATATCTGTAATCAACACATTGGCTCCTTCTTTGATCAAAAACTCAATCAGGTGCGTGCCCACTTGCCCTACACCCTGTACGCCGATTCTCTTTCCTTCCAATGATGCTGAGCCAAAGGCTTTTTTTGCTGCGGCCTTCATTCCCATATATACGCCATAGGCCGTGACTGGAGATGGGTCACCTCCGCCCCCCTTGATCTCTGGAAGTCCGGTGACATGGCGCGTTTCTAGCCCAATGAATTCCATGTCAGCAGTGTTCATGTTGACATCTTCCGCGGTCACATATCTGCCTCCAAGACTTTGAACAAATCTCCCGAATCGTCGAAGGAATGCCTCATTTTTCAATTTTGGATCTCCCAAAATCACGGCTTTGCCACCTCCGAAGTTCAATCCGGCGAGGGCATTTTTGAAAGTCATCCCTCTGGAAAGTCGAAGAACATCTGTAATCGCCTCCTCCTCAGAAGCATACGGCCACATGCGGGTTCCACCCAGTGCGGGTCCCAAGGTGGTGTTGTGAATTCCGATCAATGCCTTTAGGCCGGTTGCTTCATCGTGGCAGATCACCAATTGCTCGTGATCCATCGTAGTGATTTGGCCAAAGATTGAACCTTCACGTACTGTTTCGGTAGCTTTAATCTCTAACATGTGAACTTAGCTTTTTAGAATGTGTTATATTTGGGGACTCCTAGTGAAAATAGCCGATACAAAATTAAATACTTTTATTGGCCTTCAAAGGATTAATGTACCCAGTTTTACTAATCTATTTCCTTCATTTTAAAATTTTTATTTGGTGAAACCACTTTGGCGACTCAATAAGTATTTATACAAATACAAGGGCTTGATCCTTTTGGGGATTGTTTTTACGGTGATTTCTAACATTTTCGTAATTATCCCTGCACAGCTTGTCCGACTTGCAATAGATTATGTGGTTGAAAGTTTTTCTATTTATCAGCCTCTGGCACAGGGCGGAATGGGAAATCAGGCACAGGATATTTTTCTAAAATTCGTTTTAGTCTTTGGCGTGCTGATCTTAGTGATGGCTTTACTGCGCGGGATTTTCTTGTTTTTTATACGTCAGACGCTCATCATCATGTCCAGGAAAGTGGAATATGACATGAAAAACGAGATCTATGAACACTATCAAAAACTTCCGCTTAGTTTCTACAGAAAGAATAGCACAGGAGATTTGATGGCGAGAATCACCGAGGACGTAAGTCGTGTCCGCATGTATCTTGGGCCAGCAATCATGTATGGGCTAAATCTGCTGATCCTATTTCCGCTGGTGATCACTTATATGATCACGGTAAACCCTATGCTGACGCTCTATGCATTATTGCCGCTTCCAGTACTTTCTTTGAGTATATATTATGTGAATAATATGATCAATGAGCGATCTGAGAAGATCCAGCGCAGCCTGAGTGAGTTAAGCACGTTTGTTCAGGAGGCTTTTTCTGGTATTCGCGTGCTCAAAGCTTTCGTCAGAGAAAGTGATAGTGCCAATGATTTTGCGACAGCAAGTGAAGATTACAAAGTGAAATCCATTCGCCTGACCCGGGTTAATGCACTTTTTTTCCCCATCATTATGGCACTGGTAGGTGTTTCTACGATTATTACCGTCTATGCCGGAGGGTTGCAGGTCATCAGCGGGGAAATAGGCTATGGAGTTATAGCTGAGTTTATCCTTTATGTCAATATGCTCACTTGGCCAGTCACTTCTTTAGGTTGGGTGACTAGTATTGTGCAGCGTGCAGCGGCCTCCCAAACGCGGATTAATGAGTTTATGGATGAAAAGAATGACCTCCAAAGTACAGATGAAATTAAGACAGATATTCATGGAACAGTGGAAATGGAGCATGTGTCATTTGTATATCCTGATTCGGGTACCCATGCGCTGCAGGATGTCAGCTTCCAAATCAAAGAAGGACAAACGCTGGGAATCATCGGTACCACAGGTTCAGGGAAATCTACAATTGCCAATTTATTGATGCGGATGTATGATCCCAGCTCCGGATTGATCAAAGTAGATGGTAAACCTATTGACTCGTTCTCCATCTCGGATCTTCGCAGGCAAATAGGTTATGTGCCTCAGGATGTATTCTTATTCTCTGATAGCATAGGGAATAACATTGCGTTCGGCATAGAGAAATCGGACCCTGAGATTATAGCGCAGGCGGCAAAAGATGCAGATGTCTATCAGAACATCGTGGAATTTCCCAAAGGATTTGAAACGATGTTGGGTGAGCGGGGGATTACGCTGTCCGGTGGGCAGAAGCAGCGTGTATCTATAGCACGAGCGATAGCAAAGGAGCCAAAAATTCTGATTTTGGATGATTGTCTTTCGGCGGTTGATACCAAGACGGAAAATGTGATCTTGACTGCTCTGAAGAATATTATGCAAAATCGTACTTCTATCATTATTTCCCACCGAGTATCCTCAGCCAAGCTAGCTGATCAGATCATAGTGTTGGATGATGGCAAAGTGATCGAGCGAGGAAATCACAAGTCACTGATGAAGCAAAAAGGAGTGTATGCTGAGCTTTATGAAAAGCAGACTCAGGCCGGTGAATCGGTTGATAATTAGGGTTTTCACCTCATATTATTGATCAGAAAAGAGGCATTCAAAAAAAAGTAATTAACTTGAAGGATAACAGTTCATCTAAATATTTTTAGTCATGGAAGAAAAGAAATCCAGTACGCAGGACATAGAAAAAGTACTCAAAGAGATTGGTGATAAAATTGAGGAACTTGTCAAAAAAGGATCTGAAGCAGGTTCTGAGATGAAGGAAGATATCGATAAGAAGATCAAGGACTTGAAAGAGAATAAAACTTCGCTAGAAGCTGAGTTTAAAAAGGGCAAGCAGATTCTAGAACGGGAAATCAAGGAACGGACTGAGGATATCAAGCCGAAACTGGCAGAATCCAAAGGATTGTTTAAAGAGGGATTGAAACAAATAGGCTTAGCATTTAAGGCACTATTTGGGAAGAAATAATCAGGTCTTATGACCTTGTTGCAGTTTTAGGCAAATCCCATTATAGTGAACTCGCTGCACATTATCAGATATGGACAAAAAAAACCGAGGATTTTCTCGGTTTTTTTTTATTTCTCAGCGAGTGCGTCACATCGGTCGTAGGCCGGATCCAAGTCGATGAAAATATCCTCTTTGGCTGTAATAAACCATTTGCCAAGAAGTTCCTCTTCTTTTTTGCGTAAGGCAGCAGCTTTTAACTTTTCGTAGTCATCCGTCATATTCGCTCGGTGAGCGGGGTACTTTGCTTTGTAGTACAGGATCCGAACTTTGGTTCCCTCTCTAGGATCTTCAAATTGCATGGGTAGCGTGATGTCTCCTACCTGCATGGTGTCTATCATAAAGAAAAGCAAAGGGTCTTCCAGTGTCCGTAAGGATAGACGATTAGAATTATTGGAAGGATCTGTGAAGAATCCACCGTTATCGGATGTGCTTCTGTCGTCAGAGAAATCTTTGGCCGTTTTGGCAAAATCCATTCTTCCGGCTTTGATTTCTGTTCTTAGACTATCTAGGTATTGCTCCGATTTTTTTACATCCGCTTCTGTGGCTTTAGGAGATATCAATATGTGCCTAGAGTTATAGGTATTGTCTTTTTTTTCCAGTAATTGTATCATATGAAACCCATATTCAGTTTCCACTGGGTCAGAAATTTCTCCTTGTCTCAGTGATAATGCAGCTCCTTCGTATTCCGGGACCATTTGTCCTCTAGTTGAAAAACCCAAATCGCCACCATTGGTCGCTGAACCGGGATCCTCAGAATATTTCCTGGCTAAATCTGCAAATTCCGCTTTTCCTTCTCCTATATCTTTTTTGAATTGAACGAGCTGATCGTAAACATCCTGTTTAGTCTGAGGATTTACTTGCGGCTTGACTACGATTTGGCCTACGGTAGCTTCGGATGTGAATAAGGGTAAAGAATCCGTAGGGATACTGTTGAAAAACAGCCTTACGTCATTTGGAGAAACAGTCAACCCCTCAGTAATCCGGTTTCTCATACGTTGTACAATTAGTTGTTCCCGGATCACATCTTCAATTTCAGATTTGAGCTGATCTGAGGTTTTGCCATAGGCCTGTACGAGCGTATTTTCATCACCACCAAACTGCTGCATGACCATGTTGAATCGTTGTTCTGTTTGAAGCATTACTTCTGCATCTGTGACTACCACAGAATCGACTTCAGCTTTGGCTACCATCAATTTATTGATCATCAAGGATTCGAATACTTGGCATCGAGTAGGAGCTACTTGTCCCTGCTGACTTTGGGATATAGCTTCCATATAGGCTTTCTGTACGTCTGATTCAAGCAAGATATAATTATCCACTTTAGCGACGATTTTATCAAGAACCTGTCCTGTTGGGGGGGATTCTTGTGCAAATGATGCGGTAATCAGCAAGGTGACAAGTAGAGTGAATGTAAGTCGGTTTAGCAATTTCATGGATGTTTTCCCTTCTGCCTATACTAGAGAGACGGTTTTCTATGGTGAATTATTATTGATTCAAAGCTATGAAAGTTTCCTCTTTAACTTTTGGATTGATTTTAATCGGATACTTTTTGCGCAATGTTTCCAAGAGACTTTTGTCCAAGAACTCTTGATAGTCTCGTATGACGAGTCCCAGTGTTTCTTCGAATTTTTTAGGTCCAGCATTCATTTTTTCCCCCAAGATCACAAGATGCAAATGTCCGTTGGCTTCAAGTTCTTGATAGTCAGTATTCAAATCTGCTTTGGATAGGACAGGATGTTCTCGGTATTCTAGGTTTCCAGTTTCTGTCTGGTAAGCCAAGGGGTTGGTGCTTTCGTAACTATTCTTGAAAGAAGTGATAAGTTCATCTGAAAGTGGTTTGCCTTGGAGAAATTTCCTGGCAGCATCCAATTGACTCATTTCGAGGATTTTTACGATGAAGGCATTCACCCTTCTTTTCCACTGGTAATTCTGAATGTTTTCTTGGTAAAATGCTTTTTGCGCTACAGAATCCATGAGGCCTTTTT
Source organism: Algoriphagus persicinus (assembly GCF_035156415.1). Lineage (NCBI taxonomy): Bacteria > Pseudomonadati > Bacteroidota > Cytophagia > Cytophagales > Cyclobacteriaceae > Algoriphagus > Algoriphagus persicinus. The sequence goes on from NZ_JAYEEY010000008.1 coordinate 125,754, forward strand.
GCCAAACCTCCTCGTTCATCAGGGAAAACAGTAAAATACCATCTCGATATTCTTTCAGGAGCATACGGTAATCTTTATTATTTGCTGTCAAATCTGCTTCTTCGGCTGTATTTAGTTCTGAGGCTAAGAAGCGCTCATACCAAGCATCGAAAATCCCGCTCGTGCGCTTTAGGTCGATCTCTTGGTCATTCATATAATCAAGAAGATCCTGGGCGAAGTAGCTTTTGTCCCGAAGAGAAAAGAGATAATTGCTTGCTAGGTCTTTGTTGGCCAGAGCTAAGGCAAAATCATGTTTGGTGGACGTATTTAATTCCGATCTTAATTTGGCTACATATTTTTCGTTTTCGGCGAAATTGTATCGAGATTTCTGAATAGCCATCACTTGCGACTGAATCATCGTGGAGCGAGAATCTCTCAAAATCCTAGAGCGGATATTCTCTTCCATCGCTTCAAAACTTTCTATAGGCTTTTTGTTCTCTAATCTCAAAATATGATAACCATACCTAGTTCGAACAGGAGGGGATACTTCACCGATTTCAGTCAATGAAAAGGCAGCCATTTCAAATTCCGGGATCATTGATCCCACACTAAACCAGGGGAGCATTCCTCCTTTTTGACTGCTTGCAGGGTCTTCGGAATAATTTTTTACTATATTTTCCCAGATCGTGCTTTCTTTCTGGATCTCATTGTAGATGTCGGCCACTTTGCGTTTAGCAAGGTCTTCCCCAGTGGCACTATTTTCATCTATTCTCACTAATATGTGAGAGACCCTTACTTGACCAGGGTTGGGTTGACGATCTTTTATATTAATAATGTGATAGCCGAAATTGGTCAACACAGGAGAGGACACTTGTCCAGGTTGAAGGGAGAAGGCTGCGTCTTCGAACGGTTGTACCATTTGAAGTGCAGAGAAATAGCCCAAATCGCCTTTATTCACTTGTGCTGAAGGGTCATCAGAATATTCTACAGCGAGGTCATTTATGCTCCCGCCGTTTTTTATTTCGGACTCTATTTTCAAGGCCATTCGAAGTACGATGAGGCTGTCTTCCTCAGTGGCATTTGGTGGAAACTGGAGAAGTATGTGGCTGGCTCGTATTATCTCCTGCATTCTGGAATAAGCTTTTCTTAATTCCCCTTCTTCCAACGAATTGCGGATGAGAAATGGTGCCTTGATGTTTTCCCGAAAGGATTCGAACTCCTGGAGGAATTCTTCAGACTTATCTAGTCCTTGAGCTTCTGCCTCTCTTATTTTGAGTTTGTAGTTGATAAATAGGTCAAGATTCTCGTTAAACTCTTCTCTGGACATCCCCGGGGTGCCGGGTTCAGTTTTGCTGCCCTTAGAAAGCAGGTGAATTAACTCATCCTTGTCCACAGTCTTACCTCCTATAGTCAATAAAGGGTCGTCCTGTCCTGATGCTTGTACGAAAGCCATCGCTGAACCGGTAGATTCAAATGCTAGGAGGAGGGTGAAAAGAAAGGCCGAAATGGTTCGGTTTGTCATGTGTTAAATGGCAGAATTGAATTGCAATTTTACAAATTTATTAGGATTTAAAGTCATAAGTCCCGAATACTAAGCTTTTAACAAGAATTAGGACTGAAACCATTTGATCAATCGGCAGGTATTTGTGCCTTTGCTCGATTCAAATTCAATTTCATCCATTATCTTCTTGACCAAAATTATGCCTAAACCTCCTTTTCGCTTTTCTTCTTTCACTTTTATAAGATCTGGGACTTCATAATCGAGCATATTGAATGCTTTACCTTCATCGGTAATTTCAAAAATCAATTTACCTGGATTTTGTTTGATATTGAGCTGGATATAGTCTAGTGCGTTGCACTTATGAGAATGGATGATCAGATTGGCGCATACCTCTTCCACTGCCAGCGTGATCTGGAGTTGGTCGATGTCAGTTAGCTGCAGCTCCCCCAGGGTCTTTTTCAAAAAGACACGCAGCTCAGAGAGTGCTGTGGTTTGACAAGATATTTTCATCTGATGTTTCATTTCAGCTAAGCAGGGCAGTTTTTTTGTCGGGGTAAATACGCATCAGCTGGTCTAAGCCCAAGATTTTAAACACTTCGAAGACACGGTCTGAAAGCGAATAAATTTTCAGATCAATTGCTTTTTCCTGAAAATCCTCCAAGTAAGACATGAATACGCCTAGGCCTGCCGAAGAAATGTATTCCAGACCTGAGCCATCTACTAAAATGGAATTACTTCCCCCGGCAACCATTTTGGTAATCGCCTCATCCAGTATCACCGAGTTGCTGGCATCTACTTCCCCTTTCAATAGCAATATATTGTGTCCGTTTTCTTCTTGGGTTTCTATCGTTAGCATCTTCTAGCTTTCTTTATTTTGGTCGGAAAATTTCACGACCATCATGGAATAATCATCATCTATTAATCGGTCCCCACCTACAAAGTCATGCAGCGAATCAATGATTTTAGTCTGAATTTCTCGTGGATCTAGTTCGTGATATACCTCTAATAGGGTTCTGACTCGCTCATAGCCGAATTGATGGGATTTGTCATTTTTTGCTTCTACTATACCATCAGTGAAGAGGACTAATACATCTCCTGCTTGGTAGGTAAATGTCTTTTCCACAACGTACTTTTGATATTGCATGTTTCTTAAAATACCCAATCCCAAGCCATCAATCTCTAAATAGTCTGATTGGTTCATTTTTTTCTGATGGAAGAGAGTCGGCACATGACCTGCACGCGAATGACAGATGGTTTGTTTTGCTGTGTTGATAATAAAAATCGATGCGGTAATGAAGTGGTTTCGTTCCAGGCATTTACTCAGAGCTGAATTGGCCTTTATCATAAAGTCTGATGGACTGATATTCAGCTGGATAAGACTTTGGAAAATTCCTTTCATTTGCGACATGTGAAAAGCTGCCGAAGTACCTTTACCCGACACATCGCCAATTATTAATACATACCTATCTTGGTCAAGTTGATAGGTATCGTAGTAATCCCCGCCCACTTCATCGGCTGCGTTCGAAAAGGCGCAAATATCAAAACATTGATTGTGATCTAATTTGGTAGGTAGCAGAGATTTCTGTACCCGCTGGGCAATTTTTAGTTCCTCTTGGTAGCGTTCATTGAGGATAGCTTGATTGAGCAATCGGTGATTTTCTACTGCAATACAGGCTTGCCTGCCAAAAGTGCTGATGATGTTCAGCATTTCCTTGTTGAAGCCATCACGTACTTCTTTGCAAAGCACGATTTTGCCAATTACAGATTTATTTATCACCAAAGGAACCAAGAGAACAGACTCATATTTTGGATGAGCAAGTCTAATATTGAGAGGACTTAGATTATCTGGACGCTTTTCAGAAGCCCATTCTTGCGCAGTTTTCTCTTGTTCGATCAAATCCGAAATCTCTTCCCTAGTCTTGCGGTCTATAAATCGCTCTTGGAAAAAGCCGCTTGGGAATTCTTCGCTGGTCATCGCCAGCCAAGCTGCATCTGCATAGGCGGCACTCATGCAGGAGTCCATTAGAATATCCAACACCTGTTCCTCATTTTCTTCAGGTTGAATGGACTGACTCAAGCGCTGGAAATTAATCGCTTCAGTTAGCTTTTGTTCAAAAACCGATGAAGTAGGTAGGTTAAACAGGGTAACTAAAAAGCTGAGAACAGCATACACCAAAACAAACCAAAAAAGCGAAATCAGAAACAAATTCCAGGTTAGATTGACCGGATAGTCGTATTCTTTCTCGATAGAAAAAGTGTACCAAAGGAAATAGCAGATAGATGAAATAATGATAGAAAGGAAGAGTAAGGATTTCCACTTTTCTCTGAAGGTCAGGTAAGGGATCCATTTCAGATTAGTAGAAAGTATCACAGCCAAAATCCCTAAGAGGACTAAGCCAAAAAAGAAGCTGTATTCATTAGAGCCTCTGTCAAAAAACACCAAAAACATGGATACTAGCATGGCGATTTCGTAGGCCTGCCACTGCTTTACTACCCGCTTTGTCTTTTGATATAGGATAAGATGCTGCCATAATAGTGCCGTGGACACCAAAAAAACCGTCACTAGCCCGAAGCGAATATGGTAGAAGAATGTTTTGAGAAATGGCTCTGTGGCAAGCTTACTTTCACCAAGTGAGTTATAAAACAGGTCAATGATGATATAAATCGCCACTGCGAAAATCCCGGTAGATGCGCCTCTCCATATTAAATTGAGGAAGTCGCTTTGGGTACTTTTTGTGATGGAATAGTTATAAAAACTGTAAATGGTGATAAAAAACAGGGTTTGCAAAATCCAGGTGAATTCTATAGCAATACCAGAGTCCATTTGATTGAGGATCCCTACCAGTCTTACTAAATCCACAAATAGCAGGGAGAGCCATACCAGGATGGCGAGCAATAAGCTGAGCTTTCCGATATGGATTGGTGGTAGTTTGATCATGGATGCGCTTCCACAATAATACTCATTCGGATTGGAAAATTGTGGTGGAGGGTTGGTTACTGACTCTGGTCAGATGTTAAAAAGTCTAAATACACTGGCGCTCTGCAGGATCTTGACCTGATCATAGGCACACCAGATCATCGATGACTCCAGCACCGTACTTCTCCTCGATCAGCAGGAGGACTTTACTTTTGTTCATCAATACTTCTTTCTTGATGGGGCCGGAACTTAATTTCACTATAAGCTTTTTATCACGAATAAATACGGAAGTAGTTCGGTCTGCGATGGTTTTACCTACCAGTGTAGGCCAATCCTGAATTAATGACTTTTCTTTGTATTTACCCTCCAAGCGGTAGGCTCTGAGTAGATCATTGAAGGCAGTTTCAAGAGGTGCTACTTCTTTTTTTCTACTGAAATATCCGTCTTTGCTCATATCGTTACTGTTACACGAAAAGTGCCGCTGCGATACTATCAGCAAGTAGCTTTCCGCTTTTGCTCAAAGATAGGTTTTTATCCTTCCAAATGAGCCAGCCTTCCGAATCCATTTGGGATAGTATGGCTTTTTTGGCAGTCAAAAGATCTTGGCCAAAATCCCGGTGAATAGTTCCAAAATCAATTCCCCAGTATGTCCTTAGTCCAGTAAGTATATATTCATTTAATCGCTCGTCATCGGTAAGGTTATCCACCACAAATGGGATCGTCTCATTTTCCAATTTTTTCAGATAGCGTGCGTTGTTGGAAGGATTGGCTCCTCTGTTTTTTCCGTCAAAGGAATGAGCACTTGGACCTACTCCTAAGTAGGGAATACCTTTCCAGTAATTAGTATTGTGCAAGGCGAATTGATCAGGCTTGCCAAAGTTAGAGACCTCGTATTGAATATATCCGGCCTTTTCGGTTTGTTCCTGAAGAATTTCAAATTGCTCCGCAACAAAATCCTCCTCTGAGGGATGAAACTTCCCCTTTTTAGTCCAGTTGCCCAGTGCTGTTTTGGGTTCTACTGTCAGTGCATAGCTGGAAATATGTCCCGGATTCTGAGCGATAGCTTCAGATAAATCACGCTTCCACAGGGTATGATTTGACTGTGGATAGCCATAGATCAAGTCTAAGCTGAATTTTTCAAACCCCACTTTCCTTGCCTTGGCTATCGCTGATCTGGATTCTTCAGCAGAATGTGCACGATTGTAGAATTTCAAGACTTCTTCATCGAAACTCTGTATCCCCAGACTAAGTCTGTCTATCCCTATGCTTTTCCAGGAATTTAAATTATGCCCAGTCAAATCATCGGGATTTGCTTCTAGGGTGACTTCCTGCCACACAGAAGTGTAGGTTCTGGCAGTTTGGTCTAGAATCTTTTCGATAAGATTTGGAGGCAAAAGTGAAGGTGTCCCTCCTCCGAAGTAGATGCTTTCTATATTTTTGTTTGGCAGGTAGTCGGCTCTCAATACTAGTTCACGACAAATCATTTCAGCCATTTGATCCATTCTGTCCAGATTGGTACTGAAGTGAAAGTCGCAATAATGGCAAGCCTGCCTGCAAAAAGGAACGTGTATGTATATGCCCGCCAATGTGAATTCTGTTATTTTGCGAATATAATCATTCCCCGTCAGCCCTTTGAAAACCCTCGTCCTGGCATGCTTTATTTTTTTTATTGCCGGAGCACAGCTTTGTATGGCTCAAGCAGGCTTTTGGGTAAGGTGGACAAGTGATGAATCTCGGAAATCTGCTGATTGGACAGCATTTTCCTCTATGGCAGATGGCAAGAAGTACCTAGACTCCATTAAGCATTCGCTACAAAACGAGGGGTATATTGGGCTTTATGTGCAGGATGAAGAAGTGACCAGCGATTCTTTGCGTGTGAAATTTGTACTTGGAGAGAAATATTTCTGGGAAGCGATTTCTAAAGGGAATGTGCCTGGGGAGTATTTTAAAAAACTTGGTCCTTTATCAAGAGAATATGCTTCTGCCTCTCAGTGGATGCTACAATTAATTTCCACGGCAGAAAATAGTGGGTATCCATTTGCAGAACTAAAGCTCGATAGTATCCAGCGAAATGGTAGCGGACTATCAGCGACATTAGTATATGCCTCTGGGCCGCTGATTCTTTGGGATAGTCTCAAAGTAGCAGGAGACACTAAAACCCAAGCGAGATATATTCAAAATGTGACCGATATTCAACCCGGTACGCCATTTTCTCAAAAACAATTGGAGGAAGCAACTCAAGTGCTCAGCCGCTCTCCTTATTTTGTGCAGGCCCTGTCGCCCACAGTTGATTTTCAGATCCAAAAAGCACGGCCAACTTTTACGTTACGGGATAGAAATACCAATGTGCTGGATGGAATAATTGGACTGCTTCCCAATGAGAATGAGCCAGGGAAGATGCTTATCACAGGACAATTAGATTTGGAATTGTATCATTTGGGAGGCAAGGGCAGAGATGTGTCTGTTCATTGGCAGCGACTCAACATAGCAACGCAGTCTTTGGCTATTTCTGCAAAAGAGTCTTTTTTATTTAATTCCCCACTGGATTTCAATGTGGGGTTCAATTTGCTCAAGCAGGATTCTACTTTTTTAACTAGGTTCTTGCGATTGGATTTTGGATACCATCTGAGCCAGAATAGTTACCTGAGGTTTTTTACTCAGCGTCATTCCAGCGATGTATTGAGCACCAAAGGGTTTGATGCAGTGACTGAGCTGCCGGACGTGGCAGATTACCGCTGGAATCAATATGGGGTAGGTTGGAACTGGAACAAGTTGGATTCGCCTTATTTTCCTAGGAGGGGCTTCCTGATCAGTGGTGAATTTGCTTTGGGAAATAAGAGGATTCTGGAAAACACGGGATTTCCCCCAGAGGTATATGTGGATTTGGATTTGAACAGCCCTCAGTATGCGGGAAGTGCAGAAATAGAACAACATATTTTTATCAGCGCTCACTGGGGGATGTGGATTAGAGGAAGTGGAGGTTTTACGCAAAATCAAAAGTTGCTTTTGAATGATTTATTCCGAGTGGGTGGATTGAAGAGTATCCGAGGCTTTAACGAGAATTTCTTTTTCGCGGGCTCCTATGGTTACATAAATATGGAGCAAAGACTTTTTTTTGGAGAAAACTCATTTCTTCTCGTTTTTGCTGACTTTGGGATTCTGGAAAACCCGTACTTTGCACCTTCAGTAGATACACCTGTTTCATTTGGTGCAGGCATCAACTTAGATACTGGCACGGGTGTCTTTCGATTTATCTATGGAGTCGGAAAGTCCAATTTACAACCCTTACAATTCTCCTATTCTAGGATACATTTTGGCTATCTAGCCAGATTTTGAGTATGAAAAAATTGATCAGTAAGTCAATACTTTTGTTTTCGCTGCTTTTTGCAGTTGGGGAGCAGGCATTTTCACAGGTATTGGAAGATTACAACCCAAAGTGGCAAGCAGGTGAACGAGAGACCTGGTTTAGTTCAAATGATAGATTGGTGTTGGAGATGGATTTAGAGGCATTTCCCTTGTCCTATTTCTCATTTGAATTTCCGGATCATTCCGTAGTTTTTATTGGGGAGAAACTATGGTTTTTTACCGATCAGGATACTGCATTCACTACGCAAGTGGCAGACCTCAAAAAAGAATTTGTTGGGGATCCAGTGAGCCTAACTGTTTTTAAAAATGGGATTTCTTCAGATCAGGCGAGTGTAAAGAAAATATTAAAGGCTGAGCCCTTAGAATCCAAGGTAAAAGAAGTGGAGTTGCTTTCAGAAAAAAGAAATTATGATAGGCAAAGCATTCGTGACTTTTTTGTGATGGGTCTGCTGACCTCCTTATTATTGGTTACGCTTTACAAGTTGGCTTACCCTTTTATTTTCGCAATGATGATCAAACCTATATCCTTATTAAATGCAGAAGATTTTTCTGAAAGTGGGAGTTTGCAGAAGTTTTTTTCTGCAGATATTCTCTTATATGTGTTTATAGTGAATATGCTTTTGTCGCTTGCGATGGTGATTAGTCTGGTGGTTTTTCGTCAAGAATGGCTTTTAGTGAGAGTTGAATTGAATTTTATCAGCCTATCTGTACTTTGGATTGGAGGTGCTTTTTTTCTCTTAGTACTGACTATTCTCAAGTTTACGGCTATTAGGATTTTATCTTATTTATTTGATTTGGGGAAATTAGAATTTCCACATTTCTTTTATTTATTCCGCCTAGTTGTCATCGCTACTATCAGTTTGATAATGATATGTACATTTTATTTACTGAATGCATTTTCATCCTTAAAAATAGCTTTGGAACTCTCATTTACAGGGTTTTTCTGGCTTTACCTCTTGGGTATACTGGGACTATTTATTATTATGGTGAATAGACTGGGCTTTAAGAAATACCATTTATTTACTTACCTTTGCATCGCAGAATTAGTGCCGTTTTTGATCATGGCCAAATTGGTTCTTGATTTGGGTTATTAATCTGGGAAATCACCAAAAGGAATAATAGAAGCATGAGCGCAGTTACCAAAGACAGGTTTAGACCAGTAAAAAGTATTCTAGTATCTCAACCAGCCCCAGCGGGTGCAAATTCTCCCTATGTACAGTTGGCGGAGAAATATAACCTGAAGATTGACTTTCGTCAATTTATAAAGGTTGAGCCAGTGGTGCCAAAGGAATTCCGCAAGCAGAAGATTGATATCTTGAAGCATACAGCCGTGATTTTCACAAGCCGTAACGCGATTGATCATTTCTTTGCGATCTGTAAGGATTTCAAAATTGAAATGCCGGCAGACATGAAGTATTTTTGTATATCTGATCAAACCGCCCATTATCTTCAGAAGTATATTGTAATCCGAAAGCGTAAATTATTCGTAGGTCAGAAGACTGCTCAGGATTTATTTGATTACTTCAAAAAGCATAAATCAGAGAAGTACCTGTTTCCGTGCTCGGATATTCGTAAAGACGACATCCCTGAATATATGGAGAAAAATGGGATTGCATTTACAGAAGCTATCATTTACCATACCCTAGAGGCAGATTTATCTGATTTGGCGGATGTTAAATATGATATTTTAGCTTTTTTCAGTCCGTCTGGAATCAAGTCATTGAAAATCAATTTCCCGGATTTCGAACAGGGCAATACGCGAATAGCTGCATTTGGACCTACCACAGCTCAAGCAGTTAGAGATTTGGATTTGTTTTTGGATATTGAAGCGCCTATGCCAAATGCCCCAAGTATGACAGGCGCATTAGAGCTTTATATTAAAAAGGCGAATAATTTGTAAAACATAGAACCTAATTCTGTGGTTTTTCAGTTTAAATTCTTACACTAGTTAAAATGTTAGACGAAACCACGATACAATGATCCAAAGAGGCCATGGCAAATACTTTTTGAGATATTCACTTCTCTTAGTGTTCTTTTTTGAGATTTCTTCGCTGATGGCCCAGCAAGATTCTCAATTTACTCAATACATGTACAATGGCATGTACTACAATCCGGCATTTACAGGAAAAGAAGGAGGATTTAGATTTTCAGCTTTACATCGCTCCCAGTGGTTGAATTATACTACAAATACTGGCCAAGGAGGAGCACCGGTTACGCAATTGGTAACAGCACAAGGAAGGCTAGAAGGCAAAAACTTTGGATATGGTCTTACGATTCTCAATGATCAACTAGGCGCCACTGGAAATTTGGAAATCAATCTACAGGGAGCCTATCATAAAAAGCTCACTAATTCAATCCTAAGTTTTGGTGCATATTTAGGCATGTATTCCAGTTCGTTAGATTATGGTGAGCTCATTGTAGTGAATCCTGAGCCAAATCTCCCAGTAGTAGGCAAGGAGAGCCAAGTAAATGTAAATTTTGGAGCAGGGTTGTTATTAGATTCGCGCAACTATTATATAGGTCTAAGTACCAGACATATCAATGAACCAAACTTTGATTTTGGTGATGGTTCATATGCAAATCAATTAAAAAATCACTCATATTTACTTGTTGGCTATAGATTTCGGCCAGTGGGTCAGCTCTCAATTGAGCCTAGTTTTTTATTAAAATCAGTGTCCTTTAATAATTTTTCTTATGAAGCGAGCGTTATTGCTACGCATCAGAATAAGATAAGTGGAGGGATAGGATTTAGAGGAGAAGAATCAGTATCCTTTATTCTAGGTTACAGTTTGTTAAAAGACAATTCCCTTAAATTGGGGTATGCATTTGACTTAGTATTTAGTGGAATTGAGGCTAAATCGCCTACAAGTCATGAACTAATGCTCCGCTATACGCTGTCAAATGTGAGCAGTGAAGTACAGCGTGTAATTCAAAGGACACCAAGATTTAGGTTCTGAATTTATCCAAATTTTTGTGGTTTTAATAAATACGAGATTTACCCAGGTGTTATCATTGTCTTATATTTTGGCAGGTTATTTGCATTATTGAGCCAAATTCAGCTAAATTTCGACTCTTGAGAATACTTTACACAGCGTAATTATTTGATGAACGAAAAAACGTCATTTATGTATAGAAAAATTAATGTTCGCTTAATGTCCATGACCCTAGGTTTGGCAATAGTGACGCTTTTGCCGAGTTGCGGTCTTTTTAATAAGAAAGGTTCAGCTAGCGAAAAGATGAATAGAAGAGGTGAGGTGACAGGTGTTCCGAAACGAGCCAACTGGCAACAGAGCCTTCCATACGATATGGTTCCAGTTAAAGCTGGGACATTTTGGATGGGGCAGGCAGATGAAGATATCGCATACACGCAATCTGCCCTGAACAAGCAAATCACCATTTCGGAGTTTTTTATGGACAAATACGAAGTGTCCAACAACAAGTACCGTCAATTTTTAGAATCTGTGAAAAGCGGAACCTATGAAACAGGTACTCCTACTACTCTTAAAGATCCTCCTCAATTGAATTATGAAGAGCTCAGACCAGATACCACAGTTTGGTCGACGAGCTTTGCATACCACTATGGTGATCCATTGATGGAGTTTTACTTTGATCATCCAGCTTTTGATAATTATCCCGTGGTCGGCGTCAGTTGGGATCAGGCTAAAAAATATTGTGAATGGAGAACCTATCACATGAGAGCAAATGATGAAAGCGATTTTGATGGGCCTGCATTTGAACTTCCTTCAGAGGCAGAGTGGGAATACGCAGCCAAAGGCGGTAAAGAAGTAGCCAAATATCCTTGGGGCGGTCCTTACTTGAAGAATAAAAGAGGGTGCTTAATGGCAAACTTTAAACCCGGAAGGGGAAATTACATAGATGATGGTTTTGCCTATACTGCACCTGTGGATGTTTTTGCACCAAATGGTTATGGTCTCTACAATATGTCCGGAAATGTTGCCGAATGGGTACTCGATGCCTATGCTACAACCTCCAGCTCTATTACATGGGATTTGAATCCAGTATATGAAGACCCTAATGAACCTAGAAAAGTTGTCAGAGGCGGGAGCTGGAAAGATATTGCTCATTACCTCGAGACAAGTACAAGAACCTATGAGTACGAAGACGTAGCTCAAGCGCACATTGGATTCAGGACAAAAATGACATTTATTGGTCGCTCAGGATCTATGGATGTGAAAAATTCAACAAGAAGAAGAAGATAGATCACCCTATTCTTACATATACGAAAATTACCTTAAAACCTTAATTACATTTTAACACATGGCTAGCAACAGTAACTCGTTTTCAGCAAAATTTTATTCCAGCATAATGCCAAAGGTTTATGGTATTGGTGCTGCGGTCGTTATTCTTGGTGCGATGTTCAAAATCTTAGATTGGACTGGAGCCAATTGGATGATTGGTATTGGACTTACTACAGAGGCATTTATATTTTTCCTTTCTGCATTTGAGCCACGCCATGAAGATTTAGATTGGTCTAAAGTATATCCGGAATTAGCAGGCGATGCACTAGGAGCTCCAAAAGCCAAAAAAGGTGCGGCTGGTGGAGATCAGGTTTCTCAGAAGCTAGATGAAATGCTAGCTAACGCCAAAGTAGGCCCGGAATTGATCGAAAGCCTAGGCAAAGGAATGCAAAATCTAGCTACTTCTGCTCAGAAGATGGGTAACCTATCCGATGCAGCAGTCGCCACTAATGAATATGCAACTAACGTAAAGTCTGCTGCCAAAACTTTGGTGGATATGAACGCATCGTATAGTAAAACAGCAGCGGCACTTACGGAAATGTCTGCTGCATCTCAAGATGCAAAAGCATACCATAATCAGGTGGTTACAGTTACAAAAAATCTTTCTGCATTGAATTCTGTCTATGAAATGGAGCTTCAAGATGCAAACAGTCATGTGAAGACATTGAATAAGTTCTATGCCAATATGACTGCGGCTATGGAAGGCCTCTCAGAGGCAGGCAAGGAAACACAGGCTTTCAAAACAGAATTATCAAAATTGAATCAGAACGTGAGTTCGTTGAATAAGATCTATGGTGGAATGCTATCCGCTATGAAAGGTTAATTTCTCTTCAATTCATTTTAAATTCCAGTAAAACTTAAAAATGGCAGGAGCTAAAGAGACACCTAGACAGCGGATGATTGGTATGATGTACCTGGTTTTAACGGCCCTATTGGCCCTCCAGGTAAGTAACCAAATCCTCCAGAAATTTGTATTGATTAATGATGGGATGGAAAGAACATCTCGGAATTTTATCAATAAGAATGAAAAAACAGTTGAGTCTATCGCATATACGGTAGAACAGCAAGGAAATAAGGAAGTAGATGTACCTAAAGTGGCTGCAGCCCAGCAAATCAGAACTGCAACAGCTGAGGTCACTGATTATTTGGAAGCGATCAAAAAGGATTTGATTCTACAATCTAACGCTAAGAATGACGAAGGCAACTTTGTTAATGCAAATCTAAAGAATACAGAAATTACAGGTAATATCTTCGTAAATAAGGGCAAAGGTGAGGAGATGAAGGCCAGGCTGAATGCTTATCCTACCAAAATCACTGAAATATTGTCCAGTGTGGGTCTTGGAGACTTAACGTTTGATGCTATTGCAAAAGATGCCAAAGACATTGAATTATTTGCAAACGATCGTGAGGCAAGGAACATGAGTTTTGAGAAACTTAACTTTGTAAAATCTCCAGTGGGTGCTGTTATCGCATTAATCTCCCAATATCAAAACGAAGTTTTGAATATAGAAAGCGAATCATTAACCGCCGTGCAGAATACGATTGGTTCATTCTTTTTCAAAGCGGATGTGACTGAAGCTAGGATTGCAGCGTTGTCTAATGTAGTAGCAGCAGGTACCAAATTTGAAGCAGATATGTTTATCGCATCAAGTTCTACATCAGCAGCTCCGACGATGACTATCGATGGCCGTGCTGTCACAGTAGATCCGAAAGGCTTTGGTAAGATTGAATTTACTGTAACTCCTGCGACTGAGTATGATGAGCGTGGATTGGCAAGAAGAATTATTAATGGTGAAATTATCACCAATATTGGCGGTGAGGATAAAGTACTCCCAGTAGAGTATGAATATTTCGTAGCCCAACCGGTTATTAAGGTTTCCTCTGAAGTAGTTAATCAGCTCTATGCAGATTGTGCCAATGAGCTTTTGATTGAAGTACCGGCCTTAGGGAATACCTATTCCCCAGAGTTTACTGTTACCAATGGACAGTCTATCAAAGGAAGTAAGCCAGGGCAATTGACCATTGTGCCAGGAGCATCTGGCAAAGTTGATATTGGAGTGAGTAGTGGAGGTAATAAAATTGGTAACGTTGATTATGAAATTAAGCCGGTTCCTTTACCTTCTTTAGTTCCAGTTACATCCAATGGATCTGAGATTGACTTGAGCCAAGCTCAAGCAATAGCTTCTCTGATGGGGCTTAAAATGCTGGCGAAGGCAGAACCTACTTTCGCAAGAACCATGTCCAAAGATGCTAGTTTCGATGTGACAGGTGGTGAAATGAGATTATTGAGAAATGAAGTGCCAAGACAGACAGTCCAAATCTCAAATGGTAATAGTCTAGCAATGCGTTCCTTACTAGAAAGTGCTAGAACTGGTGATGTTGTAGTTTTCGAGATTAGACAGGTAACTAGAACAAACTTTAGGGGAAATAAAATTCCTTCAGAATTAAGACAAGTTGTCCCTATTCGTGTTAAGTAAAGCGATATTGGGGATTATGATAAACGAATGATTATGAAAAAGCTTCTTTTAAAATTAATCCTATCTCTGCTGATAGCAGTAGGCATTGCGCCACTTGCTAGTGAGGCTCAGATTCCAGCCACAAGCGTGAGTCCTTCAGGCTATGGTGATCGTCAGTTTAATATGGACACAGTCTACTCTGCCAAAAGGATCAGAGAAGATGATAAAATGTACCAAATTGGGGTATGGAGAAGAATTGACCTTCGTGAAAAGTACAATAAACCGTTGTATGGGTCTGGAGATACCAAGGCAAATGGAATCGTAAATCACATTTACAAAGCTATTGTAGAGGAGAATGCCTTAGAAGTATTTGGTGATGAAGAATTTACCCAGCCATTATCTATTGCTGAATTTCAGGACAATTTCTGGTTGAATGCTACTGGTGACAGTATCTTTTCAAAGCAGCTTTATTACTTAGATTTTAAAGAAGATTTTGTCTTTGACAAGCATCATTCTGATATGGTATTTGATATCAAGTATCTTGAATTGGTTATGCCTTCAGAAACTAATTCTAATGCTGGTCAAAAAACCATAGCTTTTATTCGTTACAAAGATTTCTATAACTACTTTAAAGATCATCCGGAAGCAAGATGGATGAATTTCCAGAACGTTTCTAAAAGCTTGACATATGACCAAGCTTTCGAAACTAGGTTATTCCGATCTGTGGTAAGGAGGTTTACTAATTCGGAGGAGGCATTGATTGCGGATCTCGTGGCTGTAGATCATCCAAATCCAGATATGCAGGCTTATGTTGATGCTCTCGAATTTGAGTACAAGTTATTAGAATATGAAAACTCCCTCTGGGAGTGGTAAAATTAAAAGGGGCTTTTTAAGCCCCTTTATTTTTTTCTTTCCATTCTATCAAAGTCCTTGCTCGACTAGTACCAATGACCTCAGCTATTTCCTGTTCACTGGCTTCACTTATTTTCTTTACTGATTTGAAATGGCTTAATAAGTTGGCGGACGTGGTTTCCCCAATACCGGGTATTGCAGTGAGCTGAGTACCAAATGCATTCTTGCTTCTCACATTTCTGTGGAAAGTAATTGCAAAGCGGTGAGCCTCATCACGAATTCTTTGCAGTAGTCTTAAGCTTTCAGATTTCTTGTCAATGTGAACAGGATAGGAATCACCTGGAAAGTAGATTTCCTCCAGTCGTTTTGCTATACCGATAATTGGCATTTGTCCATAGACTCCTAGTTCTTTTAGGGCTTCTACCGCTGAGGAAAGCTGCCCTTTTCCGCCGTCGATTACTATAAGTTTTGGCAAAGGCTTGTCTTCATCTAATAAGCGCTTATACCTACGCCCAACCACCTCTTTCATGCTTGCAAAGTCATCTGGCCCTACTACGGTTTTTATATGATAGTGCCGATATTCTTTTACAGCGGGTTTACCGTTTAGGAAGCACACCATGCTGGCCACAGGATTTGTGCCTTGGATATTTGAATTATCAAAGCATTCGATGTGATCCGGGATTTCTGCTAAGCTTAAATCTTGTTGAAGTTGGCGGATCACGCGGTCTTTTTTGTCCTGATTGAGACCAATTAATAGTGCTTTTTCTTTTTTGTAGTATAGCGCATTTTTCAAAGAGAGCTCAATTAGTTTTTTCTTGTCGCCGATTTTTGGCATGAATACATTCAAGCCCTCGATGGGTTCTGTCATTTCAAGATTTAACAAAACTTCTTCAGCGTCACTTTGGAATTGGTCTTGAAGTCGGATTAAGGCGGTTAGGAGCAATTGCTCATCTGATTCATCGAGTTTCTTCTTAAGCTCTACATTTTTAGACGTGATCAGAGCGCCATTTTTCACACGCATGAAATTTACATATGCATTCTTCTCATCGGAAACAATGGTACATACGTCAAGGTTATTTATGGAAGGGCTCGCAATCAATGATTTGGCCTGATACTTCTCAAGCAATTCTAGCTTTCCCTTTAGCTTATGTGCTTTTTCAAATTCCAGGTTCTCTGCATGCTGTTGCATTTCCTGCTTGAAATAAATTTTAGCCACTCCTAGATTTCCTTTTAGAATATGCTTGGCATGCTCCAATTCCCTTAAGTAATCTGCTTCATTTTGTAATCCTACACAAGGCCCCTGACAATTGCCTATGTGGTATTCTAAGCAAACTTTATATTTTCCTTCAGCGATTTTATAAGGAGATAAATCAAGCTTACAGGTTCGTATGGTAAATAACTCCCGGATCAAGTCTAGCACATTATTCATTGCCTTTACACTTGCAAAGGGGCCATAGTAGGTTCCTTTTCTTGGAATCATTTTCCTTGTTGGGAAAATTTGGGGAAAGTTCTCCTTTGTCAACAGCAGATATGGATATGTTTTATCGTCGCGGAGTAGAATGTTATACTTTGGCTGAGATTTTTTTATCAGGTTATTCTCAAGTAGGAGCGCATCAAATTCACTGTCCACTAATGTGATTTCTATTCTACGAATCTCATTGACCATTTTTCTGGTTTTGAGATTTACACCAGTATTCTTATTGAAGTAGCTGCTTACTCGCTTTTTCAGGCTTTTTGCTTTGCCTACATAGATTAATTCATTTTCCTCATTGAAATACTTGTACACCCCCGGATGATCTGGGAGGGTAAGGTGATCAATAGGCAAAAAGGAGGATGACTGCATGGTCTAAAATTAAAAAAACAGCCTTGGATTAAGGCTGTTTTTGAAAGTGGATTTATATTTTTCTAGAAATCGTTTTTCTTCACATCGTAATCAAAATCAGCAAATCGTTGGCTTTCTTTTTCATAGACATCACAGTCTATCTCTATGCTTAGCGGCCGATCGGGTCTTGGAAAAGGCCCTTTGGTATATCCTAAGCTTTTATCCGCATATACTTTTGTCATATATTCCACCCAAATAGGTCGTGCGGTTCTACCACCTTGTCCATCTATCCAGCTTCTAAAGTGGATAGCGCGATCATCTCCGCCTACCCAAGTCCCACTTACGAGATCTTTACTAATACCCATATACCATCCGTCGGAGGCATTTTGGGTTGTGCCAGTCTTTCCTCCAAGTTCATTTCCTTCGCGCAGCGAATAAGGAACGCCCTGGCTAGTTCCAGATGATTCTTCAAATCCACCTCGAAGCATATAGGTCATCAGGTAAGCATGTTCTTCACTCATCGCTGGTCTTTTCTTAGCGGTGAATTGTTGGATTACATTTCCATTTTTATCTTCAATTCTGTCTATATAGAAAGGTGTGGTATGCTCACCTTTGTTGACAAAGGTGCCAAAAGCTCCCACCATTTCGAAAATAGACACATCATTTACTCCTAAAGCTAATGCCGGTACTTCTTCCAAGTCACTGGTTATACCTAGCCTGCGGGCTGTTTCCACCACTATTTTTGGACTCAGCTTCTTCATCATATAAGCAGTGATGGAATTGACTGATCTAGCCATTGCCTTTCGAATAGTCATTTTCTCATAGGTAAATTTACTATCAGCATTGGAAGGGCTCCATGCAGGCTGACCAGGAATATAGACCTCCACTGGTTGATCGATAACGCTATAGCATGGGCTGTATCCATTTTCAATAGCCGCTGCATATACAAAAGGTTTGAACGTAGAGCCTGGCTGTCGCTTGCCTCTCATGACGTGATCAAACTTAAAATATTTGTGATCCAAACCGCCTACCCAGGCTTTGATTTGGCCGGTATGTGGATCCATGCTCATAAATCCTGTCTGAAGGAATTTTTTGTAATATCTGAGGGAATCCATGGAACTCATGAGTGTGTCTATTTCCCCTTTTTCCCAAGAAAACACTTTCATTTTCTTCTTTTCATTCAGCTTGAGATTGATGGAATCACTGTCGTTTCCATATCTGATCTTCAGCAGCCTGTATGCTTCTGTCCTTCTTACTGCATCTTCAATGAAGTTTGGGATGACTCGGTTGTCTCCATCTACCCATGGATCTCGTGTACCCATTTCCTTATAGAACTTTCCTTGTAGAGCTTTCATATGATCTGCTACTGCTTCTTCTGCATAGCGCTGCATTCGGCTGTCGATGGTCGTATATATGCGAAGACCATCACCATAAAGATCATAGGAAGATCCATCAGATTTTAGGTTTTCTTTAGTCCATTTTAACAGGTCGGCTTTCACTATTTCTCTAAAGTAGGTTGCCAAACCTTTGTTTTGATTAGCCACACTGTAGTCCAGCTCAATAGGTAAAGCGGATAATGAATCAAACTCCTCCCTGCTCAGGTAGTCATTTCGCATCATCTGGGCTAAAACTGTATTTCTTCTTCTCAATGAATTATCTGGGTTGTACACAGGACTATAGTAAGAAGGGGCTTTGAATAGACCTACTAGTACTGCTGCTTCCTGTGTGGCTAATTCAGAAGGTTTCTTATTGAAAAAAGTCTCTGAAGCGGTCTTAATTCCAAAGGCATTTGATCCGAAATCTGAGGTATTGAGATAAAGTGTAAGTATCTCATTTTTAGTATAGGATTTTTCCAGTTGTGTGGCTACAATCCATTCCTTGGTTTTAATGATAAGCATACGAAGCCCGGGTACTGAACTGAGTAGACCATTGCTTGCGTCGGTTCTGGTCTTAAAAAGGTTTTTGGCTGTTTGTTGGCTAAGGGTAGAACCACCGCCAGCATCTTGTCCCAACAGTATAGACTTCACAAACACTCTCATCATTGCTTTCATGTCGATTCCCGAATGATCTTCGAATCGGACATCCTCAGTAGCTATCAATGCCTTGACTAGCGTAGGAGAAAGTTCTTCGTAACTAACAGGGCTTCGGTTTTCTCGAATATAGCGTCCCAAAAGTAAGCCATCCGAAGAATATAATTCTGATGCAATCTGAGAGTCAGGATTTTCCAAAGCTTTGAAGTCCGGAAGTGATCCAAAGAGCCCGAGAAAATTGATGCTAATCATCCAAACGAACAGAATGAATCCAAAAAATCCTACTATAAAGGCGATCCAAAGGAACTTTATGGTCTTGGATACCCAAGTGGACGTCTGCAGTTTTGTTTTGTTACTCATAGTTTACTTATAAGCGGACTTGAAGAAAGCCCTGTATTCTTCTAAATTTTTGCTCTGGTTCAGTACCTGAAAGTTGGCAAGTGTAATCACGAATGCATTGGATTTTGCTTCATCAGGAAGTCCTTCCGATTTGAATTCTTGTTGAAATTTACTGAAATACTCTTTTGCTTTTTCTGCATTTGAAAAAGGGCTGATGATGAAAATCGCATGCTCCCTGTTCATATTCATTTCACCTGTTCTTAGTCTTTCTTTTGAGAAATTTGCGGAATGGAAATTATCTAAATCTGGTAAAAGACTAGTTGCAGCTTCGGCCTGCCTTGGTTCCATCGCTATTACAAAGATGTGAGTGGAGGTTTCACTGTACTCATAGGGTGACTCGGATAATGTTTCATTCTCTCCTTTGCCTGTCAATTCCTTGTTCTCAACTTGGGTGGAATCGTTAGCTTCTTTTTCTTTAGGATTTAGCTCGGCCAACTCTGCCTGAGATAGCAATGGTTTTAGCATATTCCTTGCCAATTCTACCAAATTCAGATCTTGGGTGTTTTGAATATAATTTTCCAGGCGTTCTCTGTACCGAGCACGGCTTTCAGTTTTGCCGGAGACCATAATATCAAGAAGTAGCAGCCGCTCCGTATTGCGAGTCAGTGGATATTCTTCTAAGGCAGATTTTATTATAGTCTTACTGGACTGATATTGCCCGGCATAATATGCATGATAGGCTTGCTCGTATCTTTTCGACGATTCTACATAAGCCAGATTTCCCGAAGCTGCATCTGGGTTATTTACAGAAAAAGTGTACTGAGAATCGGGAAACTCTTGGTTCAGACGACTGACATATTGCGCAGAATTTCCCTTCAAATCTTTTTGTGCCAAGTACAGTAAATAATAGGCTTCTGGCTTTCTGGATGAATTGGGATATACACGCACCAGAGTTACTAGGTTGGCAACACTTTGTTCAATTTCCTTCAGATCGAAATATAAGAGTTTACCTAATTCAAAATATGATTCCTCCAGTTCAAGATTGAGCGTTTCAATTTGCGTCGGAGAATTAGGAATCTCTGCTATCAGCTGATCTAAAGTTGGTAATTGACTGACCAGGCTTTCTGTTTCTGTGACCGTGGAGTCGGGAGCTGTCGGCTCTGGAGCAGCGGGGGCGGCACTTTGGAAGCTCACAGCACTTCTCCTCCAGTTATCTTGCAATGGTCGGTTTCCCCAAGTTCTTCTGAAATCTATAGCACCTTGCTGCATCGCAACGCTATTATCGAAGTAAAAGGAAGAACCAGAACCTCTATCACTGAAAGCTAAGAGATTGTCGAAAAGACTAGTGCTTTGCGGTTTTTGAAGTGCCACTGCCTCCTGCATCAGCCGCTCCTCCTCTGATTTGATATAATTTTCAGCGACTAGTTTTTGCTCATCTGGAGTTAATTTCGCTAACTTCAGTAAGCTGTCATTACTTTGGATTCTTTCGTAGTGGAATACATACTGATCAAGAGACTCTTTCTGACTTGTGATTGCTATAGCGACTGGGTCACTTTCATTAATATAGATGAGCGCAGAATCTAGGTAATATTTGGTAGCTCTATAATCCTTGAATTCGGCAAGATTTATTTCTGCAAGTTTCTGATAGATATAGCCTTTCACACGCGGATTACTTCCAGGTTCTTTGGCTGCTTGATGAAGTAACTCTAGGGTAAGGTCTATGTCCCTCTGTTTCTCTTCGAACAGTGCCCTTTCGTAGATCACCACATCTTTTAAATCTCTATTTTTTGGGTCTTCATAGAGATCGTTATAGTATTTCCGCACTTTCCGTAGGTCTTTGGAGGCGTTGAGTTCTGCTACCTGTTGTGCGTATAGTTGTGCGTAAAAGCTGCGCTCATAGGGAGGATTTCCTGCAAGGGACATTTCATAATATTCATGAGCCAAAGCATCAAAGCCTTCGCGCTGATAGCGCTGGGCAAGAATAAAGTTGATTCTAGACTTCTCTTTATTACTCTGAGAATATTCTATGGCTTTGTCCAACGCTCCAATTACGCCACTTTTGTCTCCTCTTTTTTCGTAATAATAGGCGAGCGTTCTGTAGAGTTCGTAGCGATTTGCTTCTGAGATCCGATTTTCCTTGGAGAGATAATCGATTGTGAAGTTGGCATTTTCAAATTCTCCCTGATCCACATAAAGCCGAAGCAGGGTAATCAGCGTCTGATGCCTCAGATCCGGACTTTTTGAATTTACATTGACATATTTAAAGGTGTTTTGGGCGTCGTCAACGTGCGATTGATAATAATCAAGCTTGCCAAGTAGGTAATAGCTATCATCTACCCAGCTGCTGATTTTATGCCATTCAATAGCTTTAGAAGCCAGCTCTCTGGAAGATTGAAGTTTCTCCGCGTTAGCTTGTATAGTCGCAGAATCAAATGGAATAAATACTGGAAGGATCTGCGTATAGTCTTCTTTGTACTTCTGAAAAACTTCAGTCTCTACCTCTTTCAATTTTACATCAGCTAGGTAATACGCATTGAAGTGCGCAGTGACATTATGAAATGTCCTGTTAATAAAGGTGTTGCGCTCAGAAGAACACGCTCCGCAAAAAATTAAAATGACTACTGATAGTCTGGAAATTATCCTCATGAGTTGTTTTGCCCAATTCAAGTAGCAAAATAGGTTTTTTGCCTTACTTAGTGAACGAATCTGCCCCTCTATTATTTCTGTATTTGTATTTAGCAGGCTATTCGCTTGAGATATTTAATAGTTTTAAGGATTAAAATCATGGACATGAGTCGAAAATCAAAAAACAATGCACCCAAAAGTACACCCAGTTATGTGAAATACATGGGGCTTTCTTTTCAGCTTTTTGCGATAATAGGGGCAGGAACCTGGTTTGGCTGGTGGCTTCAGCAAAAAAGTGATATGAGGTTTCCAGCTTGGTTGCTGTTGTTCTGTTTCCTGTCAATTATCCTTGCTTTCTACCAACTTTGGATGTCAATGAAACAGGATAACTAAGGGGCTTAGATTATTTGGGTTAATTTTGTGGTCAACTGTCGAAAACTATGCGTTTGCCTAAGAATACACACCTTCAATTCTTTCTTTTCTCTGCAGCAGTCGCGGGGGTGGTCGGTTTATTTTGTATGTTATTGCCGGATATTGTACACGAGAAGATCTGGGACATTTATTTTTTCATGCTGATTATGTCATTTTTGATCAGTGTATTGAATGGGTTTTTATTGAAATCATTTGCTGAAAGTTTCTTCAATATCATGGTTTTAGCTATGATTCTTAGATTTATAGCCACAATTGTCTTTATAGGATTGGCTGTTTGGCCAGGAATGGAGAATATTATTCTGTTTATAGCGAATTTCTTCGTAGTTTTTTTGTTCTACTTAGTTTTTGATATCTACACCTTTCTGTCTAACTTGCGCCCGATTTCAAAGTAGCCCTCAAAAAAAAGAGTTAATGAAGCGTAAAATACTGGCCCTAAGTCTTTTAATTTCAGCATTTTTGCTTGGTTTTAATAGCAGCACTTTTGCCGCAGGACAAGAAGAAGACAAGACTAGCTTCATCATGCATCACGTGAAGGATTCACATGAATGGCATTTGGTGACTTTAGGAGACACTCATGTTACGCTTCCGCTACCTGTGATCGTCTATTCTGGCGATAGAGGACTGGAGTTTTTTAAATCTTCGGATTTTCAAAATCATGAAACTCATGAATTTGGTGAAGAATACGCTTATGAGAGATACTTCATCGATGAGCATGACCATTTGGGTAGAGCGGATGGAGCAAGCTTCATTGAATTCTCCATCACCAAAAATGTGGTTATGCTATTTATAGTATTAATCGTAGTTGGTTGGTTTGCTCTTTCTGCGGCTTCATTCTACAAGAAAAACGGTGCTGTTGCTCCAAAAGGTGCCGCTGCGATCATCGAGCCAATTGTTATTTTCGTACGAGATGACATTGCCAAAGAGGCTATAGGTCCGCAGTACAAGCGTTTTGTGCCTTACTTGATTACGCTGTTCCTTTTTGTGTGGTTTGGTAACTTACTTGGGCTTATCCCAGGAGCTGCAAACATGACCGGGAATATTGCAGTCACTATGGTGTTGGCAGTATTGACATTTATCATCACGAATGTGAATGGTAATAAAGATTACTGGAAGCACGTCTTTATGACGCCGGGTGTACCGCCATTGATGCTGTTGATTATCGTGCCTGTAGAGATTATCGGTTTGTTTACCAAGCCTTTCGCATTGATGGTTCGACTTTTCGTGGCCATTACAGCAGGGCACATTGTAATCTTAGGCTTTATTGCTTTGGCCTTTATCTTCGAATCGTACACCATCGGTGTGGCAAGTACCCTGATGGTTACCTTTATAAATCTAATTGAGTTGTTAGTTGCTACTATACAGGCTTATGTATTTACATTGTTTTCAGCGATGTACATTGGTTCGGCGGTAGCGGAGCATGCTCATGCAGATCATTAATTTTAGTAATTTCTTTGTTCAATTTATAAATTTAAACTTATGTTAACTATTATCTTGTTGACTGCTGGTTACGCTCTAATGGGAGCTGGTATCGGTGCAGGTATTGTTGCGATTGGCGCAGGCCTAGGTATCGGTCGTATTGGTGGTCAGGCTATGGAAGCTATTGCTCGTCAGCCTGAGGCTGCTGGTAAAATCCAGGGTGCAATGTTGATTATTGCAGCCTTGATTGAGGTGGTTTCCCTGTTCGCAGCGGTAATCTGTCTTTTGATTGCTCTAAACATCGCGGGCATCAGTTAATCAAATTATGAAAAGGGATTGGCGTTAGGCCTTTCTCTTTTCTTTCTTCTATTGAACAATTTGAAATAATACATTCCCCATGGATTTAATTACACCAGGTACCGGTCTTATTTTCTGGCAATTATTCGGCTTCTTAGGCCTACTTTTTATTCTGATCAAGTTTGCATGGAAGCCTATGCTAGCTGCTTTGGATGAGAGAGAGGGCAGTATCAATAATGCTTTGAAAGCTGCGGAGACTGCCAGAAATGAAATGTCGAACTTGAAAGCTGAGAATGAGAAACTTCTTGCTGAAGCCAGATTGGAAAGAGATACTATCTTGAAGAAAGCTCAAGATGCCTCTGTGAGAATGATCGATGATGCAAAAGCAGATGCTGTAAAAGTAGGGGCTCAAATGATCGAGAATGCAAAGGTAGTCATTGAAACGGAGAAGAAAGCTGCTTTGGCAGATGTGAAAAATCAGGTTGCCTCACTTTCTTTGGATATTACTGACAAATTATTGAGAGCAAATCTATCTAATGACAAGTCTCAAAAGGATTTGGTAGAAGGATTCATCAAAGAACTTAAGCTTAACTAATACACCTCCATGTCAAACCAGAGAGTAGCATCCCGCTATGCCAAGTCAATCATGGAACTTTCTTTGGAAAAAGGAAGACTCGAGGCGGTGTATAGAGATTTTCAAAGGCTGACTGCTTTGGCAGATAGTGATTACGAATTGGAAGTGGTTCTTAGGAATCCAGTCATCAATTCTGATAAAAAACTAAATATTCTCAAAGCACTTTTTGCTAAAGAATCAGATCCACTTACGATGACGTTCTTTGAGATCGTTTCTCGCAAGAATAGAGAGGGGATTCTTCTTGATGTAGCAAAGGAATTTGAAAACCAATATAATCTACATAAGTCTATTCAGGTAGCTAAAGTTACCACCACTTTCCCTATTGATGACAAGCTTCGAAAGGAGTTTTCAGAGGTGGTGAAAGAGATTTCTGGTAAGCAGACGGTGCAGTTGGTAGAGAAAATAAATCCAGACTTAATAGGCGGATATATTTTGAAAGTAGATGATCGTCAACTTGACGAGTCATTGAGTAGCAAACTGAGACAGTTGAAAACTCAGTTTACCCAAAATCATTACGAAAGTAAAATCTAATCAAAAGCATTAATCTTAATATATCATGGCAGAAGTAAGACCTGATGAAGTTTCGGCAATTTTAAGGGAGCAACTCTCTGGAGCAAGAACCGAAGCTGAACTCGAAGAAGTGGGTACAGTCCTTCAAGTGGGGGATGGTGTAGCTCGTATCTATGGACTTTCTAAGGCGCAGTCCGGTGAATTGCTCGAATTCGACAATGGTCTGAAAGCAATGGTACTTAACCTAGAGGAAGACAATGTAGGAGCTGTACTTTTCGGCGACTCCAAAGGAGTGAAAGAAGGGGATACTGTAAAGAGAACGAAGAGAATTGCTTCACTTCAAGTAGGTGAAGGAATGCTTGGCCGTGTAGTAGATACCCTGGGTAATCCTATTGACGGAAAAGGCCCTATCACCGGTGACTTGTACGAAATGCCTTTGGAGCGTAAAGCTCCAGGTGTAATCTATCGTCAGCCAGTAACTGAGCCTCTTCAGACAGGTATCAAATCTATCGATGCGATGATTCCAATCGGTAGAGGACAAAGAGAATTGGTAATTGGTGACCGTCAGACTGGTAAGACAGCCGTAGTTATCGATGCTATTTTGAACCAAAAAGAATTTTACGATAAAGGTGAGCCAGTTTTCTGTATCTATGTTGCGATCGGTCAGAAAGCATCTACCGTTGCTGGTGTAGTAGCAGCTTTAGAAAAAGGCGGTGCACTTCCTTATACAGTAGTAGTTGCGGCTCCGGCATCTGAGCCAGCTCCTATGCAGTTCTTTGCGCCATTCACTGGTGCTTCCATCGGTGAATTCTTCCGGGATACAGGTCGTCCAGCCTTGGTTGTCTATGATGATCTTTCTAAGCAAGCAGTAGCTTACCGTGAAGTTTCCCTACTATTGAGAAGACCTCCGGGACGTGAAGCTTATCCTGGTGATGTTTTCTACCTTCACTCAAGATTGCTTGAAAGAGCAGCGAAAATCAATAAGTCTGATAAAATCGCTCAGGCAATGAACGATCTGCCTGAATCTATCAGGCATTTGGTAAAAGGTGGTGGGTCATTGACCGCACTTCCAATTATCGAAACTCAAGCTGGTGACGTTTCTGCCTACATCCCGACTAACGTAATTTCTATTACCGACGGTCAGATTTTCCTGGAGACTAACTTGTTCAACTCTGGTATCCGTCCTGCGATTAACGTAGGTATCTCAGTATCTAGAGTTGGTGGTAACGCACAGATCAAAGCAATGAAGAAAATTGCCGGTACCTTGAAATTGGATCAGGCAGCCTTCCGTGAATTGGAAGCATTCTCTAAGTTTGGTTCTGATCTAGATGCCACTACTAAGCGTACTATCGAGAGAGGTAGAAGAAACCAAGAGATCCTAAAACAAGCGCAGTACTCTCCAGTACCTGTGGCACATCAGGTAGCTATCATCTATGCATCTACCAAAGGATTGATGGATACAGTTCCTGTGGAAAAAGCCAGAGCATTTGAGAAGGAATTCTACACACTTTTGGATACATCTTATCCTGAAGCTCTTGATTTGATCCTGAAAGGTGACGTGGATGGAGCCGGGAAAATTCTATCCAAGGCAGCTGCAGAATTAGCTCCAAAATTCGCAAAATAATCGATTTGATTTCCGGGGGCGACAGCCTTCCGGTTATTTATACCCTAGCACCACGCAAGCAAGATGGCTAACCTAAAGGAAGTAAAGGAACGGATAACCTCAGTAGTCTCTACCCAGCAGATTACTAAGGCCATGAAAATGGTGTCCGCCGCCAAACTTAGAAGAGCTCAGGACAAAATCGTACAGATGCGTCCTTACTCTCAGAAGTTGACCCAAATCCTGAACAACGTATCAGCATCTTCTCACGGAGCTGCAGATATTGTTTTTGCTCAAAAGCGAGAAGTGACAAACGTCTTGATCATTCCTGTGACTTCGGACAAAGGACTTTGTGGTGCTTTCAATTCAAATATTATCAAAGCAGTAAATCTTGCTGTAGCCCGGCGGTTTGCAGGGAAAGATATCACGATTCTTCCTATTGGGAAAAAGTCATTTGAAGCATTCAAAAAGCGTGATTTAGCTATGGTTTCTGATTATTATCAGATATTCCAGGATCTTACGTTTGAGAATGTGAAAAATGCAGCAGAATATGCGATGAACTCATTTATTGCAGGAGAATACGATCAGGTTGTACTGGTCTTCAACGAATTCAAAAACGTCGCTACTCAAGAAGTTCAGGTGGAGCAATTCCTGCCAATGGCTAAGGAAGATTCCACTGAAGAGAAAACTCCTGATACAGATTACCTTTTGGAGCCATCCAGAAAGTACATTATCGAAGAGTTGGTTCCTACTTCATTGAAGATCCAATTCTACAAGGCTATACTAGAAAGTAACGCTTCAGAGCATGGCGCTAGAATGACAGCGATGGATAAGGCCACAGAAAATGCCGGTGAATTGCTGAAAGAGCTAAGATTGATGTACAATAGAACTAGACAGGCAGCTATTACCAATGAGATTCTAGAAATTGTCTCCGGTGCCAATGCACTTGAGGATAACTAATTACGATAGACCTACTTTCCAAAACCACAGCTCGCAAGGGTTGTGGTTTTTATCTTTTCAACCGTAAAGCACGCGAAGAAAGCTCGAAGGTCACAGTTCATTTCAATGTTATCCTGCTTCTGCAGAGGCTGGATCAGGAGGTTAAATCTTGACGAGTTCGACACCTCCCGATATCGCTACGCTCATCGGGACTGTCGCTTCGGGGTCGTGGGAATTGTGTCGTTGGTTCGTTATCCACGGGTTTCACCCGCGGCTACGCCACGGCGCACAAGTATTGAGAAGTTTGACCCCATTCGGGGTCGGGAATTTGGAAGTGATTGAAAGTTGGGATCAGAAAAGATTGGTGAAAAGAGATAACGATCCTGAAAGGATCGAACTTTTCAATAACCCCCGGTGCAACCGGGGGAATGGATATCAAGTCGAAAACCACAACCCTGAAAGGGTTGAACTTTTTTGGAGAATGGAATTACAAATTCCGAAAAATAAAAAAGCGTAGATACAGTCTACGCTTAGAGGGGTACGCTTAGGGCAAGATTCTACTCCTAGGTGGGGCCGATCTACCCTTATGATCCAATTCGGACTATGATGAATAAATCAGATCATTTGTATGAAGAGGACGTTTTTGAGCTTTTTGATACCGAGCATAATCGAAAGATTCGCTGGGACGATCTCCTTCGTCAAACTTCGGATTGGGAAGGAAGCCTTTGGGGAAAGCCTGACTGGGCGGATCGACCAAGCGGAACAGCCAAAGAATGGAGAACACGTCCTCGATTTGCTCCTGGAACCGCCTACGAATACAACGACACTCGAGTCAATGTCTTGGCTTTGGCACTTATGAATGTCTGGAGAAAGCCTCTTCCTGTGATCCTAAAAGATAAAATCATGGATCCAATCGGCGCTTCCGATACATGGAGATGGACGGGATATGAAAACTCTTTTGTCATCCTTGACGGTCAAATCATGCAATCCATCAGCGGTGGTTCGCACTGGGGCGGCGGTATGATGCTGTCGGCTTGGGATCAGGCAAGATTCGGCTATTTGACCTTGAGAAATGGAAACTGGAACGGAGAACAGTTGATTCCTGCCTCCTGGATCGAAAAATCCCGAACACCTACCCCCGCGCAGCTGGATTATGGATTTATGAATTACTTTCTAAATCACGATCTAAAGTTGGCTCCTGCTGCACCAAAAACCTCTTTTATGCATATCGGTGCAGGAACGAATATGATCTACGTGGATCAGGAAAATGACTTGGTTATCGTCGCACGTTGGATTCCAAATGGTGATAAGGCTGAGTTGGTGAGATTAGTCCTGGAGAGTTTGAAGAAGTGATCCAATGATAATGGTTTAAAGTCTTCAGACCTGCCCGATGCAGGAGGGCTTGGACCTGCATCTTATCCCAATGGATTCGGACTTTTGTCCTGATTCCCTGCTACGCTTTGCTATCCTCAGGAAGAGTTGCTTGCCAGTCAAAGACTGCATAGTGGAAATGATTCCATTTATTGTTGAGAAATACTTGCTAGTCGTATTTGTCTGTTCGGTATACAGACACAAAGAATTAGCTGGAAAAATATGTTTGCTTAAAAACGTAAGATTATAAAAACTTAAGTTTTGATCTTAAGAATTTGATTCTGTTGACACAGTTTAAACATTCAATTATTTTTTTATTTAGAAAATTTCGACGTGATTTAACGATAATTTTTTTGGAGAAATTTTACCTCAATAATCTATTTAATATACCCGTTTCGGGAAAATTTAACCCCTATATTTAACTGAATAAAATTGAGTTTAAAACTTGATTTTCGCCATTTAAATGAATTTTAATGCATATTTGAAATTTAAAGTCTGATTATTGTTTCTAATCTATTTAATTTTTAGATAATTAGAAAATCATGCTTATAAAAACTTAATAGTTACATAGAGTCTTGTTTTTAATATTTCAGTTTCTATCCAAAAGACTGGTCTCATTAAAAAAAAATAATTTGAAAAAAAATTACATATCAATAATAGAACATACTTTCAATCACAAAATTTTATACTCTTGAACTAGATAAATCATTTTTATTATGAAAAAATTAATATTAAATAGTTGGCGATTCGTTTTCTTTATCATTTTAATTAGCGCGACTTCGAGTTGTCTTGAAGATAAGTTTTCGGAACCCATTCCCTGGATTGAAGGTGAAGGAACTGTTTCAGCAACAAATGTTTCTTTGGATTTTAATGGCTTATTAATATGGAAAAGTTCCACTGAAGTTCATTCCTACTATGCCAAAATCAAGGACAAAGTGGTCGAAGGCACATTTGAAGTTTATAATTTCGATATTGAGGGAAAACCCGTCTCTGATGCTCAGGGAGATATTGAAAGTATCGTGTTTGAACGGGATTGCAAGACTGCTCGAATTACAGGAATTATCACCAAAGGATCGGATCCTACTTACCTGGGACTGTATGCCGTTTGGACGGTTATCGCCAACGGATCAGATATCAATGAAACAAGTGATATTCGATATCCGGTAGATCCCGAAACAGCGAAGTATCACCGTGATGGTGGCTTGTCAATGAAATGGTATGGCTTTACATCTTTCTTCTCTGCTAACAATAAAGTGAAACTTCAATCCAAGGGTTGTAACTAAAAAAATTCGATTTCGATAAGTAGGTCAACTTAGAAACTGCATCCAGAAATGGGTGCAGTATTTTTTTGGTTTTTTTATGTGCACAGCTCCAAGGTCGTGGGGATGGTCACGTTATTTTGTGATCCACGGGTTTCACCCGCGGCTATTGAGAAGTTTGACCCCTTATCAGGGGTCGTTTAATGGTCGTCCATTTGATGGAAGCAGAATGACCACGAAGTGGTCGAACCTCTGAATAGCCCTAGGTGAAACCTAGGGAAAAAAGAACATAGGAATGAGGTGAACAACCCCGAAGGGTGTTGAACTTGCATGAAATGGAATTACTAATTCCAAAAGACAGAAAAGCGGAGTTGCAATCTATGCTTAGCCTCACCGGAACCTCAAAGCAGAAAGACAATAGTCTACGCCTAGTCTATTGCTTAAAAATGATCATACTTCAATGCCCATTGTTTAAAACCAGGTGAAATGACATCAAGTGCAATGATAAAATTGGGATCATCTTCTTGAAAGATCTTTTCATTATTGAAGTCTTGCATTTTTTGAATAAAATCAAGTCCATGGATGTTATACAATTCCCGAGCTAATAAAGCTGTATTACCTTGCCACCAAACATAATTTTCTTGACCTCCTTTATGTATTCCACTGAATGTTTTATTTGTTGGAATAAGATTATTTTCATAAGCTTCCATTAGCGATATCCATAATTTTGCATCAGCGGGAGAAGCCTCTAGTAAAAAAGCGTCAGCGATGAAATTTGCCATCATTTCTTGAAACCAATGGACAGGTTGAGTAATTTTCAACTCCCTCATGTATTGGTGGCCCAATTCGTGAAGTCCAACTAATGTAGTAAACCGTTGCGACATTTCTTGAGAGGTTGATCCTATCGGAATTATAGATGGACTTCCCTCAATCGCCTTTAAAGTAAAAAAATCTAATGCACTACCAGCATTTAAAGGGAGGTACATTGATGCAGGTGTTCCTGGTACTACAAAAGGTAAAAAGGTATTATAGGGTGCCTCGCTACCCCATCGTTCTTTGGAATATTTTTCAAATTCTTCAGGGCCTAAAAGAAAAACGGATATTGGGATATTTATTTTAAGATGATGATTGTAATATTCAATAGCTAATTCAATTAGTTTTTGTATTTCGGAGGCTTCACTTTCAAATAAATCAGGATAGTATACAGTTACCCTTCCTTCAATTTTACTTAGTTCTTCATTTAGTTTACTTCCCTCGATTTGCGCTTTGGTTTCTTTGGTATGGAATACCAAAATCAGCATTAATCCAAAAATCAAAAGAAAATTGACTCTAGTTGTCATAGGCTTTTTGCTAAATTTCCCTATTAATTCTCAGTAAATCATTAAATATATCCTTCTAATTTGGGGAAAGATATCAAGAATGTAAAACCAGAACCCCGAAGTGGGTTAAACTTTTGGGGTATGGAATTATGAATTCTGAAAAATAAAAAGGTGTAGTAACTACATTTGGACAAACATACTTATACACCTAGAAAGGTATACTTGCTCTAATCAGATAGGTCTTTTTCGATATTTTATTTTTTTCTTAAGATCAGTGTAAGGCATAACAATGCACATAAAATCGAAGAAAATTACATCAAATTTTTCAATGTCAATTGATTTAATAACTGCAAATTGCTTCCGAATATTTCTATCTTTATGACCTGAAACATTGTGTCTAACTTCTTTTAAAAAAGTTTCATTCCTTTTCTTAACAGAGTTAAATAATCTTCTAAGTTCATTAATTTCATTTTCAATATCAGCATTTTTAAATATTTGATTATATGTTTTTAATTCAACTCCAAATATTTTTTCTCCATCTTTTATAAATTCATACATGTGGTGGCATGCAGTTTTAGAAATTAATTTTTTTTCATTATCATTTTTAGCTAACATAAACATATTCCATAAGGTGAGAATATCTATTAATGTTAAATTTATAAAACCAAATATAGTTGAAATTTTTTCAGCTTCTTCATGCTTTCCAAATTTTGATTCAGCTTTTTCCACAGCCTCACAAAACCCTTCAGTTTCAACCATCATTATATTTATTGAATTGTTATTGTATTCAATAAATTTTTTAATGTGCCACTTTTTAGGCATCACTTTTTTAAAGTGAAATTTAAAAATCTCTTTTATAAATAATAAGCTTTTTGATTTCACCCCTCACCCCCTTCCATAACCCCCACCCCATCAATCTCCCCCATCACCCGATCCGTCTCGGTCAAGGCTTTAATGATTCTTTGATAATGCATGATGTCTTCGAAATCGAGGACTCGGCCTTTGCGGTCTTTGAGCCATTTTTGGGCGGGCTGGTAGCCTCCGATGTAGAAGTTCCAGGCGACTTCCGGGACGGAGTCGAAGTATTGCTCGGCGTTGATATAGACACGGCCCGTCACTGCGAGCCGCCGCGGCGGAGAAGCAGTCTCATCAGTAAGATCGCTTCGGTCGTTCCTCCCTCGCGATGACGCGGATTCGTCGCTCCCGCCACTGCGGGCAGGCGCAATGGCGAAGCGAGGTTTCTCCACCTCATTCTCTCCGGCTGCGGGGTATTGGGTGATGAACTGAGAGAGTGTGGGGCTTTCCATCAGGTGAAGCTGTCGGAGTTCTCCGCCTAAGGCCACCAACTTCCAAAAGGTATCCGCATCACTTGGATAGAGTACTCTTGGGAAGTCAATCTTCAAAAACTCCTTGTACGTCTCCCGATAAGTCGGGGAATGGAGCACGGCATAGATGTAATCCAACAAATCTATCGGCGCAAACTCTCCAGTTTCGTCATGGCGAGGCACGAAGCCATCTCTTTTCTCAGGCACAAAAGTCAATCCCAAACCCTTCGCAATCTGATCCACGATTTCCATATTCAGATTGGGCGTGCGGGTTTCGGCCGAACCCAAACTTAACTGACCGGAAGATTCGGGATAGAGGTAAAGAGGGAAAAAATATGTTGATTCTTTAGTTTGTATAGAAATAGAATTTCTGTCAACAACATTCGATGATACTAAGACATGTTGAAAATCAAAAGTGCTTTGTTGTTTACAAATTTGAATTCCAATGTTAGGTTGTAAAAAATTCTTCATTACTTCAAATCTTGACCTGCCAATGAATCCACCAGAACTTTCCGTTAAAAAAGAATACCTTAAGTCGAATGGACGATAATTAATCTTTAATCTATGAATTTTATCATTTACAAAAGTTTCTTTTGCACTTAAAAAATTCCAACCACTCGATTCTTTCCTATTATTATATAATAATTTTAATTCATT
Source organism: Algoriphagus persicinus (assembly GCF_035156415.1). Classification (NCBI taxonomy): domain Bacteria; kingdom Pseudomonadati; phylum Bacteroidota; class Cytophagia; order Cytophagales; family Cyclobacteriaceae; genus Algoriphagus; species Algoriphagus persicinus. The sequence continues at coordinate 159,659 of NZ_JAYEEY010000008.1, forward strand.
TACAGATAAAGTGGCAAAATTATTAATAACACGAGTAAGATCCTCTTCTTTAAATTTAATTGACAATGAGTCGCACTTAGTTTCAATACCATTAGAATAAATCTTTAATAAATCATCAACTCGAAATCCACTTTCATAAACCTCAGCAAATTCAAAATTCTTAGGGACAAAAAAGTAGTAAGGATTTGTATATTCAACTTTTGAAAAGTCTAAATTTTTTATTTCTGATGTTGCTAATAAATTATACTTTAATTCCCTATCACCATAGACATCAAGATGGTGGACTGAAGCAAGATCATTTTTGGAACTCTGAAATTTTTTAATGAAAATATTAATACTAACACCCTGCTGGATATCAAAAACGTTTTCATCTTTGCCTCCATCTAAAGCTTTTTCATTCTTCTTTGCACTACCATGCAGATCAATAATATAAATTTTATCAAAGGTTTTTAAAAGTGATTTTCTCATCTGCCGATGAGTAATACCGTCAATGAAACTATTATTTGAAATGTAGGCTAATATTCCACTACCATTTTTATCGATATAATGCTGACCATATCGAATGAATTTAATATAATCATCGTCAAGATTAATCTTTCGCTCATTTAGATTTTTTTTATAATCCGCAATCATATTTTGAATCCACTCTCCTTTATTGGTACTACTTACCGAATAAGGCGGATTTCCAGCTACAATCATCACAGGCGCATCGCGTTTGATCTGATTGGCTTCGGAAGCTTCTGCCGATAGCCAGTTGGCAAAGAGGGTTCCGGTATCCTTGTGGTATTCCTCCAGGGAATTGGTCAGGTAGATGCGGAATCTCTGGTTTTTGGTTCCGGTGTAGCCTGTTTGCTTCAGCAGTAAGTCAAGTTTCAGATGTGCCATGGCATAGGAAGCCATCAGGAGTTCGAAGCCGTTGATGCGGGGAAGCAGGTGATTTTCTACATAGCTGTTCCAGAGTCCTTGCTGTCCTTTCATCTTGTCATAGATCTGCGAGATCGCCTCCGCCACAAAGGTGCCCGTGCCTGTGGCCGGATCGAGGAATTGCACCCGATGCACTTCCTGTTCGACTTCCCGCATGCCTCCCGCGAAACGCTTGTCGTGCGTGGGAATGGGGATTTTGATCTTGGTTTTGGAGGTATCGGCCAAGCCCATAGGCAAGCCAAACTCGGTCTGCAAGATCTCATCCACGGCCCGGATGATAAAGTTCACCACGGGATGCGGCGTGTACCAGACTCCGCGCTGCTTGCGAAGCTTGGGATCGTATTGGGTCAGGAAGTCCTCGTAAAAGTGGATGATGGGATCTTCCATTTTGGTGGCCTTGCCGAAGTTCTTGAGGATCGCCTGCACATCCGCCGCACGGAAGATGTCCGCCAGCGCATCCACGATCCAGGTGATCCGCGCGTCGAGGTCATAGCCGGCAATGTATTGGAAGAGCTTTCGCAGGAAAGGATTGGACTTGGGGATCAATTCGGCCGCTTCCTGTCGGCTGAAGGTATCCAAGGAAGTATCATAAAGTCGCGCCGCAAACATCCCGTAGGCTATGGTCTGCGCATAGACATCTGAAAACTGCTTGGGCGTAATGTCGTGAATGAGGATTTCCTTGAAGGCGAACATTTGCTCCTGCAAGGTGGAATTGTCCTGATTGATTTCGTCGCTTTCGAGTGCGGCTTGAATCACGTTGGCGAGAAGTCGCGCTTTGCCAGCCATCATCTCAGCAAGTTTTTTGGGGCTTTTGATGGATTGGCCGATGTGCGTGGTAAACTCGGTAATGAGGAGTTCGAATGCCGGGAAATTATGCGGAAGCGGAAGGACCTTGCCATGATCCACCACGCCGATACAAATGGAGGTAACGAGTTCACCGTTTTTGTAATAGTAAAAGCTTAGGTAATCGGTAAAGATCAGATTGTCCAGGGAAGCCTTGTATCGGTCAAATTGCTCTTTGTTGCCGTTCTTTTTCAGCCCTTGCAAATCCGTATCTCCAATGTCTTTGGCCTCGATGTAGCCGACGGGGATTTCTTTTTTATTCGTCAGAATGTAATCCGGTGCTCCACAGGCTTGGCGCTTGGGTTCGTTGGTAGCGGAGATGTTAGGAACGAGCGATTCAATCAGGTTTTGTAGATCACCGCGAAATGTATGCTCGGTGGCGTGGCCTAATTTATAGCGGGTGTTGATACTCTGTAAGTATTCGGAAACAGTCATGGAAAAGAGTTGGTGAAAAACAACTTCCTAAAGATATCATTTACCCTGAAAACGAAAAGTAGTTTTTATACTTTGAAAGATATATTCTCGAAAAAAAAGCCTCCAGATCACTAAAAACTAGAGGGTTGTGTGCTCTATAAAGAGATTGCTTCGCTCTGCTCGCAATGACGAGTTCTCCTACAACCTAATCGTCCTTGCGTAATAAAGTCCTAAACTCGCGTTAATGAAGAGCAATTCAAAGATTTAGCCATTTACCTATGATTTAAACCATTGTTTCCTTTCCTCATCCAATTGAGAATTTTAATATAGTTTACAAGTTTAAATTTTTAAGATCCCCCCTGAATCCATCTTTCAAAAAACACATCATAGACTTGATAGAATGGATTTCCTTCCTGATTATATTCCTTGTAGATCATTTCTTTGTCTAGGAGAGAGTCTATGGATTTGAAGACTGTAGCGGAACTTCCTAAGTTGTTCTTGGCAATAAAATCCTTGGAGGTAGGGGAATAGACGATTCCAGCCTTGGCTATAGCAACCAATAGTTTCCATTGTTGGGGGCTCAGCAAGGAACGATAGTGGAAAAAAAACACCTCTTGTTCTTTCAGGATATTTTGGGCACAGCCCTGCCAATCTGCTCGGCTTAATTTTTTTTCAGGCACCTGGAAAATTCTATTGCAAAGGTGCTGCACATAATAAGTATGGCATTTGGTCCATTCTAATAGTTCCTCTGCCAATTCTTCTGAAAGTTGTTTTCCGTGACTTGCAAAAATTTTAATTATAAAATCCCGATAGTCATTTTGATTGATTTTTTCAAGTTTGAATGGACTTACACTTTTGAAAAAAGGTCGCTTGGGATCTGAGAAAAGTTCGGAAAGCAGGGATTGTCTACTTCCTGAAAACAGGAATTGGACATTTTGAAGCTGTTGCATTGTGGCTCTAAGCCAAGCATCCGTGTTTTGTTCTGGGTAGAATCTGATTTGTTGAAACTCATCAATTGCTACGATGATAGGTTGGTTGAGATTTTCTAAGAACAGAAAAATATCTGTGACGGGATTTTCTACTTTTTCTAGCTGAAAAGAGACATTAGGAATACCACTAAGTGGATCGAAGCTGATAAGGGGGCGTAATGTTTTGACAAATTCCCAAACTTTCTTTCCTAATGTACTTTTCTCAGGAAAGGCTTGTAGTAGCGCTGAACCTAGTACATCTAGAAATTGCTGTTCATTTTCCGTAGCAAGAATGTCGAGGTAAACAAAAGCTGTGGTCTTAGGGATTAAATGTCGAATGTGAAAGATTAACGCAGTTTTTCCGAGCCGACGATTGCCTATCAGGAGACAGGAATTTCCGTTTTGAAGAAGCTTAGTGATGTGCTTACTTTCCTCTTCCCTATCGCAAAAGTATTGAGGGCCATAGTAGCCACTAGTTGGAAAGGGATTATTTGGGGTTTTTAATTTCATGTGATTATAATTTGTTTTTCAATGGTCATAACCTTTCCCGTGACGAAGGAAACGGGATAGCCTGTCCCGGCCGCCGCGGCGGATCGGGAGAATCTCGCATCATAGATAATCATCCCAGTTTGTGCCATACTCGTCAAGCTAGATTTCATGGTGCTGCATCTAATTCACCAAAGGTAATTTACTAAAAGTAATTTATAAAAAGTAAATTATCGGAGGTAGGGTAAAAGAGGATTGAAGATAGAAATGGCAACCCAGGACGGGTTGAACTTCTTACAAATGGAATTACAAATTCCAAAAGACAGAAAAGCGGAGTTGCAAACTCCGCTTCGGTCAACGCTCATTCTACTCCTAGAAGGGGTTGTGTGCTCTATAAAGAGATTGCTTCGCTCTGCTCGCAATGACGAGTTCTCCTACAACCTAATCGCCCTCGCCACCACCTTCGCCATAATTCCCAATCCTTCAGTATTAGGATGTACTCCGTCAGGAAGGAGGTCTTCATGACCCATAAATGGGGTATAAAGATCCAATAGCTCCGATCCGCTTTGCTTCGCGATATTGATTAGCATCAAGCGCTGTTCGTTGTTCATTACATCAGGCGTAATTCCAAAATTTACCCGAGTCACCGGAACAGGTAAAATCACATAGACTTTTCCATCTGCTGGCATAGTCTTCTTGAACTCAGCGATCATATCCAGGTAATCCTGTTTGAATTCTGAAGCGTATTGCCAGTTCTGCGGCTTGGAGTCATTCGTTCCCAGCATGATCACTAGAATATCCGCCTGAAAGTCTTTCACTTGTTGAAACTGTGGCTCGTTCCAATATGGGTAGTCTCCCTTGCGTAATAAAGTTCTACCGCTGACACCGAAATTGAGTACTTCGTATGCATCGCCCAAAATTGCCTGCATCTGAAGTGGGTAACTGTCAGGATTGTCTCTGCCTGGGCCTTGCGTAATGCTGTTGCCTACACAGGCTACTTTGATGGGAGCTTGCGCAAAAGAGACCGTTGCCAAAGCGAAAAGTGCTACTAAAAGTGAATTAAATTTTTGCATGTGTTTAGGTTTTTGGGGTTGAGATTGATTGGTAAAATACCTCCGTGATACTCCGAAATGTTGCCAGATACCTTAATCTCTTTGTTTGATAGGCTGGAAGACCGATGACGGATGACCGAAGTAGCCGAAATTAAGGACTTTTCCTTATTCTTTATAGGAACATTTAATTATCGAAAAGAAGACTAGTATGAAGAGTGAACAATATTAACCCTCATTCTAATGCTAACTAGGCGCTTTTGCCTATTCCAGCTATCTTTAATCCATGCAGTTTCTTTTTAAAATCTATCAGCGCATTACCTGGCTTTCTCTTGATGTAGTTCTCGGCGCTATGGCGGGAATGCTTTTTTTTGCGCGAGTACTGCAAGTTGAGCAGGACTGGCAGGAGTATGTCTTATTGGGGATGGCTGTTTGGTGTATTTATACCGCAGACCATTTGATGGACGCCAGAAAGTTGGATCCAGATCATGGAAAAGACAGGCATCATTTTCACCTGATTTATCAAAAACCCTTGCTAGTCACTCTTGGGATAGTAGGATGTTTGGGATTGGTTTGGGCAGTACAATTCTTTGGGTTTTCCCAGGAGTTGTATGTTGGAGCTGGACTTGGGGTATTGATTTTGGCAATTATGCTTGGGGTCAGAAAATTGGCAACAAAGCAGGTTCGCCTGAAAGAACTCAGCTCAGCGGTATTCTACGTGGTGGGGATTGCATGGCTGCCTTGGTACGAAACGCCTGAAATCGACTATACTTGGACAGCTTTTGGCCTGACCATTTTATATATGGGCTTGGCCTATTTGAATTTAATCATGCTTTCCAGTTTGGATACCGAATCGGACAGCGAAGCAGGGTTTTCGTCCATCGCCACTATTATCCCTCAGGAGAAACTCAATCCTAGAATTCGCCAATTGGCAATCGGATTAATTCTCGTTGCTTTACTGGGATTACTACTGGTGAATTCTTTGTACAGAATCTTCCCGAGTTTATTAGTGATTATGTTGTTTTTACATTATCTGAGCTTTTTCAGTTCAGGCTTAAATCCAGAACAAATCAGAATGCGGATGGAAGTTGCATTTCTGCTGCCAGCGATTTTGGTTTTGCTTTAGACAAAAGCACTATGTCCTGTAATCGCACGACCTACGATCAGAGAGTTGATTTCCTTGGTGCCTTCATAGCTATAAACTGCCTCGGCATCAGCCACAAATCTCGCAATGTCATGACGCAGCAGAATGCCATTTCCTCCAAAGAGCTCCCGGGAATGATCTACAATTGAGCGCATTCTCAGTGTGCAGAACACCTTAGCCAAAGAGGCGTGCTCGTCTTTTAGAATATCAGCATCCTGCATTTCCGAAAGGCGGAAAACCATCGTTTGCATGGCTGTCAAATCACCGAGCATAGTGACCAAAAGATCCTGAACAAGCTGGAAAGATGCAATTGGTCTTCCGAATTGCTTGCGCTCATTGGTATAAGCCAAAGCCAATTCATACGCCCCACGTGAACAACCCACTGCTTGCCAAGCTACTCCCGCACGAGTCATGCGAAGTACTTTTGCAGTATCCTTAAAAGAATTGGCTTCCTGAAGTCGATCTGTCTCTGGGACTTCACAATTCGTCAGCGTGATCAAAGCATTCTGCACCGTTCGCAGCGCCATCTTATCTTCTAGTTTTTCTGCGAGAAATCCCGGATTGCCTTTTCTTACGATAAATCCCTTGACCTGCTGATCTTCCAAGTCTCGCGCCCAGATGATCGTCATGTCTGAGAAGGTGGCATTTCCTATCCATTTTTTCTGCCCATTGAGAACCCAGGCATCGCCTTCTCGCTTGCAGGTGGTGGTCAATCCTCCTGCTACGCCAGATCCCACTTCAGGTTCCGTCAAGCCAAATGCACCGATTTTTTCGAGTTTTTGCATAGCTGGCAACCATTCCTTTTTTTGCGCCTCTGATCCGCATAGATAAATTGATCCCATTGCCAGCCCACTTTGCACCCCGAAAAATGTAGAGATTGACGTATCTACTCTTGCCATTTCCATAGCTATAAATCCTTCCAGCAAAGCAGAGTGACCCGGGCAGCCGTAGCCCTGATAGGTGAGTCCGGCGATGTCCAATTCGGCCATTTTCGGAATGATCTGCATGGGAAATTCCCCTCGATTCCAATAGTCATTGGCGATGGGCTTAATTTCCCTCTCCATAAATTCCCGAACCCGCAGTTGGATTTCCCGCTCATGGGGCTGTAGGGTTTGGCCCAACTCGTAAAAGTCTCCATTGATGGGAGGGATGGTCTTAGGTTTGCTGCCACCTTTCATCATTCCCATCATTTTTGATAGATCTTCTTCGCTCATTTGTGAGACCAAGCCAACCATTTTAGATATATCTACTTTTTGTGAAAGTTTCGAGATTTGGTCCAGATCGACGCTTGACAAAAGTTTGCGTAATCCACCTAGGGTTTTAAAAACATTTTTCATTTTAGGTTATTTTGGAGTTTATTCTAAATCAGTATCAGTTAAGGTTAAAAAGGTCTTAACATGTGGTAAACACTTAAATTGGCGCTACATCGGTCACCCGTCTTCGGTCTTCCAACCAGGTCAGCAAAGAAATAAGGCCACCGGCATAATTGCTGGTTACCATATTATTACATTCCTTTAAACTAGTGAAAGATCATTACAGTTTCCTCGCTCCATTTTACAATCTCCTGACCAAACTGGTTTTTGGCGAGCAATTGATGCTGGCAAAAACCAGTTTTGCAGAAAATCTATCGAGAAAAAGAATCTTAATTATCGGTGGTGGGGATGGTCTTGACTACCAACAATTCCAAGCTCAGCTATCAGGTGAATACTGGGAAATCTCCCAAGCGATGCTCAGCAAGGCTAAAGTAAATCTGGCAAAAAGCAGTTTGAACTTTAATTTGGACTTTTTCCAAGCCGAAAAGAGAAAGGTATTTGATGAAGTCTGGCTTCATTTTGTGCTGGATACAATGCAGGATGAGGAGATCGTCAGTCTTTTGGGTGAAATTAGAAAAAGTGTTAAGCCAGAAGGGAAGATTTACCTAGCTGATTTTTTTGCTCCCAAAAACAGCTATCAAAGATTTTTGAATAGGAGCATGATTACCTTCTTTAGGATAGTCACGAAGCATAAGCGGGCAACTATTCCTGATTATGAGGAGATTTTGTTTGGAGAGGATTGGAAGAAAAATTCGGAAAAGGAATTCCTTGAAGGCTGGGTAAAAGCTCAGTTATGGGTAAAAACTAAGGCGTTGACTTATTAATAATTGTCATAATCATCTCGTTAAAGTATTTTCCGTTTCCGGGCCCATACCAGTTCATTTCCCGGACTTCGTGGAAGTTTTCATCATACAGCTCATCAGGTGTGATATAGCCAATGTAACCACCATTAAACGTAGTGATTATGAGATTTAAACCTTTGCTTTGCGCCAATCTCTCCCACTTTTCATAAAACACTCCTGACAGTTCTCCGCTTGATGCGATCATCAGTGTGTTGCCTATTTGGGTAATGTCAAGATGAGCATTGGTCTCGCCAAGCAAGTAATTGAACAGCCAGGGACGTAGTCGAATGTTATCTGTAATCCTAAGTTGCGGAGCTCGCAATGAAATCGGCAAGTAGCCTGTTCTGATCCGGTGATTTTTAACTGAATCAAGATAAGTCATCCGAAGATTCAAAGTCGAATCCAGTTTATGAGCATACAACTCGACCATTTCTGGTGTGTTTCCTGGTCTTAATGGCCTCTGGCTTCCTACAGTGCCAGCAGCATACATGGCAAATTCAAACTCGCCAGCTTCCAAGTCCCTTGTCAAGTAATAAGGATAGTCCCCAGATAGTCCCATAAACTTGGTTCTCATCGTGGTAGCATGGGCCGAGTAGGTAAGGAAAGTGGCTTTTTTGCCAGACTTTTTGGTGAAAATAAGTTGGCGGACATAAGGATCTGTAGGACCGTCTTTGACAAATCTATTGGCAACCAAATCCCCTGCATCAGATTTGCGATAGATAATAGAAACAGTGTCTTGGGTAGCAATGGCATTTTCTAAAGCAGAAATACTGCTAGTAACCATCAAGTCCACTATGCTCTGGTCGTATCCGCCAAAAGCAATTTCTCCCATCAGACCAGGCATGTAGCCGCCCATTCCAGAGTGCGTATGCGTAGCAGTAAAAATCACCTGATCCACTGGCAGTTTTGCTTCTTTTATTGCTGCCTGTAGTTGCTCCGCAAGAGAAGGGTGTACGATCAGCAATTCATAATTGAGCCAGGCAATCCGGGTTTTTCCATTGGAAAGAGCCAATGCTTTGACATAGCTACTGTCTTGCACAAACTCATATTTTCCTCTAGGTGCATAGCCAACCAGAGCTGCGGGTTCAGCTGGTGTCATGTTGACGCTAGACCAGCCAGCTATCCAAGTGTCACTCTGAGAATTTGAAAGAGTAGTTTGATCTAATCTCTCGAAAGTTTCCGTATAAAAATCCTGATCCTGAATCGGTGAGCGATCTACTTTGGTTAATACGATCAAGGCAATTGCCACCAAAACAACGAAAGTCCAACATAGGACTTTCGTTGTTTTTAAAAAGATGCTCTTAGCGCTCATTCTGCTTAGTATTCAAAAGTACCGTGCGGGCTGTTGATTGTTACTTTTTTGCCTTGGTAAGGCTCTACCCGACCTATGATCTGTGCTTCTACACCATAAGATTCTGCGATGTCGATGATCTCCTCCGCGTAGCGCTCGTCAAGATAGACTTCCATTCTGTGGCCCATGTTGAAGACTTTGTACATCTCTTTCCAGTCCGTTCCACTTTCTTCTTGGATGATTTGGAAAAGGGGAGGAGTCTCAAAAAGATTGTCTTTGATCACATGCACATCGTCCACAAAGTGAAGCACCTTTGTCTGCGCTCCACCGCTACAATGCACCAAACCATGGATTCTAGGTCTCATGTAATTCAACACATCCACCATAATAGGCGCATAAGTTCTGGTCGGTGAAAGGACTAGCTTGCCAATATTCACAGGAGCTCCTGGAGCAGGGTCTGTTAGATTATATTTTCCTGAGTAAACCAGATCTTCTGGAACTGCCGAATCAAAGCTCTCAGGGTATTTTGTTTTCAATACTTTGTTGAACACATCGTGACGGGCAGAAGTAAGTCCGTTACTTCCCATGCCACCGTTGTATGCTGTTTCATATTTTGCCTGACCAAAAGAAGCCAAACCTACGATCACATCACCGCCTTGAATCTGGTCATTGGAGATTACTTCATCACGACGCATTCTGCAGGTAACCGTGCTATCCACGATGATCGTACGAACTAAGTCTCCCACATCGGCGGTTTCTCCACCGGTGAGAACAGCGTTGACACCATTGTCACGAAGCATTTGAAGAACCTCTTCGGTGCCTTCGATGATCGCGGAAATCACTTCTCCAGGAATTAGGTTTTTATTTCGGCCAATCGTAGAGGAAACGAGGATATTGTTGATAGCACCCACACAAAGCAAATCATCGGTGTTCATGATGATCGCATCTTGGGCGATACCTTTCCACACGCTCACATCGCCAGTCTCTCTCCAGTAGGAATATGCCAAGGAAGATTTGGTTCCGGCCCCATCAGCATGCATGATATTGCAGAAGTCAGGATCGTTTCCAAGTGTGTCTTCCACGATCTTACAAAATGCCTTAGGATATAGACCCTTATCAAGTTTTGAAATGGCCTGATGCACATCTTCTTTGGAGGCGGAAACTCCGCGCTGCATGTATCGCTCGTTCATGAAGGCAAAGTTAATAGGTTCTCCGCAAAATGGATGAATAAGAGGTGTAAAGTTGGCGGTGGTGAAATCAATAACCACAAAGTTCGCAAAAAGAGCACAGATTAAATGTTTGGATGATTACTTAGAGCAAGCACACTTAACGTGGTTCAAATCCGCCTAGCGTCGGACAGCCCTCATCACTTAGTCCTAAATTATTGTAATCTTCATTAGGAATATGGTGAGAAACCTGATTTCCAATTTAGAGTTGGTTTGTCGGAAGAAATATGTATGGTGTTTTTGTGAAATTGTAAAATGTGTATATTGTGTAAAACTATACACATCATGAGGACGAATATTGAAATTGATGAAAACCTAATGGAGGAAGCAATGAAAGCTTCTGGATTGACTACAAAGAAAGCTACAGTAGAGGAGGGTTTGAGATTGATTCTAACCTTGAAAAAACAAAAGCGGATTAAAGAATATCGAGGTAAATTAAAATGGGAAGGTGATTTGGAAAAAATGAGGACAGATTCATGATTCTGGTAGATTCTTCTGTTTGGATAGATTATTTTAATGGAAGGAAGAATTTGCAAACTGATTTTTTGCATGAAGCACTTGGTCAGGAAATAGTCTGCACAGGTGATTTGATAATGACTGAAGTTCTTCAAGGTTTTAATTCAGACAAGAGCTTTTCAGATGCTCTAAGTTTTTTCGAGGATTTACACTTTTTTAGCCTTGGTGGAAAAGAATTAGCAGTTGCATCAGCTCAGAATTTCAGGTTTTTAAGGAAAAAAGGAATCACGATCCGCAAAACAATTGATGTTGTTATAGCTACGTTTTGCATCAAAAATGAAGTGTATCTTCTTCACAGTGATAAAGACTTTGATCCAATTGTGATTCATTTGGGGTTGAAGTCTGTGATTTAAATGAATTCCTGAAAGTGTCACAAAAAAAGCCGAAGACTTTCCAGCCATCGACTTATTCTGTTTTTTAATTATAAAGTGGAAATGGATTTTCACGAACGGTCAAATTAAATCATCGCGAAATCACTGCTTTTACTGCAGTTAAAGCATTTCCTGAGTAGTAACTCAAGAATGTTCCAGTACCATCTCTTTCACGCATTCCACCCAGGTATTTTCAGAATTCAAGCTAGGAACCAAGTCCCATTCTTCACCGCCCCCTTCGAGGAATTTGTCTCTGTATTCTCCGGCTACTTCCACGGTAGTTTCAAGGCAATCAGCCACAAAAGCCGGGGAGAATGCCAAGACTTTCTTCACTCCTTGCTTATTCAACTCATCAATTACATCATCCGTATAGGGCTTCACCCAAGGATCTTTACCTAATCTGGATTGAAAGCAATTCACAGTTTTTTCTTCTGGGATTCCTAGTTTCTCGGCTATCAATCGAGTCGTTTTGAAGCATTGAGCACGATAGCAATAATGGTTTTTTGCGCCATATTTATTACAGCAAGCACCAAGCTGGCAATAGCCATCCACGGAACCTTTGAGTATGTGTCGCTCAGGAAGTCCGTGGTAAGAGAAGAGGATTTTATCGTATTCTTTTCCTTCCAGCATTGCTCTTCCTCGCTCCGCCCAAGCCTCTAGAAATAGAGGTTGCTCTATGAAATTACTGATAAATGAAATGTCAGGAATGATTTGCCAGCCTCTGGCAATTTCCATCACTTTGTCCTGTACGGAGCCTGTGGAGGCAGAAGCATATTGCGGAAAGAGTGGAAGTACGATGATTTTGGTGACATGTGCTTTTCGCAATTCCTGCAATCCAGCTTCTATGGAAGGCGTTTGATAGCGCATCGCTATAGCCACTTTGTACTGCTTAGAATCAAGTTTTTCTATCAATCGGTCTCTAAGATCCTCTGTATGAAAAAGTAAGGGAGAGCCTCTATCTGTCCAAAGTTTGCGGTATTCGTGAGCTGATTTGGGTGCTCGAAAAGGTGCTATAATGAGGTTGATCAGCATCCACCTTGAGATAAATGGGATATCGATCACACGTGCATCCATTAGAAATTCGCGAAGGTATTTTCTTACGTCGCCGGTAGCGGTACTGTCTGGAGTTCCCAGGTTCACCAGCAAAACGCCGGTTTTTCCGGTTTTAGTCATGTGTGCTCTTATTGAGAGAATATTTGAATGAGAACCCAAAAATACGTCCGATTGTTAGAATTCGCCAATTGATCTTGAGAATCAACGATTGAAAAATACAGTTAGATTTTCAGATTTCTCGCCCAGCCTATCAAAGGACCCGCACTCATGCTGGCGATTATCGCCAAAATTACTAAACCTATAAAGAGGGGTTCAGTCACCAATCCATTCTCTAAAGCGATCAATCCCAGTACGATATCCATACTTCCACGTGTACTCATTCCAAAGCCGGCAACGATAGATTCTTTACGTGGAACTCCGGCAAGTCTACCTCCAAAATAGGCCCCATAATATTTGGTCACTAACCCAACAATAATGACAACTCCGACGATTCCTGGGTCAAATCCTGTGATAAAATTGACCTTCAGTCCAATCGAAACAAAGAAGATAGGAGCGAAAATATTATTGATAAACTGGTGTAAAATTTCCTTAGCTTTTTCTGTCAAATACTCCGAATCTCCAAGCGCTACTCCGATGATGAAAGCACCAAATATGGCGTGGATTCCAATGAATTCAGTGAAAGAAGCAGCTAGAAAACACAAGGCTAGCGAAAGCGAAAGTAAGCCTCCTGGCCATGCTAATTTTTTGTTGATCCATGGCAGTACTCTATTGATCAATCCTTTCCCAATAGTCAACATAACTAGCGTGAATAGTAAGGTTAGACCGATCGTGGGCCAAACCCCAAAGCCTTCACTTCCAGACTCTGATAGCGATAAAATCACTGAGAATATAAGCCATCCAAGTACATCAACGATCATCGCACCAGCTATAATGAGCAGGCCAGAGGAAGTTTTGAACAGATTCAAATCCATGAGAATCCGGGCTACAATTGCCAGTCCTGTGATGGAAATAGCAAGTCCAAAGAAGGTGGATGCGACTACTCTGTCATTGATATTGACTCCCAGAAACTCAGGGAAAGCATACGCCACCACAAATCCAGCAATAATCGGGAGGATCATTGAAGCTACAGCAATATACAAGGCCTTTTTGCCCTGACTNAAGCATACGCCACCACAAATCCAGCAATAATCGGGAGGATCATTGAAGCTACAGCAATATACAAGGCCTTTTTGCCCTGACTCCACACAATATGCAATTCCACTTCCAGACCTGCGATGAATAGCAATAACACAACCGAGATCTGTACGAAGCCATCGAAAGCTATATTGGTCATTTCATGGCCCCCAAATAAATACTCGTGCGCACCAGGGAAGAAATTACCAAGGATGGTAGGTCCGAGAATAATTCCGGCAAATATTTCACCCACCACGGCAGGTTGTTTGAATTTTCTTGCGAGTTCAGCAAAGACTCTTGCCAGAATAAGAATAGATGCGAGTTGAAGGAGTAAATTAATTACCTCCTTATGGTCTAAAGTTTCCATGGAGGTTTAATTTTTTACTATAAGTAAATTACATGGCAAAGTGGTCAATAAATCTTCTAAGTGATGCGGGAAAATTCTGTCGAAGAAATTGAGATTATAATCATCTCCCACGACGAGAAGATCTGCATCGATTTTTTCACAGAACCTAGCTAACTCCACAGCCCATCTTCCACCCGTCACTTTTATGTTTATTTTCAATTTTCCCTGGTCTATTTTTTTTAATATCTCCTCCACATACTGCATTTCATTCTGGACCAGCTGTCGACGAGTCTGTGACGCTTCCTCTTCCGAATCTTCGCTTGCTGTTCCCATCTGTAGACCATACATTTTTATTTCGTTCAAGATATAAACCTGATCAGCTTGGACGTATTTGGAAAAAATAATTCCACACTCAACTACATGTGGGGTGATGTCCAGTTCCGTTCCATTAAGCACCACTTTTTCAAAAACAGTGGAGGCAACCTTTGGCTCAATTAGCGTTAAAACTGAGCATGGAGCTTTACGGATAATTTTTCTACCTACTGACCCCATGTAATAGGTCAATAATCCCTCGCGCTTCAAGGCTCCAGCCACGAGTAAATCAGCTTTTTCTTCCTTACACGCTTCGATGATCATTTTCACCGGTTTCCCCTCTTTCCAGATCAGTTTAGTTTTGAGTTGATCTAACCCTGTTTTGCCAATAATTTCATCGAGTTTTGCTTCGAGTTCATCGGTCTTTTTACCAATATGAATTAGGATCAGTTCAGAGTCAAAGAGCTGAACTAGACGTTTTGTTTCCGAAATAAGAGCTTCCATCCTAGGAGAGAAAGCTATGGCAAGGGCTACTTTTTGATACATTTTGAAAAAGCTAATGACCTGAAATAAGCGAATTTTCCGCATCTGTCCAACATCCCTGCTACAACTCCATTTATCCCAATTCATATCCATTCAAGAGCTATTTCTTCATTCTGAAAAAGGAAAGGGCATTTTATCCCGGATTTTTAGTAAAATTTAGGTATCGATCTTTTTAAAGATATTACAAATCAGAAAGTTTAAACCCAAGAGATTTATAAAATCGAGCTTGACTCAAGCGTCACACAGGGGATAATTATTAGTCCCGGTAAACTCACTCGACTATTTCTCTAAAAGGACTAAAAAATTTAACTTATAAACAGATGAATAAAAAACTACTTGGCTGGTTGCTGATCGGAGGTATGAGCCTTTCGGGAGCTGCGCTAGCGCAGTCAGATTATCCTACACTCAGTCAGGTCAATCAGCGTTTGCAGGGGGTGGCTTCCAATGCCTCAGCTGAACTCACCTCACTCACTAAAACTGAAGGTGGCAAAGATATTTGGGTGCTAAAAGTAGGTGCCGGACAACTGGATCAAAAGCCTGCCATCGCTGTGGTCGGTGGAGTAGAGGGCAACCAAGTTTTGAGTGTGGAGCTAGCAGTTCAATTTGCGGAAAAATTAGTTACATACCACTCAGATGCACTTGAAAACACCACGTTTTACATTTTCCCTAACATGTCTCCAGATGCATACGAGCAATACCATGCTTCGCTCAAATATGAAAGAAGAGGGAATGCAGTATCTGTAGATCATGACCGTGATGGTATGCCGGGTGGAAGTGGATATACAGATCTGAATGGTGATGGAATGATCACCATGATGCGTGTGGAAGACCCTATGGGGGACTATTTAATCTCCAAAAAAGATGAGCGTGTCCTTGTAAAAGCAGATAAGTCCAAAGGAGAGGCAGGTAAATACTCTCTTTATAAAGAATCAATCGACTATGATAAGGATGGAGAATTTGCCGAGGATTTGAATGAAGGAATTGCTTTCAATAAGTCTTTGACTTATAAATTCCCGGTATTTGAACCGTTGGCTGGTGACATGCCTGTGACGCAAAAAGAGTCGAGAGCAATGCTGGATTATTTGTTTGAGCAATGGAATATTTTTGCATTTGTTACTTTTTCCCCAGCCAACAATTTGTCTTCGCCATTGAAGTACAATGCTGGAAATGCTGAAAAGCGTGTTGTGACTTCCATTTTGGAAAAAGATCAAGCGATTAATGCGATGGTTTCTGATTTATATAAAGAAACAGTGAAGCAGAAAGCCTATCAGCAGGACAACCAAGGAACAGATGGAGATTTCTTTCAGTGGGCTTATTTCCATTTTGGCAGATTGAGCTTCGGTACCCCAGGCTATTGGATTCCTGAGTACACAGATTCTACAGGCAAAGGCATGTCAAATGCAGAGATAAATTACTTGGCTTGGGCAGATTCTCTTGGGATGAATGATGTTTTTGTCCCTTGGATAGAAGTGCAGCATCCTGACTTTCCTGACAAAAAAGTGGAAGTTGGTGGAATAAAGCCTTTTGTGATGACCACTCCTCCTTTTGAAAAAATGAGCGAAATCGTCGGTCAGCATACAGATTTCATCCTAAAATTGGCGGAGATGCAGCCGAAACTGGAAATCCATAACGTCAAAACTGAATCACTGGGAAATGGACTGACCCGCGTGACTATGGATTTGTTCAACAATTCTCCAATCCCTACACATTCAGAATTGGGAGAGCGATCACGCTGGCTGCGTAAAATAAGAATTGACATGGATACTGAGAACATCGTCTCTGGAAATAAAATTGAGCTTATGGATTCATTGGGAGCTTTTGAGAAAGCCAGCTTCAGCTGGATCATCAAAGGATCGGGGAATGTGACAGTAAAAGCCGGTGCTTCACATACGGGCTTCACTTCTACCACTGTAAAACTCTAAGCCATGAAAAAGATGAAATCGAGCATTGAAATGAGCTTGACACGAAAAATAATTTTTGCCATGCGAGATTCCATATGGCCAATGGAAGAAAATTATAAACATATGAAAACAACGAAAATTCTCATTGTCTTGGCTGTAGTTGCACTTAGCCTTGGAAGTTATAAAGCAGAAGCACAAGAGAAATTTTTCCGTGCAATAGGGACTCCACACAATCCTACGGTGGAAATCGCATTCAACCGATATTATACATACGAAGGTCTTGTCGAAAACATGAAAAAAATTGCAGCGGTGCATCCTGACATTGCTAAACTTGAATCTATTGGCAAATCGTATGAAGGACGCGATATGTGGACCCTGACAATTACAGATTTTTCCACTGGAAAAGATACCGACAAACCGGGTATGTGGATCGATGGGAACATTCACTCCAATGAAATTCAGGGAGGAGAATTCTCTCTTTACGGAGCTTGGTATCTTACCGAAATGTTTGCTGATAATGAATTTATTCAGCAGCTATTGAAGGATAAGGTCTTTTATATTACTCCGACGATCAATCCTGACGCAAGAAATAATTTCTTCTTGGAGCCAAATACAGCGAATTCACCGCGGTCTGGAATGATGACTCTGGATAACGACGGAGATGGAGTAGCTGGTGAGGATGGCATGGATGACCTGGATGGAGATGGCAACATAACGATGATGATCAGGAAATCATCTACCGGGCGCTACATCAAAGATCCACAAGATCCGCGCAAGCTAATAATGGTAGGCGCAGATAAGGTAGGTAAATACGAAATGCTTGGCCAAGAAGGTACAGATGGTGATGGTGATGGTCGCGTTAATGACGATGGAGTAGGTTATTATGATCCAAACCGTGATTGGGGATGGAACTGGCAGCCAGATTATATCCAGCGTGGAGCGTTGAAATACCCATTTACATTGCCTGAAAACCGCTCCGTTATGGATTTCGTGATGAAGCATCCAAATATCGCTGGAGCTCAGAGTTTCCACAATTCAGGTGGGATGATACTTCGAGGTCCAGGAGCAGAGGAAGATGTAAGCACTTATAATCGAAATGACATTCGTATCTACGATGCGCTTGGGAAGAAGGGCGAAGAAATGATTCCTGGTTACCGCTACCTGACTGTTTACAAAGATTTGTATTCCGTGTTTGGAGGTGAGCTAGATTGGTTTTACGGAGTCAGAGGAGTATTCACCTTCTCCAATGAGCTGATGGTTCCATATCTTTATTTCCACAAAGAATCGGGTGGACAAAATGAAATGTTCGAAGTAGATGAATTTTTGACTATGGGCGATGCATTTGTCAACTGGCATGAGTTTGATCATCCGCAGTTTGGAACCGTGGAAATTGGAGGGTTTAAGAAAAACTTCGGCCGTGCTCATCCAGGATTCTTGCTTGAGCAGGATGCACATAGAAATGTAGCTTTCACCATTTATCACGCTTACCATACTCCAAAACTTTCCGTAATGGATGTGAAGGAACAAGATCTTGGTGGAGGATTGAAAGCTATCACAGCTACGATCTTCAACGAGCGCTTAATGCCAACTCATGCGAGTCAGGATCTCAAGTACAAAATCGAACGACCTGATTACGTAACGCTTTCCGGAGCCAAAGTTGTCGCAGGTTTTCTGGTGGAAGATGAAGACTTCAATAAGATGACGGAGCAGAAATTGACTCCTGAGAAAATCTCTGTGGCTAATGTCCCAGGAATGACTGGAGTAAAAGTGAAATGGATCGTGTCTTCAGGATCTAACTTTTCCATTACGGTTGATTCTGCCAAAGGTGGAAAGGCTAGTTGGGAGAAATAAGTATGCAGTTACAGTGAGCAGTCTCAAGAGTTGTTCATAAGATTGTCTGCAGAAACTGAAAATAAGATAATGCGGAGCAGACATGCTCCGTATTTTTTTGAGGGGTATTTCGGGTTAAACCAGGGTGGCCACGGAGGTTTGCGCGGATGTTACGATTTTTGATTTATATTTCTACTAGTGGTGTATCTATTTGTCCCTTTAGGGACGAACTATGGGTAGAAAAATAAATGTATGTAAAACAGCCGTGCCTTTAGGTACGGCTCAATAATTTGGAAACAACAGTGCTGTACCTTTCGGCACAGCTGTTTTGCGTCCAGTTTTCTTTTTACGCACAGCAAGCCCCGATGGGGCTCTCCATGTATAAATAATTATCCTGCTTTTCCAGGAGCTGAATAACAATAAACAGTGGATAATAACGGATAATTAAACCGTGATTATGCATTAGGAATAGAAAAACATTGATAATTGTTTGAATGGAGGATAAAAAAGGGGATTTTTAACAGGATCAACATTCACCAAAATGGTTAATCTTCCTATCGAATATTCA
>NZ_JAYEEY010000009.1:0-173587 GCF_035156415.1 Algoriphagus persicinus
AGTACAGCTGTTCCAAATTGTTCCTTCTTCCTTCAATTTGTTTACACCTGAAAAAGAGCTCAATCTTCCCGCAACATTTTGGTATTCGGTCAATGGATTTTGTTCTGATGAAGATTCGGTAACAATTTCCACCACAAAATTGAGTTTATGGAGTAATTCCTTGGGCTAGGCAAGATTTTTCTTATTGTCAACTTTAATAATCAGTGTTTCCATAAGATTTAAATTTTATTCAACATGATTAAAATTATTGCACTATAGAAGTGCGTTTATTTAATTTTTTTGCACTATCGTAATGCAATTTTACTCTTCTCTAATTTAGTTAGCATTTAAAAATGTAATTCGTATTTACTATTCCTTCTATTTGATTATCAGCATGTTTACCAGTAGCTTGATTTAACGACCTAATAGTCCGATGGAAATTCAGTTTTGGCAAACTTCGGTCTTCGGTCATCCGTCTTCCAGCCCAAAAACCAAATAAAATTTACCTACTGGTGTAATTGCAGATATATATACTTCTATTATTACTCCGACTGTCTATAAACCTCGTGGCCCTTCTCCACCAAGTGCATATCCTTTTGCATCAATTTGATATCTGAAATCATCATATCATTTACTAATCCTGCGAGGTCATACTCTGGAGTCCAGCCTAGTTGGGTGTTTGATTTGGTTGGGTCGCCTAGAAGGAGGTCAACTTCAGTTGGGCGGAAATAGGTGGGGTCGATGCGGATGATTTCCTTGTTTAAAAGATTAATGATTAAAGGTTTAATGGATTCGCCAGTCGCTTCGCAGTATTTTTGTTCATCCACAGAGTCAAGGATTCCTAATTCGTTGACTCCTTCTCCTTCCCAGCGGATTTTGAAACCTATATGGTCGAAAGCCATAATAACAAAATCTCTTACTTTGGTTGTTTTGCCGGTGGCAATTATAAAATCCTCTGGCTTATCCTGCTGAAGCATCAGCCACATAGCTCTTACATAATCCTTGGCATGTCCCCAGTCTCTTAGTGCTTCCAAGTTCCCCAAGTACAAGCAGTCCTGCATACCTAAAGCAATGGCAGCTGTTGCCCTAGTGATTTTCCGGGTGACAAAGGTTTCCCCTCTTCTCGGAGACTCATGGTTGAAAAGTATTCCATTGCAAGCAAACATGCCATAAGCTTCACGGTAATTTTTGGTAATCCAGAAAGCGTAGATTTTGGCTGCTCCATAAGGAGAACGTGGATAAAACGGAGAGTTCTCATCATAGAAACCCTTTTCGTTTTTGTTATCCGGCATTCCGCCGTATAGTTCTGAAGTAGATGCCTGATAGATTTTGGTCTTTTTCTCTAAACCCAGAATCCGGACCGCTTCCAGAATTCTCAAGGTTCCTATTCCATCCACATTGGCCACATATTCGGGAGATTCAAAAGATACTTTCACATGCGACATAGCCCCCAAGTTGTAAATCTCATCCGGCTGCACTTCCTGTATGATACGGATGATGTTGGTAGAATCCGTGAGATCACCATAGTGCAATTTAAAGTTCACTGATTTCTCATGCTGATCCTGATAGAGATGATCGATTCTTTGGGTATTGAAGGAGGAAGCTCTACGCTTGATCCCGTGTACCTGATATCCCTTTTCCAATAAAAGTTCGGCTAGGTAAGAACCGTCTTGGCCAGTGACTCCGGTGATTAATGCTATTTTCATGTGTGTATTATTTTAACCACAGAGATCGGTGAGAATGCGCAGAGATACACTGAGGATTATGTTGTTGAATGTTAAGGGGTTGAAAGGGTTAAGGGGTTAATAGTTGAAAGGTTAAAGATTAAAAGTTTAAGGGGTTAAAGGTTAATCTGTTAAACTTTAAACTCTTAAACATTAATCCTATTCACAATTTCACTTGTTTAAACGTTTCCTGATTTTCCAAAAACCACTGGTATGTCTTCTTGATCCCTTCTTCCAAGCCCACTTTTGCTTTCCAACCGGCTTGTTCCATTTTGGACACATCCATTAATTTCCTTGGCGTGCCATTGGGTTTGCTGGAATCCCATTTGATCTCTCCGGTATGTCCTACGATTTTTTGGATCAACTCAGCCAGTTCCTTGATGGTCAGATCCACTCCTGTTCCTACATTGTAAAGATTGTCTTGAAACCTATTTTCCAAGGCATAAACCACCGCATCAGCCAGGTCTTCGACAAAGAGAAATTCCCGCATCGGCGTTCCAGATCCCCATAGTTCGACGGGTTCGACAAGCTCACCGCTGAAAGGCTTATTGTTGCTATTTTTGGCTTCGTGAAACTTGCGAATCATGGCTGGAAGCACATGAGAGGTATTCAAATCGAAATTATCGTTAGGCCCATATAAATTGGTAGGCATGAGGGAAATGTAATCTTTCCCAAACTGCTTTCTTATCGCTTCACAGGCTTTGACTCCAGTGATCTTAGCTATGGCATACCACTCATTGGTTGGTTCTAGAGGCCCAGTCAACAGATACTCTTCCTTCAATGGCTGTTGGGCTAGTTTTGGGTAGATACAGGAAGATCCCAGGAATATAAACTTCTGCACATCAGCTTTCAAGGAAAAGTCAATCAGATTATTCTGAATCTGCATATTCTCCATCAAAAACTGGTAGGGATAGTCATTATTCGCCAAAATCCCCCCTACTCTCGCTGCTGCATCAATCACCACATCGGGCTTTTCCTCCTGAAAAAAAGCAGATACGGCTTGTTGATTTCTAAGGTCTAAGTCTTTGGAAGTCTTACCGATTAAATTGCTGTATCCTTTGGCTTCCAGTGCTCTCCAGATGGCAGAACCTACCATGCCACGGTGGCCGGCGATGTAGATTTTGATGTCTTTATTCATTAAGGGGGAAGGGAGGAAAGGGGGTTAAGGGGCTAAAAGGGTTAAAGGGTTAAAGGGTTAAAGGGTTAAGGGGTTAAGGGTTAAACTTTAAACTATTAAGCTTTAAACAATTAAACTAGAAAACGGGTAAAGATTAAAAGTTTAAGGGGTTAAGGGTTAATCTGTTAAACTTTAAACTATTAAGCTTTAAACAATTAAACTAGAAAAATGGGTAAAGATTAAAAGTTTAAGGGGTCAAAGGGTTAAGGGGTTAAAAAGGTGAAAGGTTAAGGGGTTAAAGGTTAAGGGTTAAGTTTAGAATCTTCCCTGAATTTTGACTTTAAATCACTAGTTGACCCGATTTGGTATTTATAAAGTGAATTAAGTTTTTGAATGATCGCATCATCTTTCATTCTAAAAGAAATGTATACTTCTTCATTAATATATTCCATATCGAATGCATAGGTGAGGTGGTCAATTGTCTCCAAAGCACTTGAAAAAGAAATGTTTGTAAAATGTGCCTGATCTTTCAAACTAGCTCTACCTGATCCTTCAGCAAGGTTGGTAGCAATGCTAGATGATGATCTCCTAATTTGGCTGGTAAGCTCAAATTTCTCATGGGAAGGGAATGTTTTTGTAAGCTTTTTTATCTCAACGCGAAACTTTCGCGCTAGCTGATACACCTCAAGCTTTTCAAAAGAGTATGTATAGTATGATTTTGAATTCATTTTTTAAGTGAAAATCCTTTATCCTATAAACCCTTAATCATCTTAAACATTTAATCTTTTTAAACCCTTAATCATCTCAAACAATTAATCATTTAAAACCATTAATCCCCACTAATTAAACGTTTACTAAACTACCCTACCAGCTCCGGTCTCTCTTTCTCCAGTCGCTCAAACACTTTTTTTACATCCTGGGCATTATCCTTTTTCAGTACCAAAATAGCATCTGCCGTTTGGATAAGAAGCGTGTTTTTCAAGCCTAAAAACTCGGTATGAAGGCTTGTTCCAATCACCATATTACCCTTAGTGTCCACAGGGTGTCCTTGCTTTTTGAAATGCTCATAGATAGAGGCGAAAGACCCCATATCCGACCAAGAGAATTTGGACTGAACAACCTTAATTCTTTTAGTCTTCTCCATCACTGCATAATCCACAGAAATAGACGGGATATGCATTGAGAGCTCAAAATCGAGTTTCCCACCTTCAGCTGCTTCGTGGGCTTTCTTTGCTGCTTTATATATTTCTGGCTCAAAAGACCTAAGTTCTTCCAAGTAAACTCCAGCCTGAAAGCAGAACATGCCTGAGTTCCAGAAAAAATTCCCGCTTTTCAGAAAGCCTTCCGCTGTCTCCAAATTGGGCTTTTCCCGAAAACCCTTCACTTCTTCCCCTTCTGCTTCTATGTAGCCAAAACCTGTTTCCGGTCTGCGTGGTTTTAAGCCGAAAGTGACTATAAATCCTTCCTTGGCAAGTTGCACGGCTCTATCCACGGCTGCCTGATACGCTGCCCCAGATTCTATCAGGTGATCCGAAGGAGTAACAAATAAAATATCCTCAGGCTGAGCCGCAAAGGCTGCAAACGCAATTGCCGCAGCGGTATTTCTTGGGCAAGCCTCAATAATCTCCACATAATCGCCTATACCGGCTGATGCAAGATCCTTCCTCGAAAGTTGGTAATTATCACAGTTGCCCACCACCAGCACCTGATCGCAAACCCGTTCGTTTCTTCTAACCGTTTTTTGGAATAAGGTCTCCCCATCAAAAATAGGCAAGTACTGCTTGGGCCTGGATTTACGGGAAAGAGGCCAAAGCCGGGAACCTACTCCTCCGGAAAGAATAACGTTAATAATTGACATTTTCAGTTCAATTTACTTTGGTGTTAATGGCTAGAGACGAATTTCTAATTTGTTAGGGTTGAGAAGTGCTTAAAATTTAATAATCCTCTGTTGCACAGCTTCGCCCTTTCAGTCCCAAAATGGGAGGAAAAGTCAGGTTATTTAAGCCCCAATTTCCAGCCATTCAAGATCTTAGCTGCTTCTATGTTCCGCATAAGTTAATTATAACTCGATTACAGAATTAAAAATAAAAGGCCTAAATAATTGCAGAAATCAAAATTTCAGCCACTTTTTAGAGCCTTTTCGCCTGCAAAGATAGGGAAGCGAGTAGTTTTTGTACTCATTTTTTCGTCCTAATTTTCATGAGGATTTTCATATACAGAATACTGTATTTTGATATCTTTTTCTTCTTTTTGAGCTAACAGATTTTATCAAATTGGTAACCAAACTATAAACTATTGGTTTACTGTCCTTTCAGTTTTACCTGCTGTGGACGGTGTCCACAGTATGTAGCGATCCTCTGTGGAGAATTAGTTGTTGGTTCCAGAGATTGCAGGATTGTGGTCTGTAGGAGAGTTCAAATTAACAGGTGGGTAATTGTGGTCTGTGACACTGACCACGGTGGCAGATCTATAGGTACTTAAAAATAGTACAGGCAACCCGATTAAAGGTTGCCTGTGCTCGTTAGGTAATTTGAATGGTTCTTGCGGGTTTTTTCCTGGCTTCTTCCCGCTTTGGAATTACCAGCCGAAGAATTCCTTCTTGATACGTTGCCTCGATTTTGTCATTCTCCACGGTATTTGGCAAGTAGAAAGAGCGGGTAAAGGCTCGATAGCTGAATTCCTTGCGGGTATATCCCCTATTTTGATTATGCTCCTCAGAATTTTCGGAAACTTCAGCTTCAATGGTTAAGGTGTTATTGTCAAGCTCCACCTTAAAATCTTCTTTTTTCAAACCTGGAACCGCCATTTCTACCCGGAAATCATTCTCTGTTTCAGATATGTTTACTCGGGGAAGCGTGTTACTTTCTCTCGAACGCCCTATACCGGCATCATCCAGCCAATCGAACAAACTTCTGTTCGGGAAATCTTCAAATAAAGCCGTGGCCGGGTTAAATCTGTTTCTTTTCACTAATGTGTTCATTGCTTTACAATTTAATAGTTAAACAAGTAAACTCCCTGTTCCAAACGCCCTGACTTAATTCAAGGATAAGGAATCAGGCTACTAACAAAAGAATCGCGATTCTGACACAGAAAAAACAAGTCTAATGCCAATTTGGATTAACGTAAATTTTGTCAGTTTTTCTCTGAAAAATTGACAGAGTTTTTAGATTTCATCTTATAATAAAGCTAAACAATCCCGGTCTGTGTGACAGAGCTCAGGATAGTAACATTCGTAGTAACTGCCGTAGTGACTGCGACAATGACCAGCGTAAAAGCAAAGGGTTCTCTGGTCTATGGGACACAAACCAGCACGGAAGTAAAAATAGGGAGGCAATTGCAAGTAAAATTTTAACCGATATTTTAGCATTTATTAATGTAGGAAACAAGCCATAAATACTTTGAAAAATGTTCATATTGCAGGCTAATTACCCAGCCACCTAATGTTAGTAAATGCATATTTCAATAAAAGGCGCTAGTTGGCGCTTTTCGTTTTAGCCGACCCAAGTTAGAACCCTGTATTCGGTGAATTGTGTGAAGCACTTCTTCATTAAACCGGGATTATGTAATAGGTTTCGTAATGAGATATGTAATTGCAAGAAAATCAGGTTGTTTGGAGACTGATTCCGCCGCGGCGGATATGGTGAAGTCGAAAACAGTAACTTAGTGGCTTATTTTGAAGCAGTTAAAGACTGTAATATCTTGTGCGCCGTGGCGTAGAATTGCTAAAATAATGCGGGTTAAAGTAAGGGTGAAAAACCAGATTGATTAGAGTTTACTCCTGAATTGAGAGAGGAGGGACTACCTGAAGAGCAGTAAGGCGCAAAGAAGGCTTCTGAATAGGTGAACAATCTGCTGAAAGACAAAAAAATGCAACATGCCTCCGTTATGCAAGGATATCATCGATACGACAGGACGCAGTCTAATGTCAATCTGAAATAAAGAACCTATCCGAATGCTCATTTATAATGAAATAAATTTAAAAGTGAAAAGCTAATGTTTTGATTGTATATAGTAAGGGAAAGACTTCTAAATATATCTTTAGATTAGTAATAAATATAAATTATTATTCACTTCAGGATTAACATCTATTATCCATGCTTTTCAATTCAGTTGACTTCGCAGTTTTTTTACCAGCAGTCTTAGTTTTATATTGGTTTGTCTTTAAAAATAGCCTGAAGTCACAAAATTTTTTGATTGTAATAGCTAGTTATTTTTTTTATGGTTGGTGGGATTGGAGGTTCTTGGCTTTGATAGCTTTCAGTACCTTAGTTGATTATATCGTAGGGATTCAATTGGATAAAGTTGACGATAGATTCAAACGTAAGGGTCTTTTGGTTTTGAGTCTGTTAGTTAATATTTGTTTTCTAGGCTTCTTTAAATACTATAATTTCTTTCTTGATAATTTCATTACTGCATTTACTATTATGGGTATGCCTATCAAAGCAAATTCCCTGAATATTATTTTACCGGTTGGCATTAGTTTTTATACTTTTCAAACTATGAGCTATTCTATAGATGTATATAGAAGGAAATTACAAGCTACAAAGGATTGGGTAGCTTTTTCAGCTTTCGTTAGTTTTTTTCCTCAGTTGGTAGCTGGGCCCATAGAGCGAGCATCCAATTTGCTGCCCCAGTTTTTTGAAAAGAGAAAGTTTGATTATTTACAAGCAACTGATGGATTACGGCAGATTTTATGGGGCTTATTTAAGAAAGTTGTTATTGCAGATAATTGCGCAGTATTTGCAAATACTATATTTAATAACTCTTCTGACTATGAAGGCAGTACTTTACTGCTTGGAGCAGTATTCTTTACTTTTCAGATATATGGGGATTTTTCAGGTTATTCAGATATAGCAATTGGGACATCCAGGTTATTTGGATTCAGTTTAAAGCAGAATTTTGCCTTTCCTTATTTCTCTAGGGATGTGGCAGAATTTTGGCGCCGATGGCATATTTCACTTTCTACCTGGTTTAGAGATTACTTATATATCCCCTTGGGTGGCAGTAAAGGAAGTAAAGGACAACAAATAAGAAATATATTCATCATATTCCTAGTCAGTGGTTTTTGGCATGGTGCCAATTGGACTTTTATAGTTTGGGGTGCACTGAATGCTATATATTTTATCCCATTATTGTTGTTTGGTAAAAATAGGCAACATCTAGAGATCGTAGCATTGGACAGAAAATTCCCGACTGTCAGGGAATTGTTTTCTATTTTAGGCACTTTTACGTTGACAGTATTTTCTTGGATATTTTTTAGGGCGGAGAATATGGGCCATGCATTAAGCTACATTTCTGGGATTTTTTCGGAAAAGCTATTTGATATCCCCGATTTCTCCCTATTCCCGGGAGCGATTACCTTATTGCTATTGCTAATTGGCTTCCTTTTGGTGGAATGGAAAGGTAGAGTTGGTCAATATGGGATCTCAGGAATGCAGGCAATGCCGAGCAAAGCACACAGGTGGTCAATTTATGTATTGATTATCTTGATCATCGATATATTTGGGAACACTTCCGAAGAAATCGAATTTATATATTTTCAATTTTAATCCTATGATGATAAGACTGTTTCTCAAACAAGTTTCTGTTTTCCTTTTATTATTATTAGGGATCAATTTCTTGTTATTCTTTTTGATCAGAGGTTTTTATATTAAAGATTACGACGAGGTAGATTTAGGTTATTCAGAATACTTACTTGCGGATTCGCATGGCACTCCTCTGGGTGATTTCACAGAAATCCATGATGTTCATAATTTCTCTGGTCAAAGTGATTCTTATCTTGATATGGAGCGTAAGTTGAGATTTCTTATAAGAAATACAACTGTGAAAAAAATCTATATTAGCGTAGATGACCACACCCTTTCGCCAACAAGGGAAAATCAAAACAATTTGGATAGATCAGCATATTATACTGATAAAGGAGATTTTCCTAGTTATCAGGAATTCATTTATGATAAATTTCTTAAATACTATTGTGTTTTTTTGAATGATAGGTACAGTTTAGTGATAAAAAATTTCTTACAGTATGAATTGTTTGATTTCTCAAAGTGGGGTGGTGTTAGATCTAAGAGTTCGTGGGAGGATTTGTCCGATATACAGCAAGTAGAAATAAGCCAAGATCGTATCAATAATTATTTTGAATTTTCTTTTCCATCAGTAAAAATGTCAGATTCTTTACAAAGGATTATTTCACTTTGTAAGGCAAAAGACATTGAGTTAGTTGGGCTAAGGTTTCCATTGTCCAAAACCTATGTTGATATTTTGGATGATGAGAGCTATAATGCAGATAGTATTTTTATTAACAATGGTTTACATATTGAGGATTTCGATAGTTTATTTTTGGAACAGGACTCCTTGTTTAGAGATATGGATCATTTAGATAGAGCTGGTGGAGAAAAATTTGTAGAGATTTTATTCGACAGTTTAGAAAACATCGATGTTCTTCCCAAATAGGGTGAACGCGGGTACTTGTAGATCGATTCTTAGAGTAAAGGTCAGGTTAATACTAATTGAAAGCCAACCAGCGCAAAGCATGAAACCGTTGGCTGCAATGTTAAGAGACAATAAACATTCGCTTATATAAAAATTACAACAATGAAAATTGACCCTTACGTGGGATCAATGATTTTCAGGAAATCGAGCATGCCCCAAGCGTCACACAGTGGGATGATTATCAACCGTGCGAGATTCCACCTGCCTGACGGTAGTCAGGTGTGACCCATAAAAATCAAATTATAATCATATGAAATACCCATGATCCCGTACCTACGGGAACACATAGGGGGATGATTATATCCCAGCATACACCGCAACAGCAGATATGCTTGTTCTTAGGGCGCGCAAGGCTGTCGCAGCAGCGTGCCAGGCGGCTGGCCTGCGGGGTGAAGCTTTGCTGGCGTCTTGACTTTCCCACCCGCAATCTGGCCTCTCGCTAAAAATGTCCACCGGACATTTTATTCACGCTCCATCCCCATTGCGTCAAGGCAAAAGAACAAAAGAAATTGAACATGACCCAAGCGATACTTAAGAGAACGATTATTAAATCCTTCAGGTGTTTTTTCGAATTCCACAGGCGTTTAACTAAGAAATATAAATTATAAACATATCAAACCTATTCATAATCCGGGTTAATCAGTACGAATGCCAAAAAATCAAGAATCTGGAAACCCCAAACTCCTAGCACTTTTCTGATACTACCGAATGTCTTTAAAATAAATTTTAAAAGTTGAGCCTTTTCCTACCTCACTTTCTACTTCTATATCTCCTCCGGCATTGGTAATTGTTTTTTTCACCAGATATAGACCTATCCCGCTTCCTTCTACATGGCTGTGCGCCCGCTGGAATACTCCGAATATTTTAAGCTTCTTCTTTTCATCAATCCCCAATCCATTGTCCTGAATGGAAAGAAGAATAAAGTCATTGGATTTCTCTGTCCGAATGGTCACTTCTGGTACTCGATCTAGTGACTTATATTTGATGGCATTGCTCAGCAGATTGAACAGGATTCTTCTTAAATTCTTTTTAGAAAAATGAATTAGCGGCTCTTTTAAGTCAAAGGTAAGTTTTGCCCCTGAATTCAAAATTTTATCCTTTAAACTCAATTCAACTTCATTCAGTAGCGCTTCCAAAGGCACACTTTCCTGAACATCGATTTCACTTTCTATTTTGGCAATATCTGATAGTTCATAAATGATCGTATTGAGGTTGACTGTGGATTCCTCCAACATTTCAACCAGTTCTTTTGTATCGTGACGGGAGGTGTCACCTTCTTTTAAAAGCGAAACGATACTAGTCAAATTACTCATGGGTCCTTTCAAATCATGGGATACAGCATAAATAAACGTATTATGGTCTGCATTTATTCTTGACAGCTTATCCTGAGTCTTCTTTATATCAGTTATATCATTAAAAGTAATAATTACTCCATCGATGATATTATCCTGTTGCTTAATATAGGGAATACAGACCATCTGATACCATCTGCCATCCAAGGTTTGAATTTCTTTTTCGATAGTGACGGAAGAAGAGATCACTTCTTCGATATCGCCAATCAAAGTGGAGAATCGTATTTTCGTGGATATATCACTTAAAATCCTTCCTATATCACTTTCTTTGAGGTTGATCTGCAGAATAGCGGAAGGCGTGAATTTTCTGAGTACAAGATCCTTGTCAACATATAGCTGTGCATTGACAGTGGATCTGAAGTAGTTATTTAACTCATCATTCATTTCGGCCAACTCTTTAATTTTTAGCTGGTACTCATTGTTGACCGTTTGCAATTCCTCATTTAGTGACTGAAGCTCCTCATTTACACTCTGCATTTCCTCATTGCTGGAAATGAGCTCTTCATTGTAAGAGGAGATATCTTCGCTGGATAAGTCCAATGCTACATTGGCATCATTCAATTTTAGCTGGGTTTCCGAAATTTCATCTCTCAGATTTTCAATATACTGATGGGTATGCTCTTCAATGTCGAAGATTTCAGTTTCATTAGAATTTTTTGAGAGATCATCACAAAATAATACTAGAATAAAGGTTTGGGATGAAGCATTTTCGGAGAGAAACGGTTTGGCCAAAACCTTGACTGCATGGAGAGTATCATTGATTTTATAGCGTACTTTCTCAATAGTTGCCTCCTTCTTATTCTTCACTACTTTATGGACCGTGGTCGAGGTAGCAATGGAAAGTTCCGCAGGCAGCATTTCAAG
The DNA here is from genome assembly GCF_035156415.1 of Algoriphagus persicinus. NCBI lineage: Bacteria > Pseudomonadati > Bacteroidota > Cytophagia > Cytophagales > Cyclobacteriaceae > Algoriphagus > Algoriphagus persicinus. Next base: position 11,529 of record NZ_JAYEEY010000009.1, read on the forward strand.
CAGGTTGAAATTAAAAATCTTAGGGAGGAGATATTTCTCAAAATCCCCAAAAGTCTGCAGGATCTTAAAATCCGTGTTGATCCATATTGCTGCCTCATAACCACAGACATTCAAAAGTGAGTAATTAATAAGCTCATTCAGATTACTTCTTTCTGCACCTTTAGGAGAAGAGGTGTTTTTGTTCAATTTGACCAATTGCCTATCCAAGCCTGGAATACTATAGGTGGTATCCCGGAAATTCCGAACCAATTCTATATTCTTGTATATTTTCCATCTCTTGTCCACTTCGATGAAAGAATGTTTTAAATCACACAAACTTTCACTAGGGCCTAAAAATAAATACCCTTCCAAATTAAGGCAGAAATGAAGAGAGGAAAGGATTTTCTTTTGTAAAACAGGATTGATGTAAATGAGAAGATTCCGACAGCTTATCAGATCCATTTTTCCGTAAGGAGGCTGATTTACAATATTATGGTCGGCAAAAATAAGCATCTTCCTGATGTTGTCTCTTACTTTATAACGATCCCCTTTTTTGACAAAAAACTTATCTAATCGATCTTTTGAAACGTCATTTTTGATACTCTCAGGATATACCCCTTTTGATGCGTGACTGAGAGCTGATTTGTCAATGTCACTTGCAAATATTTTAACTTCAAGTGTTCTCTTTACTTCCAAGAGGAACTCAGCGATAAGTATTGCTAACGAATATGCCTCTTCCCCTGTAGCACAGCCTATTGCCCACACTTTCAGTGTATCCCCATGTAATTTGTTCTCAACAATTGCAGGAATTACTTTTTGTTGAATGACCTCAAATGCTTCTTCATCTCTAAAAAACTTAGTCACACTTATCAAAAATTCTTTGGTGAGATTATTAATTTCGACAAGATTAGTCTTTAAAAAATCAGCATAATCCGCCAGTGATGTAAGCTTATTTTTTGCCATCCTGAGAGAAATCCTTCTGATTATAGTTGGCCGTCTATATTCTGAAAAATCCAATGGCGTGTGTTTCTGTATCAATCCGAGTATTTTCAAAAATTCGGCTTCATTTTTTTCCGAAAGTTTACCTGCAAAATTAATCTCCAATAAATCCCGCTTGAGGTGTAAGATGATTTCATCGGGAATTAAATCAGGACTAAGTATGACATCCACATTGCCCGAGTCGATGGCACTGTTTGGCATACCGTCAAACTTTGAACTTGCTGGATCCTGAACGATTACAAAGCCACCGTTTTTTTTGATGGTTGAAATTCCTTTGGTACCATCCGACCCGGTTCCGGATAGGACGATTGCAATGCTTTTATCTCCATGGCTCTCTGCCAGGGACTCAAAAAATATGTCAATAGAATTGTTGGGCCGTGAACTTTTGATATCTGTGAGAAACAAGCTTCGGCCCCTTATAGTCATATTCTTGCCTTTCGGCATCAGATAAACATGGTTAGACTCAACCAACATCTCATTTTCAGCAACTGATATTTGCAGTTTGCTATGTTTTGCGAGGAGTTCTGCCATGAAACTTTTATGATCCGGAGAGAGATGCTGAATAACCACATATGCAACTCCATCCTCTGGCGTATTGTCAAATAGCAAGTGGATAGCTTCCATACCTCCAGCAGATGCCCCTATGGCTATTATATACGGCTCTTCTTTAAAAATCTTCTTATTTTTTTCCATGAGTTCGAAAAGCTGACGCATTGAAACGAATAGCTGTTATAATTTTCACACTAGTCTTTTATTTAGTAACCTGATTTGCTTTACTTAATTCTCCTCTTTACTTCCTATGTCAATTTCCGGATATAAAACATGCTGTTTAATGCATATATCATCTTCACTACGCGTCACGTATCGAGGTATAGTTACCCCACATTGTTGCAGTTTAATCTTTAACTAGATAATCTATAAACAAAGGAGCGTTTCATTAGAAGCGTTTCAGTGGAGGTGATTTTTGCAAAATTCATCCTTACTAATAGTAATATTCGGACAGATGATTAGAGAGAAAATAATTCCGACCCATTTAAAAAGGCGATTCTAGTTTAATTTAAGCTAAACTTTAAAGAGGAAAATAGCATCATAAGTACTTGTCTTACATTTTATTAACCTATTTTTTGGCTGTTAGAAAAAGACTGAGAACGTTTAGCAACTAACCTTTATGCCTTGTTATCTGATATCAGTTTTTTTAATTTATCTCTTAAGCATCTTTAATTTATTAAATTCAAATATCTAATGTTGAAATCCAGTTATTAGATATTGAATGTGTGAAATAGCAAAATGCATTCCTGATTTCTTTTAGTTTTCGCGAACAATTTATACCAGCTGATTACAGATCTTGGCAGACCTCAGACCTGGAGCTAAAAGAAATTACATAACGCTACTGCCCACATAGCTTTACCTCGGTAGTCCTAGGCGCATCGAAGCCAAGGAGCAGCCTTGAAAAAAAGTCATCAGTATCAAACAAGGTCATCTCCTGAATGAATTGTTCTGATTATTCTTGGGCGAACGAAAGTTGTAAGTATTTTTATTTGATAAAATGAGAAAAATCAAACGCCGTGCCTTTGACACTAACCTTTGTTTTATCTTATCCAACTAGCTAAAATCAACCTTTTTTCCATGGCTAGATAAATGATTTCAAAAACCCTCACTTCCACTTAAAAGCAAAATAAGTCGTAGGGTGATCTGCCAGATTGCGAATACCATGAAATAACTGAGATTCTATAAAATAAAAGTCTCCTGCCGAAGCACTGTACTCCTTACCATCTATGGTCATGGCTGTCTCCCCAGAAATCATCAGGATAATCTCCGTCTCTTCATGTGCATGCGGCTCGTGGCTGGGGCCTTTTTTATCTAAAGTAGTCACATGCATCTCCAAACGCTCACACATTACTGTAGGTCTATCGAAATAGGCTCGACTTCCTCCCCTTTCGCTAGGCTTGAAAGCAAGAGAATCAGCATTAATCCTCAGCGAACCTCCCGATGCCACACCTCGTGCTACATCCATTTTCTTTTTGGATCTATACCTAATCACAAAATAGGTAAGAGAACTGTCTCCAACGTTAGAAAGGGAATGCATCTGTAGTGGCATCAAGGAAACCACGCTATTAGCTCCAAGAACCGAGCTTTTACCCTCTATAGTCACCTTCATCAGCCCTTCCTTCACTATAATGATCTCTTCAATATCCTCATTAGCATGTGCCTCACTAGGTTTGGCCCCCACTGCCTGCGTAGTAGCATGCATTTCCAGGTATTCAAAATGTGGAGAAACACCCTCAAGTATTGGCCTTCCCACACGATCTTCATTTGTAATTACTTCATGGTCATTCCATTTGAAAACCCCGGATTTTATAGGTTTGAGTTGGGCAAAAGCGGTAAGTGTCATAAGGCAAAAGAGGAAGATTAAGATAGATTTCATATGTTTATAATTTGTTTTTCAAAGGTCATAACCTGTCCCGTGACGAAGGAAACGGGATAGCCTGTCCCGTCCGCCGCGGCGGATCGGGAGAATCTCGCATGATAAATAATCATCCCAGTGTGTGACGCTTGAGTCATGCTCAATTTCATAACAAAATCCTGATGGGGTCTTACTAAAGATAAACAATAGGAATTGAATCATGATTATCTGAACTGATGTCAAATACCCCTATTCCTATGCTAAAGGGCTGGAAATCCTTGCTTACCTACCGCAAGGAAAGTCTGAGAATTCCGATTTGTGACCATTCAAGCCCCGAAAATACCATTTGAAGAATAGTTTTAATAATGGCTTCAAACTAAGAACTCAGCGCTGTTTTGTTTCGTCTTAACATTAGTCGAATCAATCCTCCATTATACACTTTATTAACCAAACCTTACACGTATGAAAATCTTTACTTTACTAGTTACACTTGCTTTTACAGCTTTCTCCTTTGCTCCGGAAGTTGCCACCGTAGACACTGCTGAGAGCACCATCACTTGGACTGCCAAAAAAGTAACCGGTCAACACCATGGAAAAGTGCCTATCACCTCTGCTACGCTGGATTATCAAAACAACAGAATTCTCGGCGGAACCTTTGAGATGGATATGACCAGCTTAACAGTGGAAGACCTTACCGACCCAGGAATGAATAAAAGGTTAACCGATCACCTGAAATCTGATGATTTTTTCTCGGTAGAAAAGCACAATAAATCAAACTTCAAAATCACCGAAGCAAAAACTAGCAATGGTAAAGACTATGAGCTCACTGGAGATCTCACTATTAAAGGCATTACAAAACCTGTCACCTTCCCTGCATCAGTAAGTGTAAATGGAGGCAAAATCACCGCTACCGGTAAACTGACCTTTGATCGTACGCATTACGACATCAAATTCCGCTCAGGATCTTATTTCGAAAACCTCGCCGATAAGTTAATCTATGACGATGTGGAACTTGACGTGAAACTAGTTGCAAGTGAGTAATTATTGAGCTACCACCACAATGGAAGGCCGGGAAATCCCGGCCTTCTCTGTTTAAAATTCTCGCTAAAAAACATAAACTAGGTATTACTATTTTCTCTCTGTGCAAGACAATAGCAAACTAGGATTGGTTCCAGGACCCCATTGCCTTATCAGAGTCGATACCCAAAATCATGACCACGAAGTGGTCAAACACCCAAGATCTCCCGCTCTTTTGTATTCCAGTGTGCCCAAAATTTTATGACCACGAAGTGGTCAAACCTCTCAATAGCCATGGGTGCAACCCATGGTTTAAAGGAACCAGTTGAAATCCCCCACGACCCCGAAGGGTGTCGAACTATTGAATGTCAAACACACTAATATGGGATTTATGTAAAAATATTTTGATTTTGTGTAACATAAATAATCTTAAATAAAACAGTTTTGTAAGGATGAAAATTATCATTTAGACACTACAATCAGCCTAAAAACTAAAGTAATACTAAGATAAACAAGACAACTTGCTCTCATCCCAAACTTTACAGCTCTTAGAGTCAAGGCATCCAAGCGCTAAAGAACTGACCAGCCTTGCCAGTAAGTAGTTCCGAAAATTAATTATTCCCAATTTTAAACTAGCAGGAAAGCATGAAAGATTCAAATAATAAGGAATTTGACCAGAGAGATTCAGCCTATACTAAAGTTGAGTCCGAGCCAATAGCAAGACGATATTTCTCAAGAATATATTTTGGCACGCTTCGCAAGGGAGATGATCCCATGAAAACAGAAAAAGTAGTCGGCTTTTTAAACAGGAACAATATAAAATAATGACTTAAGAATTAGATTGACGACGATAACAAGTCTGTATGCCTGTGCTGAGATAGAGAATGAAAAATGCTCACTTTAATTAGTTCACCGTAACCAAAGTATTTACTGTTGTTTTTTTTTAAACAGAAGTAAATATGAAATCCCAACTTGTAGGGTTACCACCTTCGGTTAATCTTATTTACAGCATTTTTTCTGAAAAGTCTCTTGAAAGCCCCATGAGTATCATCCTCACGGAAAATGATTTGCATTACATCTGTTAGCGAGAACAGGCCTTCCTCCCAAAGGGACGGCCTGTCTCCTGTAGTTCTACCCTCTTAGAAGTGAGATAGATGTAAACCTTATGGTAAAAGTATTACAAAAGAGACCACTTAGCTAAGATAAAACATAAAATCACGCTGTTATAATGTAGGTTTAAATAAGGATGATAGATATAAAGACATCCTGTGTTCACCTTAGAAATGTGAAAAAAACAGCCTTATTTTTGAGGTTTCGACACATCCAGAATTCGATCAAGGAAATGGGGGAATTTGGTCACCTGAGCATTTATTTGACGCCGCTATCAGTGGCTGTTTGGAGACTACTTTTTTGACCATTGCCAAGAATTCCAAACTTGAACACAAGTTTCCATTGTCATGCAAAAGTTAAGATGGAACTGGTGGTAGGCGAATTACTATAGGGTGACATTTTCTTAAACCTAAAGTTGTCATCAAAAATGAGCTGACGAGGATTAAGGTGATTCGCGTTCTAAAAAAAGCGGAATATGCCTGTTTGATAATCCATTCAACCAAGTCAACTATCAGGATGGAAATAACTATTGAACTAAATCCCATTTGAATACAGAGCGCCTAATGTAGCGAGCACTGGGAAAGCAAAGGATGAATGTCCAAAAGAGAACTAATCTTCTTTCTTTAAAATCCTCCAAAAAACCTCGTGGATAGTAAGTACATCCATTGCATCCAGTCAGGAGAATCCCTAGTTCCGAGCAGCTTAATACTTTTAAAAGAATAAGATTAAAAATGTAAATTATAGCAGGTATTTTATCATGGTAATCACCTTGATTGTCCTAACTTAAATGTTCTGAAAAGTGGCGCGCATAAAAAACGCATTGGAGCATCCCAAAAGCCACAAATGATCTAAAATCCATAAAAGTGAAAACCATCAAACCTACACAGGAGGCAATCCAAAAAGAAACTTCCGAAAAGGAAAAAACCAATGACTCTAGTAATGGACTATTCCCTATTGTTGGTATTGGTGCATCTGCAGGTGGCCTAGAAGCCTTGGAACAATTCCTAAGCAATGTGCCCGAAGATAGTGGATTAGGCTTTGTGGTAATCCAGCACTTGGATCCTACTCAAAAAGGCATGCTTCCAGAGCTTCTTCAGAGAAAAACCAAGATGGAGGTACTTCAAGCAATTGAGGGCATGCCAGTGGAACCCGATAAAGTATATGTGATCCCTCCTAATAAAAGTATGTCCATTTCGACAGGAAACCTCCACCTATTTGAACCAAAGGAAATAAGAGGAATGCGTCTTCCTATTGATTTTTTCTTAAAATCCTTAGCGGAGGACAGAGATGAGCTTGGTGTCGGTATCATACTTTCTGGCATGGGATCCGACGGATCCGCTGGAATCAGCTCTTTAAAAGAAAATAACGGGAGGATCCTGGTGCAAACCCCCGAAACTGCACAATTTGACAGCATGCCACGTAGCGCTATTGAAGCCATCACGGTAGATATTGTTGCCCCGGCTGACGAACTGCCTGTTAAACTGATTGAACTTCTCAAGCATAAACCGATAAAGAAATCCAGCGCTGAGCCCGAAATAGAGGATAAAAATTCACTTGAAAGAATTATTACACTCCTGCGTTCCTACACTGGAAATGATTTTTCACAGTATAAAAAAAATACCCTCTACCGGCGTATTGAGAGACGCTTGGCCGTTCACAAAATTAACAAGATTACCTCATACGTACATTTTTTGCAGGAAAATCCTAAGGAAGGGGATATTCTCTTTAAGGAACTGATGATTGGAGTGACCAGTTTTTTCCGGGATGTCATTGTATGGGACTATTTGAAGACACATGTCATACCTTCTATTATCAACAACATAAAATCTGAGCCCATATTAAGGGCATGGATACCCGCGTGTTCCACAGGAGAAGAAGCATATTCCTTGGCTATATTATTCAAGGAAGTGCTTACAAAAATGAATCGCTCAGATGTATCCATACAAATATTTGCGACAGATCTAGACAATGACGCCATTGAAAAGGCACGAAAAGGTATTTTTCTTGCAAATATTAGTTCTGATGTATCGCCGGCCCGTTTGAAACGCTTCTTTATAAAAACGGGAGAGGGCTATCGAATAAACACAGAAATCAGGGAAATGGTGGTATTTGCTCAACACAACCTTACCATGCACCCACCTTTCACCAAAATTGATTTTATCTCTTGTCGTAATCTGCTGATCTATATGGATAGTGAGTTACAAAAGAAAATAATTGGGTTGTTTTACTACAGCATCAATCCTGAAGGGTTCCTGGTCTTGGGTAGCTCAGAGTCCCTTGGGTCTCAAAGTAATCTTTTCACTTCGCTGGATAACAAATTAAAAATCTACCGAAAAACTACCTTGGAGCAGTCACCAGAATCATTTGAATTTCCTACTTCATTTTCGAAGACCACTCACATCAAAAATGTAGAAAAAACTCCTGTCCGATCACTACCAAATATTCAGGCACTAGCTGATCAACTCTTATTAAATTATTTTTCACCAGTGGGTGTACTGGTCAATGAAGAAGGTGATATTATCTATACAAGTGGTCGTACGGGGAAATACCTAGAGCCTTCTGTGGGAAAGGCCAACCTTAATATTTTTGCTATGCTAAGGGAAGGACTGCGCCAGAAGTTCCCGGTGGCCTTCCGGAAAGTGGTTAAAAAGAAAGAGACCATTGTCCTGCAAAATATCAAAGTGGGAACAAACGGGGATGCTAAAACTTTGGACATCAGTATTCTACCCATTGAACATCCAGAACAGTTAAAGGGAAACGTTATGGTTATTTTTAAAGAAGTAGCTGCCGTTCAATCAGATGACCATCCCACAAAATCGGGAAGTAAAAGCCGTCGCCAAGCTGAACTGGAAGAGGAGCTGCGTCAATTACAGTCGGAAATGCAAAACACGATCGAGGAAATGCAGACATCTCAGGAGGAATTGAAATCTACAAACGAGGAACTGCAGTCCACCAATGAAGAACTACAATCTACCAATGAAGAGCTGACTAGCTCCAAAGAGGAGATGCAGAGCCTAAACGAGGAACTCCAAACGGTAAACGCCGAATTGCTTACAAAAGTAGATGATTATTCCAGGGTCAACAATGACATGAAAAATCTGCTGAACAGCACGGATATTGCCACCCTATTCTTAGATAAAGAATTAAATATCAGACGCTTTACAAATCAGGCAACCGAAATTTTCAAACTTATCAAGAGCGATATCGGAAGACCCTTTACAGATCAGGTCACTGACCTGATCTATCCCGAATTGGAAAATGATGCAATTGAAGTACTCAAAACACTGGTGTTTATTGAAAAACAGATCCCCGCCAAGGACGGACGGTGGTTTACGATTCGGATCATGCCCTATCGTACCAATGATGACAGAATAGATGGACTGGTCATCACCTTTATAAATATTTCTGACTTGAAGCAGCTGGAAGTAGATTTGGAGGAGAATGGTCAAATAAATCGTATGTGGCTGGATTCCACTTCTGATATTTTCATTAGCCTCACCGACAATGGTGAAATAAAAGAATTTAACCCCAAAGCAGAATTGTTCTTTGGGATAAAAAGAGAGGAAGTACTAGGTAAAAGTTTTGTCAACATATTTGTGCCTGAACCAGAAAGGTCTAAGACTCAAAAAGGAATCATCAAACTAGCTAAACAAGGAAAGCCAGGGACATTTGAAATGCCCGTACTGATTGCCGGGAATAAAAAAGCCTTTGTGACATGTACTTTTCAAATTCTGATTAGCAATTTGAAAACTCCTAAAGCAATACTAATAATGCTAACTAAAGAATGATATGATGCCACAAGAAGAATTTGAATTTAATGATCCAGACATGCTGCGCAAAAAAGCTGAGGAAAAACTGATTCAGAAACAGCTAGGTAAGAATGGCCCCACAGCTGAAGTAGATATCAAAAAGCTCCTGCATGAACTTCAAGTCCATCAGATAGAACTGGAAATGCAAAACGAAGAGCTTCAGCTTGCTTATGAAACCACAGAAGCGACCTTGAAAAAACTCACTATGCTATACGACTTGGCACCAGTAGGTTTTTTCATTCTGAATAAGGAAAGCGGGATCGATGAACTCAACTTCACGGGAGCAGAAATGCTTCAAGAATCGCGGTTCTCCTTGATTGGAAGTAACTTTAGACTATTCCTTGCACAGGATTCTTTGATGGTATTTAATAGTTTTTTTGAACAGATGTACATCAGCAATTCTAAAGAATCCTGCCATGTCAAACTAGGCTACGATCAAAAGAAGGTGCGCTCTGTTTATATAGAGGGTGTGGTTACCGAAGATGACAACAACTGCTTATTGTCAGTGATGGATATTTCAAGGTTTGCAGAATAACTCCAATTGAGGGCGCCTTTTTGTCTAAAAGTCCTCTTAAATCCCCATGTGATTATTTCACTTAGGGAGGTAGGTTCGTTGAAATTCGGTTTGTGTTACATCAAACCTTGGCCAGTAATTACTTTCTGTTCTATGTTATCCTGCTTCTCCGGAAGCTGTATTTAATTTGTACTTTCATACTAGTGGTGAAGTCTCAATTCATAAATGATTTTATTGAAGAACTTAACACGCTAGCTGATAGGAGTATTATTTTAAACTATTTACTTGATATGAATCTGTTATGAGGCTCTATATTAAATATATGGTAAGTCAGCGATGTAAAATCCTGGTAAAGCAAGAATTGAAAAACCTCGGCTTTACCCACGTAAAGGTAGAACTTGGTGTGGTAGATATTCTGGATGATGTCTCCGTGGATAAGTGTAATCAGTTGACAGCACGTCTCCAACTATCAGGGCTAGAGTTATTGGAAGACAAAAAAGATATCCTTATAGAAAGAATAAAAAATGTGATCATAGAAATGATCCATTATTCCAACGAATTGCCAAAGGAAAATTATTCAGATTTTTTAAGTGAGAAATTGAGTTATGACTATAAATATTTATCCAACATATTTTCTGAAGAGAAAGGAATCACCATTCAGCAATTCATCATTCTGAATAAAATCGAAAAGGTGAAAGAACTTCTGCTCTATGGCGAACTTAATTTATCAGAGATCTCCCATAGACTAGATTATAGCAGTATAGCTCATCTTTCCAATCAATTTAAAAAAGTGACCGGTATGTCTCCCTCTCATTACAAAAAGTTGAAGCTAGGCAGGAAGTCTTACCTAGAAGAATTGTAACCTTGATATGAAGTAAGGTAGAAAGCAGGATGAAGTAATTACCAGCTAAAAATCAAAGCAATTATCAAGTGGGGTTTAAAACACGCTGAAGTTAGTCCCCAATTCTCTTTTCCAATTGCGTTTCTCCAAAGACCATCGCTGCTGAATGTAGTCTGGCTAACTCTATAATCTCTGCAACTATCTCCGGATGCTGGTCTGCCAGATCAAAACGCTCTGAAGGGTCATGACCAAGATTATAGAGTGTGAGCTTTTCCAGTTTGGCGAGCTTTTCTGGATACCCAGCTGGGTTATTACTGTAGAAATAGAGTTTGAAATCACCTTTGCGGGTCGCAAAAAGTCGATCTCCGTGGTAGTAAAATAGTTCCTCTCTAGGAGTACTATTTTCACCTCTAAATACAGGGCTTAAATCGAATCCATCATAAACGCGGTCTTCGGGCATTTTAGCGCCAGCAAGTGAAGTAATAGTCGGTAATAAATCCAGCGTACATCCCATTTTTGAGATCACTCCAGGAGCTACATTTCCAGGCCCCCAGATTACTGTAGGAACCCGTACTCCTCCTTCATAGCTAGTACCTTTTCCACCGTATAGTGATCCGGAACTTCCCCCCTGCTCATTGTACGTCAACCAGGGGCCATTATCAGAAGTGAAAATCACATAGGTGTTTTCGTCAATACCATTAGCTTTTAATGCCTTCAGAATCTCTCCCACACTCCAGTCAATCTCCTCAATCACATCCCCATACAATCCTCGTTCGCTGTTGCCGTTGAAATCCGCTGACGCAAAAAGCGGAACATGAGGAAGAGAATGTGCCAAATACAGAAAGAAAGGCTGGTTTTTATTGGCAGTAATGAATTTTACAGCCTCCTCAGCATATCTTTTGGTGATCGTATTTTGATCTGCAGGTCGCTCAATGATCTCTGTATTTCTCATCAGCGGCACATTGAAATACTCGATTTTTGAATCAGCAAAAGCCTCCTTTGCCGTGATGTCATTCACACGATCCATGTCATTGCTGTAGGGAATTCCAAAGTATGTATCGAAGCCGTGACTCGTGGGTAAATATTGCGGAAGGTGCCCCAAATGCCATTTTCCAATGGCGGCCGTAGAGTAACCCGATCCTTTGAGAAGGGTGGCAATTGTATTTTCGTAAGCAGGTAAACCACCCCCAGAATCAGGAAATAACACCCGTCTCTTATTACTGTACATTCCCGTCCTCACAGGCAATCTTCCTGTCAAAATCGCAGATCTACTCGGAGTACAGACATTTGCAGCCACATAGAAACTGGTCCATTTCTGTCCTTCCACAGCCATTTGGTCGATGTTGGGAGTCTTGATCGTGGGATGCCCAAAAGCCCCCAAATCCCCATAGCCTTGGTCATCTGTGAATATGATAATGAAGTTGGGTTTATCTTCCTTCATAATTTGGCTAAATGCCTGTGTGGCTGAAAAGAGCAAAATAGCTATTAGACGTAGGTAAAATATGGGCTTATTCATACTATAAAATAGGGTTAGTAGAACTGAATCTATCAAAAATAAACGACTTTGACTGTATTAGTCTTTTTTGGGGAAATCCTTTTCAAAATCCGATTTATTCACCCAGCCGGTTTCAATAGAGTCGCCTTGCATAAAGCGATTATAAAAATCCTTGACTGCTCCAGAATACTTATACTCATCAAAAATGTATCCTTTGCCAAACATCCTAGGATCCTCTTGTTGCTTCAATTGTTGAAACAAACGTTTCTTGAGTTGTTCATTGACTACCTGATATTCGGGATGAATTGCGAGGTTCTGCATCGCAAAAGGATCAGTGACGCGCTTAAATAGCTCCTCTACAGGTCTTTTTCCAAATGCCAAATCCCAGTTTTTGGAACTCCCATTTTGCCTTCGATCATTCAAAATCTGAGTCTTGGTAGGGCTTCCATCAGTATTTAAGTATCCTGTTTCAGGGTTACCAGCTGGCCATCTGTCTATTTCAAAATTATGCAGGTAAATATACTCAGCAGTGACAATACCACGAATAGGATAGCCTTGATCGTTTGGCCTTCCTACATCATGGCGCTCCTTCCCTATTACAACATGATTTCTTTTAGTATCTATTTGACCTGATTGCTCACTTTTGAAAATATCCATAAAACTCCTTCCAGTAATGGTTGCCATTTTCACAGAGTCTTTCGGAACTTGTGCAGCTTCTAAAAAGGTCGGCGCGAAATCTATAAAACTGATAAAATCATCAACTATTCTCCCTGATTTAGCTATTCCATCTTGCCACATGATCGCCAGTGGAAGATGGTTGGAATATTCATATTCCTGACCTTTGATTCTGGGGAAAGGCATACCATTATCTGCGGTGACCACAATAATTGTGTTGGCCAATTCTCCCCGTCTTTCCAGCTCATCGATCATGCGCTGGAGATGCTGATCGAAGTACTCAATCTCATACGCATAATCCAGCATGTCTGTACGAACTGTATCTGTATCCGGCCAAAAAGGTGGAACCTTGTCAATATCAGAGAGCTTCTTATTTCCTTTGGTCAACCCAGACTGAAATTCATAAGCACGGTGCGGCTCGGTAGATCCATACCAAAAGACAAAGGGTTCATCATCATTCTTTTCATTTAAAAAATCCTCAAAGTTTTTAGCATAATCATTTCCATTGATCTCAGCTGTGGGAGCATCCAACTTAAATTTATTGTATGCAGAACCAGTTAATTCCCGACGTTTTCCATTCACTTCGCCGGGATGGCCTGGTGCCCAGCCTTTCGCAGTGTACCCAGTATGATATCCACTGCTGATCAACTGCTCCATAAACGTGGTAAACTTAGCAGGAAAATCAGGCGAGTGGTTTGCCGCTTCTTCCAGTTGCCAAGAGTTACGCCCAGTCAGAATAGCGGCACGAGATGGCGCGCACTTCGCATTTGGAGTGTAGGCATTCATAAACAAAAGACCCTCCTTTGCTACGTAATCGAATGCAGGCGTACTGACCCACTTGGTGCCATAGGCTCCCATATGAGGAAAGGAAGCATCATCCATTATTGCAAAGAGAATATTGGGACGCTTCGGTTTTGGCTTCTCCGAAGAACCACAAGAATAAAAAAAAGTTAAAATCAATAAAGAGGCTATTACTAGCATTCGATTCATTCTCATGGTCAAAATGGTTTTACTATTAAACTGTGGAGCTTTCAAAAGCTTGAAACTTTTGAATTGATTACTTCAACACTACATCCTCAATGTTACTATTCATATCCCCACGAATAGCAGTGTAAGCAGCGATCATTCCTTCGAGTTTTTCAGGATTTGATTCAGCGACATTGTTCACTTGACCTATGTCATTGGTAAGGTTGTATTGCTGATAGTTTTTATCATTTCCAATTTCGATGTTAACTGATGCAATTTTAGCAGCACCATTATATGGAGGAATCATAATCCACTCATCCTTTCTCAGGGCTGTTCTCCCTGTAGCTTCGAGCATCAATTCAGTTCTACCAACTTTGTCCTCACCGAAGAAAGCAGGCAATAGGTTTTGGCTATCTTCAGCGATATCCGTACTTCCTGTAAGAGAAGCCAAGGAACTTAGAAAATCAACTTGGCAAACCAAGGCATCAGATACCTGCGGTTGTATTTTCCCTTTCCAATAAACAATAAAAGGTACTCGGGTTCCGGCTTCAAAAAGACTGTACTTCCCTCCCCTCAAGGAACCAGCTGGCGTGTGATCACCAAGCTTTTCCACTGCATCATCGTAGTAGCCATCATTCAGTACCGGCCCATTATCACTGGTGAAAATTATCAGTGTATTTTCAAGCAATCCTTCTTCCTCCAGAGTTTTCATAAACTCACCTACCATCCAATCGGCCTCCAAAATCACATCTCCTCTTGGGCCCATGCCTGATTTGCCAACAAACCGTGGGTTTGGCGTTCTAGGCACATGCGGCTGCTGGAATGCATAGTATAGGAAAAACGGGCCATCCTTATGTGACTTCACATAGCTTTGTGCTTTTTCAAGAAAGTGATCCGCCATGTCAACATCTGACCACTTTGCAGCTTCTCCACCTTTCATAAATCCGATTCTAGGAATGCCATTCACGATGCTATTGTTATGGCCGTGATGCCATTTCATCGTAGTCAGCTCTGGATTGTCCTTTCCTGTTGGTTCACCATCAAAATTCTTGTCATAATTCACCTCAATAGGATCATTAGGATCTAGCTTCACAACATCACCATTTTCGATATACACGGTAGGCACACGATCTTGTGTTGCTGCCATTATATAGCTGTAATCGAAACCGACTTCATTTGGACTTGGACTGATATGCTGATTCCAATCTACATTCCCATTTCCCAAACCCAAATGCCATTTCCCCACAACTCCTGTAGCATAGCCTTGACCTTTTAGCATTTTGGGAAGAGTCATCTGCGATGTACTGATCAGCAAGGGGGCCGTACCTGGCAGGATTTTCGCATCCTCATTTCTCCATGGATACACACCTGTGAGTAAAGCATAACGGCTTGGTGTACAAGTGGCTGAAGTTGCGTAGCCATTGGTAAAGCGAATGCCACCATCCGCCAACTTATCAATATTTGGAGTAGAAAGCTCAGTAGCTCCATAAGAGCTCAAATCACCATAACCCAAATCATCCATGTAGATAATGACGATATTAGGCTTGTTGGTTTCCTTTTCAGCTGATTTCTCTTGAGGAGAACTGCAGCCCCAAAGCAGGGACATACCTGTCAATCCAAGAAAAATTGTATACTTAACATTCAGTAACATACCTTTATTAATAACTTTTAAAATACAAATAAACAACTTACTGCATCAAATTCGGTTTGAATGGTTTTGACGAATTCCTTGCTATCTCAACAGCCATTAAACCAAAAGAGGAAAAGATTCGTGACGCGAGCGGATTCATTCAACTACCCCAATTCATTAAGTTAATTAAAAAAACCAATGAGCTTTCACCCATTGGTTTTTTACACTTGAATATGAAGCTAATTTAATCAGCCAATTATGTTAGCATCATCATCCCATTGGATGACAGTACCGCGATCCTCCATCTTGAGGTATTGAGGAATGTATTTTTCTTCTAGCTTAACCCCATGCTTATCCATCACTTGCTGTGGAACCCCGTCCCAGGCATTAGGAGTATTTCCTACGTAACCTATGTATTTCCATCCTGCTTCAGTAGAGAAATATCCTGAGCAAGTAAGATTACGGAGCATATTGAACCAGCGAACAGCACCTTCATACTCTGGTTTTGCTTTGTCCGGCCACGCAACTTCCTCCACAATTGTGATTACTTCAGACTCACTCAGGTCGTTGAATGATTTGCCAAATTTCTCATCAGCTTCGAAATCCAGCCACATCAATCCACCTCTCATCCCAGTCTGATTTCCCGGTTGATCTTTCATCATAAACTCCATAAAATCCACCACCTTTAATTCTGTAGCAGCAGGGGATTCGTCATCTTTTGGCATAATGATATCCACCAAAGTGCTAAGTTTTTTACGCTCATCTTCTGTGAAAAACGTCTCCGAAAGCAACTCTTGATCGCGTTGTTTCTCTTCGGCTGTTCTTCCGCCTATAGTACCTCCAGCTAGTAAAGCGTTTTCAGGCAAAGCCTGCTGCTCAGGTGAACAGCCAGTCAATAATAAACCTGTACCAAAAGATCCGGTAAAGAGTAGTTTGAGATTTTCTCTTCTGTTCATGGTTTAGATATTTTTCTTTTTCAATTCGGAAACAATGTAATCGGAAGTTCTCCAAGCCAAGGCCAAAATGGTCCAAGTTGGGTTTTTATCCGCTTGAGACACAAAAGGCCCCGCATCTACTACGAATAGGTTGTCGCAGTCATGCGACTGGCAGTTTGAGTTCAATACTGAAGTAGCGGGATTATCTCCCATTCGGGTTGTTCCTACTTCGTGGATGATTCTTCCCGGAGCCAATAAACCGTATTTGGTCTCTGGGCCTGGCTTAGAGCCAAGCAAAATACCACCAGATTCAGTTAAGATTTCTTCAAAAGTGTCATGCATGTGTTTAGCCTGCTTAACTTCCTGATCCGTCCAGTTGTAGTTAAATCTAAGAACCGGAATACCGTATTTATCTACAGTATTTGGATCAATCTCACAGTAATTATCATACATCGGTACACTTTCCCCTCTGCCCGACATTCCCATGGTAGAACCATAGATTCTTCTGATGTCTTTTTTCAAACCTACACCATAGCCACCATTTGGACTTGGCTCACCAAATTCGTCCTTGATGTATTTTCTCATGGAATCCATACTCCCACCGGTACCATAGGCAGGTTGACCCATACCTCCCCAGTATTCAATGTGATAGCCCCTGGCAAAATCCAGTTTCTTATTATCTCCCCACCAAGGAGTGTACATATGCAATCCGCCCACCCCATCTTCATTGTATCGTTCACGGTCCATCATACTTGGCACAATTGCCATGCGGTCTGTTCCCGTAGAATCATGCAAGTATCTGCCTACCATTCCAGAGCTGTTCCCGATGCCATCAGGATGTGATTTTGACTTGGAATTCATCATGATTCTTGCAGACTCACAAGCTGATGCACCTAGCACAACCACTCTGGACTGCAGCTTGTATTCTTTCATGTCCACTTTGCTCACAAAAGAAACTCCGGTAGCTTTTCCACTTTCGTCAGTGGTTACTTTTCTTACCATCGAGTGTGTGTAAAGATCAACTTTACCCTTTTTCATTGCAGGATGAACAAGGCAAGTTCCGGCAGAGAAATCTGCATAAACCTGACAGGCTCTATTACACTGACTACAGAAAAAACATACTCCTCTTTCTTTGCTGATAGGACGGGTAAGCATGGATAGACGAGAAGGAATCATTGGAATGCCCACCTTGTCTGCACCCTTTTTCATATAAAGCTCATGCAAGCGGGGCTTTGGAGGAGGAAGGAAAAATCCATCGGGTTCATTATATATCCCTTCTTTGGTACCAAATAAACCAATCAACTTATCCACCTTATCATAATATGGCTTCAAATCCTCGTATCCGATTGGCCAGTTATGACCCAATCCATCAATGCTGGCGCGTTTGAAATCATTAGGTCCAAATCGAAGGGAAATACGTCCCCAGTGATTTGTTCTGCCTCCGACCATTCTAGATCGGAACCAATCGAACTCGGTTCCATTTTTTCTGGTGTACGGTTCTCCTTCGATATCCCAGCCTCCTATGGCCGCATCAAAGTCACCAAATGGACGAATTCGTGTACCTGCCCCTCTTCTTGGGGATTCCCAAGGCGGTCTAAGCTGAGTACGATCTTCCTCCTTAGCTGGATCAAAATCCCCACCTGCTTCTACAACAGCAACTGATAGACCCGCTTCTGAAAGAATTTTGGAGGCCATCCCGCCCCCGGCACCTGAGCCCACAATGATGACATCATAGGCTTCACCAGAATTTTTGATTTGAAAACTCATTAGATAGTATTACTTTTTAAAGTGTTGAGGTTTAAAAAAGAAGTTGATTTCTAATATTCCTTTGGTAGTCTCCTTCTAACCATAAAATAACAAAATTATTTCCTCTCAAACTTCCTAGGTTACCTATTCATCCTCAGACCAAAAAACTCCCAACGTTATATTAAACCGCGGTTATTTTAAATTAACACGTTTATTGGCTGAAAATGACGCCCAAAGCGTCAAGAAGCTTTGGAATCATATTGATCCTGAATTGAGAATATTTTTTTTAGTTTTATATAAATGGAATTTAAACGTTATAAGCAAAACAGGATGATACTTCCATTAGATCCCATTTACAACTGAAAGAAGCGGACAATTGATTTGAATTCATCATGGGTAAAAAAAAGCTATCCAACTCATTTTCAGCAGGCTTAAAAACTCAGCTAAAATATTCCTGTTTTTTTTTCAATATCATTTAGAAAAAAGTGTTTGACGGAAATAAATTTTGCTACATTTGCAACCGATTCATGAGCAAGTCAGGAGTCAAAATTGAAAAAAATAGTAACACCTCGGGGTGTAGCGTAGCCCGGTATCGCGCCTCGTTTGGGACGAGGAGGTCGTAGGTTCGAATCCTGCCACCCCGACCAAAGCCCTTCCAAGGGAAATCAAAAGCCTGTAAATCTACTGATTTACAGGCTTTTCTGTTTTTTAGAGTTTAGTTCATATCAATAAATATCAAATATTATGTGCGTTATTCGGTGACCTATTTTAAAGTGATGTAAAAACCTTTAATACAGTTCATTTGTCATGAAACCAACTAACACATTTGGAATCAGGTTTTTTGTAAAAAATAACCTTATCAAGGACGAGTCAACTACCAAAAGGGCCTGGACAGTTCCGGTCCCAAGGAAATGCTTGCCGGATTTAGGGGCATTCTCCGGACCGACGGCTATAAAGTATATGAATCACTTTACGGGAACCATACGGATATCCTGCTGACTTACTGTATGGCCCATGCAAGACGCTTTTGTCGATGAGGCCAAAGATGACGAAAAACAGGCCAACTATGTCCTGGATGAAATGCAGTTGCTGTATGCCCTGGAGCAGCGGATGAGGGAACTGGAACTGGGCTGGGAGAAACGGACAGTGGAAAGAAAGAAACATGCACGTCCTCTTCTGGACAGGCTGGAGAAATGGCTCTAGGAGAACCAGTACCGGTACAGGCCTCAAAGCCCGATGGGAACAGCCATTGACTATACACTGCCCAGATGGGCGGGACTGAGTGCGTACGAGCTCCTTGGCCAGATGGAGATAGACAGCAATTTGATAGAAAATGCGGTACATCCCCTGGCGGTGGGTAGAAAGACATTTTTGTTCGCAGGATCACATCAGGCCGCTGAGATGGCTACCGGAATGTACTCTTTTATGTCCAGCTGCAAAAAGAACAAAATCAATGAATTTGAATGGCTCAAGGATGTGTTTGAAAGAATCCAGAGCCATAAGCAAAAAGACCTATACCAACTTCTTCCTTCAAACTGGAAACAACACAGGCTTTAACCCATTCTCTGAATTTCCTAGCCTGTGAACTATGGGTCCCTCGGATGGATACATTGCGCATTTTGAAGATACACTTAAAAAAATTTACCGCTTTTCACAAGGCACAATATCCATAAGCCTGAACTTCAAATCAGACATATGTCCACCCGCTGGGGAAGCTGTAGGCCTAAAAGGAAAGTGATTTTAAATCCTGAAGTAATCAAAGCACATAAAGAAAGTATTGAATATGTCATAATACATGAGTTGTATCATTTGATTCACCATAATCATACACATGATTTTTATGCTCTACAGGAAACCATCATGCCAGGATGGAAGGAAAGGCTGGAGCATTCACTTGTTTGATTAGTGCGATTTTATACAACCAAAATCCTTTTCCTCCCACTCAGTTTAGTAACCATTTTCGTGGCGCTGGGTATAATTTTGCCTGCCCTGTCCCCCTACAGTTGTCGGGACTGGGGCCAAGGTAAAATGATAAGTGATATATTTCTTGATGCCATGCCCTACCCTACTATCCTTCGCAATTTGAAATTGGTTTCTTGTTTTAGTTTAAGGATTCTTGGCAGGAAAAATGATAAATATTGGCTGACTACGGCAATTCTACGGGGCAACGCGGACTAAAAAATGAGCCTATTTGCTAAAGAAGCGCTAACAATTGGAGGCAATCAGGAGATTGTGGCTAGTAAGTCTATCTATACCGTTCGTGACAACACTAACGGCGACAAAAGTTATTAGTAGTAGCTGAGATCCTTTTGCAAATCATGTAGGCTTGTTTTTATTTTAAGTCATCTAGTCCAAAATCATTAATTTATTGTTGGGCATTTTTGATATAATTGGGAGATTCGCACTCTTTCCAATACTCGACGATTTTCATCATCATCCTTTTAAGATTTTCAAAACCGTTTGGTTTGACAAAAAATCCTTGGATAGACCTTGAATAAGCATCAATAACATGCTTTTGTTCAGCACTTGTGGAAAAAAAAAGGTAAGGAATGGACTTTAACCTCAAGTCCTCATTGTTATGAACTTTTTCACGTAGTTCTAGTCCATTCAGTTTAGGCATATTTATATCGGAAAGAACCAGAAATGGTTCAACATCTGTCTCAATTAAATATTCCAAGGCATCTTCACCATCTTCAAAAAAAATAAGTTTGTTGCTGTAATTCAGTTGCTTAAAAACCTCAACCAAAATCAGCTGATCGTCCATGTCGTCTTCAATTATGATTATTGGGCCCCTCTTGTTCATTTTTTATAGTTATGTGTATGGGTTAATTGTCCATTTTTTTTAAGCAACGGACTCAAATGGAATGAGGCACAAAGTGTATGTGTGTATAAGTTGGAGAGTGATCATTCACGAAACGGCTAATATATAAAACCCCGCATGAAAATCAAATTCTCCCACTTGGTGAAAAAACATTTCCGTTGGGACTGGGGTCATTTGATCAGACCACATCAGGATCCAAAGTTAAAACAGACTACCTTTTTGAATTAGCCTCGCTCTACTCTCTATCCTTTCCAATCCCGTAAAACTTTCGGATTCAATTGGCTCTTCTGCCTCACCTTTCTCCAATCGCTTTGCTCCCGAATTGCAAGCGCTCGGGATTATAATCTCGAGACAGGCTCTGAAAGAGAAGGTGATTGGCTCTGTTAGCATTAGATTGTAGCGATCAAAACATTTGTATTCCAGTGTTTTTATCTAAAATCAGAAAAGCGAGAGGATTTGCGGTTTTTTGGAGGCTATGGGGGCAACATAAAGCTGAAAGACCTGAAAAACTGAGGTGGGAATTGGGAGGCAAGCCCAAGCAGCTCTCAAAATAGGATGTGGAATAATTTTGGCTAGGACGAATGGGTATTTCAGCTTATAATAAATCTAACCTCTGAAATTAAAACAATTTGTAAATTCACATTTTTACAGACATCAGTTAAATACCATGAAACGATTACGGATTCTCTGTTCGGAAAAAAAGAAGAAAGGGACTTTTAACCGGGATATTATCCATATAGGGGGAGTGAATGGAAACGGCGAGAAATGGACTATTTCAGTCCACGATGCCATTGCAGGAATTCGTTCCAGATTGTATGAATTTTATATAGTGGAGCATTTTATAGAAATAGAAGTGCGCATCACTGGTGATATTGAAAAATCCCTGACTGCAACGGGCCAAGGATACCTGCATAATTTGTTGGATGATCTGCCTGATTGTCCTTGACCAATTTGCAACTCCTCCGTGTATTCCTCGCCACAAGTTCCCCATAGGCAGTTTGTTCAAGAAAATTTTACTGGGATAAAGTTTCTCATATGGCCCATTCGCGCCGCTATTTCGTCAATACGTTCAAGGATGATGAAAAGCAGACCAACTATGTGCTGGATGAAATGCAGCAGCTGTATGCGCTGGAACAGGAGATGAGAGAACAGGAACTGGACTGGAAGCAGCGGGCCGGGGAAAGAAACACGCCCGTCCCATTCTAGACAGGCTGGAGAAATGGCTGAAGGAGAACCAATACAAATACAGACCCAAAAGTCCGATGGGAAAAGCCATCGACTATACCCTGCCCAGATAGGTGGGACTGAGTGCGTATGTGCTACATGGCCAGATGGAAATTGACAGTAATTTGATAGAAAATGCGGTGAGACCCCTGACGGTTGGAAGGAAAGCCTTTCTTTTAGCCGGATCTCATCAGGCAGCGGAGATGGCTGCCGGGATGTGCTCCTTTATGGCCAGCTGGAAAAAGAACAACATTAATAAATTTGAATGGCTGAAGGATGTTTTTGAAAGAATCCAGAGCCATAAGCAAAAAGACCTATATCAACTTCTTCACTCAAACTGGACGCATTACAGGCTTAAACCGATAAACTGAAATCCCTAAACCAAACTTTATGGGATGCTCGGATGGATACTTTGGTTTGCAGATGAAGGGGAGCTTTAGGGCTCTTTTTTATTCTAATCCAAGTTCCTATTCAGCACACGGATCACCAATTTTTTCACGATGTTCATTTTTCCTCTATTTGTTAAGACAGCCTATCAAGTTTCCTTGATGGGATGAAGTTCGTTAAGTTAACCTGTCAGATACTCTTTGATCATAGCTTCCCACTCTTCCCAACTCAAAGAACCACCTGTTCTAATCATCTTCCTTTGTCTTTTCATAGAATACGATTTGTGTAAACCTATTCTAGGACGAGTCGGTTCTTATTACGTATTTTTAATACTACCCCTATTATCTGAAATAGTAATACCCCAAAAAATAATGGAAGATATAAATACATGATCAGGGTTTCTTTATTGGCATTTATCCTGTAGAAGATGGAATGCAGTATTACCAGTACAAACATCAGATAGGTGAAGCGTTGAAAGTTTTTCCACTTGACAGCCTTTAATTCCTTCATAGAATAATTATTAGAAATTGCAATTAGAAAGAGGATGATGAGCGCTCCCAGTAAACCTGTATAATTTGCTATTCCAAAAACACCAAATCTTATCGCATAACCCGCTGAAACTTCTTCAACAAAATAAAGCCAAGGTTTTCCGGTAAAATGCATGAACAATCCAATGACGGAATGAACCAAGGACAATACCCCTCCAAAAACACCTAAATCCCTTCTTAAATATGTTGAAAGAGGGTTTTTTCTGTTTAATATTAAATTTACGGGTCCAATAAGCAGGGATAGCGCCAATAAAAAAATACCAATATAGCCTGATGCATAGGTGATAAAGGGAATAGGACCCATGTTGTCCCATAACTCATAAAATATATAGGTGGAAATGATACTGATTACCGTCAGTGGTAAATAATGGACTTGTAACCTGATTTTAAGAGTACTCATTTAAATTTATGTTATAGTTAGTTGATATGGTCTCTTTGATGATAAATCTCACCACACATTTCTAGAAATTTGCTCTGAATTCCCAATAGCACTTTCCGGAATTACGTCCCTATCCCGTGGTTCCTCAACTGAAAGTCTGTAGCTTTAAAAGCAACCAATAACGCCTCACTTAATCTTAAAGCGAAAACTGTTCACTACTAGGCTTACTGAACTCAAACTCATAGCGAGCGCTGCCAGCATCGGGCTTAACAATATTCTTAAAAAAGAAACAGGACACTTGCGGCAATCGGCACGCCCAAAGTATTGTAAATAAAAGCAAAGAACAAGTTTTGTATGATGTTGCGCATCATATCTTTACTAAGCTTTCTTGCTCTCACAATTCCATCCAAATCCCCTTTTACTAATGTTAGGCTGGCACTGTCTATCGCTACGTCCGATCCTGTTCCCATGGCATTGCCCACATCTGCCTGAGCCAGAGAAGGAGCGTTATTGATGCCATCTCCGGCCATCGCAACCTTTCCTTGCTGATGTAATTCTTTGACTTTATTAAATGTCGTTGAAAGAATCCAGGCCCATAAGCAAAAAGACCTGAACCAACTTCTTCTCTTTAACTGACAGCAGCACAGGCTTAAACCGATTATTTGAAATTCCTAAACTAAAATTTATGGGATGCTCGGATGGATACAGTACTTCTTCAAGAATATTTCAAGATGTGGTTACTCAAGTGGATACGACCCACCGGGAACTTGGCATACCACTCCGGGAAAAGGAACCTAGCGTACTGGAAATCAACAATCCCCGCTAAAGTAATAGGAATACCACTGCTGACTTTTTGGGCTTATCGCTTCTACATTTCCTCCTGAAATCCCGATTCAATCCCCATTAGAACCTCGCCGGTATGGGTCCTGGAATTGAGATCAGTGAAGGTTCTGAACTGCTTGGCCAACTGATAGGAAGTCAATTTTTCCGCCCCCGGAAGCATCCCTGAAATTTTCAATAATTTCGCATCACCGGTTTCTTTTTTCAACTCATTATACCTGAGTATTCCCATGAGATTCTTGTCATTATTTATTCGGACAACCATCGCTGTTGAAGTTCTGATAGAATCAGTTTCAGAGACTCAATTTCCAGTTGGATAAGTTGCTGATTATCGATCAGTTTTTTACTTAAAAAAAACTTCTGGATGGGCTGGTTGGCCCGATGAAATTCTTTGGTGAACCGATTCACATTAAACCCGATCCGATGAATCTCGCCATAAATCTGTGACAGCTGATGCATCACCTGATCCAATGCAACATTATGATAGCAGAGTTTCACCTGTCTGTTTTCCAGAATGTCTCTAACAATCTCTCTCATGGTAAGGCCGGTGACTGCTCAAGTAGACTTTTAAGATGCACATATTTCTCCCTCGAAATTCTGCATTGTACCTGTACCATTTTTTGCGGCTTTTACTTTTGCCATAGTAAATCCTTTTGATGATTGAAAATCGGCGACTCCGGAGCAGATCAAGATGGATTGTGTATACAATCCTACATCTTGCTGACTGCACCACCGCGCAGTCCTTTCCCTTGCAAGGCTTAATGTCAGAAGCATTAAGTCTTCTCAAAACATCCCTTTAATTCTAATTCTCAAGATTCCATAACCATTGGAAAGCGGCTGTTTTCCAGTCCTGTAAAGGCAGCCCGTTTTCATTCCTCCATCCCATAGCCAGGTAATAGAACTAAAACACTTCCCCTTCTTCTGAAGCGAAATCCTAAGAGATAAAAAAAATGTTGACCTCTTCAAGTCGCGGACCCACAGATCCGAATTCCGGTGATTAGAGATTTTTGCAGAGCATGGCTTATGTCGTTTGATTGAAATCAAACTTCAAGACTTTAAACTTGCCGTATTCAGAAGGTATACGAAAGGTGGGGAAAGGAAACCGATCAAATAGATATCCCAACTATAATCAATACCAGATAAAAACTAAGTATAAGATTAGGATAGATCTCTACTCTTATTTCCGAATTTGTCCAAAAAAAGGATATGCCCTAAAATTTTATTTTGTACCTGTTGCATGGCCATTCTTCAAAAGGAAATTCTCAGAATCCTCAATCATCTTAAAATAATTGAGAAAATACCCTTTTCGATAATGACAAATAGGATGACCTGCCCCCTAGTAAAGTTTCAACACACAATCCCGAAACTTTTCAGCAGTGATTTATAATATTCTGCTGTCTCCATAGGTAAAGAACGGTCTTCCGTTCCTACTAGAATTAAAGATGGAGGTGTCTTTTCAGTTACATTGTGTAAAGGGGAAATATCCCTATACCTGACACAAGAACTCTAACCTAGTACAACTACACGGAACGCATCCCTACAATCTTTAGTCCTATATGGATGGGAAAACCCAAACTATAGGGATAACCAACTTTTTCACCTTTTATAGGTGCAAAACCCTGTACAGAGTGGTTAAATGTAATTTTATAAATAAACAGAGGCTATCCCATCTTTGGGACAGCCTCCATTTTTATATCCTGGTAAAAAAATGCCATATACCTTACAGAATTTGACCTGCAAGGCTGAGAATTGGTCTTAGGTAAAAGAGTGAAGTATGACAAAAGGAATTTCCAAATATGAAAAATTATTTCTACGAATTACAAATAACCCGAAGGTTCAAAGGCTAAGCTTGGCCAATACCGGCAAATGATCAGATGCATAATGTTCCTGAATCACCTCATGGAGCATGGTCTGAATTTTAAATCCCTTGGAATACAAAATAAAGTCAATCGCCTTTCTAGGGGTGACTACCGGAATTGTATTGGGACATCCCTGCTCGCAAGTCCAGTCAAAAGTCTCATCCAGATGAGCCATAGTCATACTACTTGCCTCCACATTGAAGTCTCCTACAAGAATTATCGGCAATTCTTCTTTTTCAAAATACGTGGTAATTGCTTTGGCCTGGGCTAGTGTGTTAGTATCACTGGTAAAGTCCAAATGTATGTTTCCAAACCTAACCTGAACATCACCTGGCAAAGTCACAGTAAGGACGGACAGGATTCTTCTTTCGGTTCCTGCTTCCTCAGGTAAAGGAATCGTTTCCATTTCTGAGATAGGGTGTTTAGAGAGTATTGCAGTTCCGTATGCCCCACCTCTATAATCAATGCCCTTTGAGAAATAGAACTTCATTCCCGTGAGCTCTGCAAGCTTTGCAGCTTGGTCCAGATGCATACCGGACCGCTCATTATTCACATCAATCTCCTGCAAGCCTACCAATTCCGCATTTGAATCCAAGATCACCTTCGCTATACCATCCACATCTATAAGACCGGGCTTACTTGGGGGATTGCAATGATGCACATTATAACTTAGCACCTTAATTTCCTGTCCTTCTTGAATGTTTAATTGATCAATGGGATCTTTTTCGATCCTAGATTCTTGAGCATTCGCACAGGAATAAATCAAACCAGTCAGGAGTAGTATTGTAAATAAGCGTAGTCTTTGCATAAGGGTTTTAGAAGTAAAACAATAAAAGATTCAATTGAATTTGAGAGTCAAATCTGCCTCCAGTGGTAGGTGATCTGAATACTGAATAGTTGAAGGCACTTTGACATGGGTTACCTTCGTGCTATAGTCTTTACTGATCCAGATATAGTCTATCTTTTTGGAAGGATTTATGACTGGAAAAGTGTTTTCTATTTTATCATCCGCCATTTTCATTTGCTGTGAAAATAATCCGATTTCTTCAGTCCCGGGCTCTGCGTTAAAATCACCCGTGAGGATCAGTGGTAAGTCAGAATCAAGAAATTCCAGCGTTTCACTCGCCTGAATCAATCTCGTAGATTGATCCAGGGCAAGGTGAACTGTGGCAAAGACAAGCTCTTTTCTATTCGGCAAGGAAATTTTGGCAGAGAGCAATGCCAAGGATTTTTTCTTGCCATTTTTTATAGAAGTGATTTGGTTATGTTCTTCACTGATAATCGGATGTTTGGACAGTATTCCCAAACCGTACGCACCGCCGTCGTATTCAAAATGCCTTTGAAAAGCATAATGCATTCCGGTAATTTCTGCCAGAATCTTCATTTGATCCACACTTCCAGAGCGGTTGCACATGCTATCCACTTCTTGTAAACCCACCAGATCTGCATTGGAGACTTTGATATATTCCCCCATTTCCTCTAGCGTATTTACCTCATTCTTATCTGCACCGTGATGGATGTTATAAGAAATAACTTTTAAGGATTGCGCTGAAGAGCAATGCACATGAAGTAAGATTACAAACAGGACAAGAAGATGGCATTTGAAAGTCATAGCGGGAATTTTAACTTAGTCTTGATTCGTAGTTACTATAAATTCAGTCTGTAAACCGGAATCAGGTGTTACCAGTAAATTCTCTACCAACACCTTAATTTTTACTTCCTCTGGATATTTCCAAACAGCTTTTAGGATCACTTGAACTGAATCCTGAGCAGGAATAGTCACCCTTCCCAATGGCGCACCTTCTATATCATATGCCGCTTGCATTTTGGTCTCAAAGGGAATATCACTGGAATTTACAAAGTTTACAATCAAAAGAGGTTCGGCTTTCCGCAGCTTACGTTCAGTGCTCACTTGGATAGCGGATTTGAAAAGGGCTTCAGCTTCTGGCTGCCTGGCAACAACATAGTCGCCAAAATATAAGGCAGTTCTCTTGGCAAATAAGGCTTCCTCCACGCCTTCAGCAGTTTTTTCTTTTGCAAAAACCAAAGTCATAGGTCTATGGGTATCCTTGTACCTTGGATGGTTATCATAATGCTCATCAGTATTGCAGAGCATGGTGAGGTTATGTTCCATAGCAATCCTATGCGCAATCACATTGTATTTACCGGAATTGACGACTTCCACCCCTTTAAGAATATCCAAATCCAATAATTCTCGGTGAAAGGAAGTAAACAGCAGCGTATCTTTCTTATCCCACCACCCCCAGCTCGGATGATTATACACCACAAAAGCATTTTGCTTCTTGGCAGCGAGGAATGGTCCCATCAGCTGATCATGAGTAATGCTGTCTTTCATCACAAACTCCGCCTTACCACTCTTCATATACTCCGTAGGAAGAGCATTGGCATCTTCCAGAAATAGCGCATTGTGATGATACGGGGCTACTCTTGGGGATATTTCCACTCCTTTAATAATAATCAGGCCTTTTCCTTTAGCTGCTATAGTAGCGATTTCATAAGACTTATTGTAATCCTTCTCTACGAGATCCGGAAAGCCTTCGTAGTCGATGTGTTCTGTAAGAGAAATCACATCCAGATCATCCCGGATGGCTTCATTCACCCGAAACGTTGGCCAAACATGTCCATCAGAAAAGACGGTGTGCATATGAAAATCACCTTTTAGGGTATAAAATCCAGGAATATCGGGAAGGATAACCGAACTTTTTTGTGCGAATGAAACACTGCTGATGACCATGGTCATCAGGAGTAATAATCTAACTTTTAGTTGCATAGGTTTTGTTGAAAAATTGATCAATCCCAACCTGGGTTTTGCTCCAGATTTGGATTAAGGACTATATCTGTATTTGAGATCGGGTGCAGGTATTTTTTCTCGGAAAAATCCCTATCCTCATCATCTCTCCAGATCAAATGTCCTTTGATCCCTGCAGAAAGCTGAGATGCGCTGCCATCAATGATAAAGTAGATGACACCGGCAACTTTTGAGTCCGGCACTGTTTGTACAAAAGCTACATCAGGTGTATCATTGCCATCAAGATCCATCGGTATATTCAAGCCTGGAACGTAGATTCCTTTCCACGGCATTTCTATCAATTCTCCTTTCTTCCAGCGGAGCAAATCATCGTAGCGGAATCCCTCATAGCAAAGCTCAATGGATCTTTCCCTTCTGATCTCAAGCAAAAACTTATCACTTATGCCCGGAAAATAGGTGTTTTGAAGGTAGCTATCGGCAGTGGACGGCACCACTGCATTTACACCTGCCCGCTCACGAAGGGGAGCAATGGTTTGCTTCCATACACTTTCATCAAACTGTCCGAGTTCTGCCTTTGCCTCTGCATAATTCAACAGAATTTCTGCATATCGGATCAATGGAATGGAGTTATTAGATTCAGATATCCCATCTAATGCTTTATTGTCCAGACTATGTTTCAAAATATGATATCCAGTGAAGGTATATCCGAAATTTGGAGGTGCTGGACTTCCGTCATTTCTGGTGTACCCAAGTGAACGAACTGTCTGACCAAGTCTATAATCCCGGTTTTTCATTTCATCCACAAATACCAATTCGTCAAACCCTTCCTTTTCCGAAAAACGGGTTCCATCCGTCATCAGATAAGTATTGACAAATTGCTTGTTCAATCCCCAGCGTGCGCCATAGGTAGCGCTGTTGAATTTCCAGGTGATATTATGCCATCTTCTTAATGCGTTGTTATATACCACAGCTAGCATTACTTCCGAATTAACTGGATTTTCACTGGTAAATAATACCCTATAATCACTCGCCGGGTTTCCGGTGCTGTAGATAGAATACATTCCAGTTCCAATTATTTTATTAGCTGCATCCGCTGCTTCTGCCAAGAATTCATTTGCCGAACCACTAAGTCCTGCTTCAGGGTGGTATTTCCTGAAGGTTCCTTCGAAAAGCGCAACTCTTGACTTGAATGCCAATGCTACCTGTCGGGTAACCATAGAAGAAGTATTATTCTTCGTATCCCGGATATGCTCCACTGCGAAATTCAAGTCATCCATCACGTTGGCCATTACCAACTCACGTGGGTCCCTAGGCTTATATAATTCTTCTTCATCTGAAGTATCCAATGTTTTTCCATACCAAGGTACATCACCATAGCGTTTTACCTTTTCGAAATAAAACCATGCACGGAAAAACCTTGCGATGCCTTCATAGTGATCTCTGGCTTCCTGTGGAATGACTTCCTGATCAAAATTTTCGAGAAAATAGTTAATGTTCCTTAGATCTGTCCAGTTCCATGCTCCTTCATCTACCGAGGAGTAGGTTCCCGAGATGAAAGTCGGAGATTGATTTTTTGAGGTAAAATCTCCCATTTCATCATTTTGAACTACTTCAAGACCTCCTGGAAGCATCCTTTGGTAGAATGAAGTGGTATATAATTCCAGATCTTTTTCTGATTGGAAAAAGGTATTTGGCACAAGTCTATCGACAGGCTCAGTATCCAGAAAGTCCTCGCAAGAGCTGAATGACATAATGGAAAGTAGTGCCGTAGAAAGTATTATCAATGATTTTTTCATAATCAAGTAGATTCAATAATTAGAAAGAAAGATTCAAACCCACAGTATAGGTTTTGAGCATAGGATAGGCATCGCCCTGTCCATGGCTATTCGTCATACCTCCTGTGGGAGCTTCGATGATTTCGGGATCAAAATTATCCGTGTGTTTGTAGAGACCGGAGAAGGTTAGGATATTCTGTCCACTCACATAGACCAGTGCCTTCTTCATTCCTATTTTGCTTAAGAGATGAGCAGGAATAGAGTAATCCAACGTCACATTTTTCAAGCGTAAGTAGCTGGCATCCTGTAAATATCTTGTTTGTGGTGCGCCAAGCGATCTGCTGGTTCTCAACGCAGTATATCCTCTGAGTCTTGGGAAATAGGCATCAGGATTCTCTTCTGTCCAAATATCATCCATCATCATTTTTGGCTGGAAACCATACGGCCTGTTGTATGGACCGTAGAATAGATCCGCCTCAGGTGCGAAATACCAATCACGCTTGCCTACTCCCTGTAAGAATGCTGAGATCCCAAAGCCATTCCAGTTACCGGAAAGTGTAAATCCAAACTGATATCTCGGCGCACTGTTGCCGATGATTCTTCTATCGCCAGGATTATCTAAAGTATTTGTCCCTTGATTTATAACCCCATCATTGTTCAGATCTGCATACTTCAAATCACCGGCTAGCCATTGTCTGTTGTTTGAGTTGACCAGGAAGCTTTGATCTGCATGATTGGCGACATCTTCTTCAGATGTGAAAAAACCCAACGTTTCATATCCCCAGATTTCTCCGATTTTTGAGCCCTCATAATAGGTGCTTGAGATCAGTTTGTTGGGATTGTTGAACTTCGTGATTTCTGCCCGACTGTCCCATAGAGAACCTGAAATACTATAGCTGAAAGGTTTTGAACCCAAGGCGAATTCATCTCTCCATGCCATGGTATATTCCCAGCCTTTTGTAGAAAGGTCAGCAAAGTTGCCGTAAGGAACCGTCGCTCCGAATACATTTGGAAGAGGTTCACCATAGGTAAACATGTCCGTGGTCAATCGATTATACCAATCAAAGCTTAGTGTGAATTTGCCAGAAAACAAGGAAGCATCCATACCTATGTCAAAGGTGGTGGCCTTCTCCCAAGTCAAGCCATTTGGAATCGCACCAGGCAGGTAGGTATAACCTTTCTGTATTCCATCTAAAATCACACTGGTCTTGGCTACTGTCATTGTTTCCATATAGCGATAGGGTGCTACATTTCCATTGCCTAACGTTCCATAGGAAGAGCGGATCTTCAGATTGTCCAACCAGTTTTTTGTATTGCTCATGAAGCCTTCCTCAGAAACATTCCATCCTGCCGACACTGAAGGGAAGAATCCAAAGCGCTGGTCACTTGGGAATTTGGATGAGCCATCATAGCGTCCATTGAATTCCAACAAGTATTTCTCTTTAAAACGGTAGTTTAACCGATAAAAGACGCCCATGTATTTCCATTCACTTCCGCCACCCCGTATAGTATAATTGAGCCCATCCAATAGATTAAAATCAGGCTTGGTCTCTACCAGTAATCCATCCCGCTGGGAATCTAGATTTTCTAGTCGGTTGCTCTCCACATTATAACCCATCAGCAAGGTGAAGTCATGCACCTCATTCAAGTTCTTCTTAAACTCGGTGGTGATATTTGATCCCCAATAGGTGGTCTCATCCGTAAGTTGACGGAGTAAGCTTTGCCCGAAGCGGGAGGATTGATCAGGGGCTGTACTAAAGTCCACGAAATTATTGTAGCGAACGTCTTTGTTGAAATTCTTGGAGAAGGTGAAATTGGCTTTGAAAGTCACAAGATCGCCAAAGGGAGTTGCTGTAAGCGAGGGTGTGTTTCTGATAAAGAATTTACTCTGATCTGACTTGCTGCTGCCATCCACATAAGAAGCTCCTATGTAAGACCCTGATCGTGTAAAGCTACCGTCTGGGTTTTGCATCACCGCCATAGGAAAGCCCTGCACGGCCAAGTATCTCCAAATCCCGGCATCGCCATTTGCAAGGAGTGGATACTCGTATTTATAAGTGCTAAGATCAAAATTGTTTTCGAGAGACAACCAATCTGTAATGTTTACTGCTCCTTTTGCACGGAGGTTGTATTTGTTGAAGTTATCCGAAGAATAGTTAAAAATCCCGTCCTGGTGATAGTAAAGTCCTGAAATATAATAGCTTGCCTTATCAGATGCACCTGATGCGCTGATAGATGCCTCCGTAGCCGGCATATTGTCTTTGTGCAGGTATTTGAACCAATCAGTATTCCCGAAATATTCATACCTGTTCAGTTCTTCATTAAAAACCGTCTCTGGGAGATTTGGGTTTTCGTTGTGGTTTTTAAGTTCTTCCAAGTATTCTAGGGAAAAAGGAAAAATACTATTTACAGAGATCGGATGGGTTTTGTAATCGTACCATGCAAAGAATGCCTCATCAAAATTCTTAGCCCATTCATAGCCATTTGTAACGAGATTGGGCACTACTGTCCGTTGATTGACCGAATGGCTGATTTTGACATCCACACCAGAAGATCCCTTTTTAGGGTTTTTGGTAGTAATCAAAACCACTCCAAAAGCTGCTCTAGAACCATAGACTGCTGCCGAAGAAGCATCCTTCAGGATAGTTACACTTTCCACATCATTAGGATTCACCAAGTTGGCATCTCCCTCTACCCCATCGATTAATACCAACGCATCCCCGCCTGCACCTATGGAAGTAGCACCACGGATATTGAAAGCTGCTGAACGAGTGGGGCTTCCATCCACCATTTTGATATTCAAGTTGGGCAGAGCGCCCTGTAGCATTCTGGTCAAGTTTGGCGAAGGCCTATTTTCAATAGCCTCTGACCCAATCTGAGAAACAGCACCCGTCAGATTGATTTTTTTCTGCGTACCATAACCTACCACCACTACTTCTGCCAGCTCTTGAGGAATTAGCAAAAAAGCCATTTCACCTTCTCTGATAGTAATCACCTCTGGATTATACCCCAAAGCTGAAGCTTTGATCTCTTTACCTATAAGGGTTTCATCAATTTCCAGAGACCAATTTCCATCTAGATCTGCCATGGCACCTTGGCTGGTTTCGGATATAAAAACACTTGCTCCCATGATGGGCTCTTGAGTCTCTACGTCCAATATCCTTCCTGAGATTTTGACTTTCACTTCAATCGCTTCTTGGGACTTCTTACCTGTTTGTTTTACTGCAATAGATTCATTGACCTGCTTAAATGCAAGCCTAGTCTGGGCTGCAACTTCATAAAGCAAGGTTTCCAGATCATCATTGCCTGAAAGTTCGATTTTTTTGTTCTCTACCACTTCAGGATTGAAGTGAAACCTAAATTCAGATTGTTTTTCCACCAGGTGAAAAAAATCCAGAACTGAGGTTTTTTTTGACTGTATTGTAATCTGTGTCAGATTAAGATGTTGCGCATATGAGTTATTGGCCAAAGCCAAACCACTCAGGCAATAAGTCATCGTGAAGACTACCATGAGGCACTTGGATGTATCCCACATGAGTTGTAGTAATTTTTTTTTCATAATTTTGATAAATAAAGGTTGAGACTTGGAGGTGCCGCATCGCCAAAATTGTACACCATTAAGTCAGTTAATTCATTCGATCTTTGATCCGGTGGTTTTTGAAATCACCGGATTTTTCATTCGCTGGGGTTTACACGGATTGTCACATTGGCATCATTTATTTTATAGGTTAAGTTTAGCGCGTAGCTGAGTGTTTCCAGAATTTGCTCCAGGCTTGCCTGCTGGAATTCTCCGCTATAATGACAGTTTGTCCCATTTCCCTGTACTTCGATAGATACATCATACCATCTTTTCAAAGTAGATTGGATCACCTCAATACTTGCATTGTCAAAGGTGATTTTGCCAAGTCTCCAATCAGGAAGTTCGGCTACATCAAATAGCTCAGGCTCACTGAGACCTGCCTGAGCTGTCCAGCTGATTTTTTCACCCATCAGCAGAATTGCAGAATCCAGCTTAGACTGCTGATCAGAAAGTTTAACCCTTCCAGAATAAACAGACAGTTCTACTTCCGATTGATTGTAAGATTTAAGGTTGAAGGATGTGCCGAGAACTTCCGTAGCCACAGCCCCCGTCATAATCTTAAAAGGTGATTCAGGATTACGGATGACTTCAAAAAAAGCTTCTCCGGATAAACTGACCTTACGATTAGATGGAAAGTCTTCTGCATACTCCAGTTTCGACCCTGTACTTAGCCAGACTTTACTACCATCAGGAAGTAGAAAAGCAGAAACCTTCCCGATGTCATTGATATATGCTCCTGCCACCAGTTTTGCTTTTTCTGTAGGCTCCGGCAGATTAGTAAAGAGCTTGTAGCCAGCTCCACAAATTATGAGAAGAATCGCCGCTTTCCATATCCAACTACCGAAAACTATCTTCTTCTCATTCCTATCTAGTACTTTGACAGAATGAATTTCATTGGAGATACTTTCCCATGCTTGTAATTTAAGCTGTGTGCTATCCATTGGTTTGGTCACTTCCTCATTTAGGGAGTTGTACCATTGATTCAGTTCTTCTAGCTGAAATCTACTTTGCTCTTTTTTACTAAAAAGCATCCTTAACCGTACTTTGATTTTGTGTGAATTCATATACTGTCTCTTCCTACTTAAGAGACCTGATCCACTGCTTTCATCTAGTCACAATTCATTATTGAATCATGAATAAAAAATTCTGTTTAGTAACAAAACAATAATCGAGTCAAGCTATCATTAGTGAGATTAATGCAACAGCCATCAAGTTGTTTTCCAGCTGTGCCTGAAGTTTGGAATTGGCCTGGCTTAGGTGATTTCTTACGGTGGATTCCGCGATGCAGTAGGTTTCGGCCAGTTCTTTTACAGTCTTGTTTTCAAACCTGTTCTGGATAAAAATCTGTTGGCTTCTCATTGGCAACTCCTCTATTTTATCCATCAAAAAAGTATAGAGTTCATTAAACTCCATAATCTTAAAACCGTCAATTGAGTCGGTATGGGAACCGTTAAGCTGGGAAGAATCCAACTCATCAAATACTATTTTCTCTTGATCTATCCATTTAAAAAACTGATACTTAAGCATGGTGACCAGGTAGCTTTGTAGATTCTGTATTTCGCCAATACGCTTTCTATATTTCCAGAAATTGATAAAAGTCTCCTGGGCCAAGTCCATAGCCAAATCTTGGGATTTGGTTTTTTTGAGGGCATGAAGAAACAGCATATCCCAGTACAATTCGAAGAGCAACTTGAAGGAGGCCTCATCATCATCCTCTTGGATTTTGCGAAGCAGGAGCTGTTCATTTAGTATCACTTTCATGTACGTTTATTTAAAGTAAAGTTACCTGAAGCAGCTATGCCCAAAGAAATATTGATGTTAAGAATAGATTATGATTGGATACAGATACCTATCTAATTAGGATAAGTTTAATCTGATTCAACAATGGAGAACACGAGACTGCCGGTTTTTCTCATCTTTCTCTAAGTCCTCAAAAGTAAAAGACTGGCACATGGTACTAATAAGAACAATGACAAGACAAATCACAATGCTAATTAATAATATGGTAAAGAGTATATTCTCTATATGAAAAGTGAAATGAGGTATTTTTGGACAGCCTAAAGGCGTACTTACTTTTCACTTTACCTATCTCTCTGCCCATGGATTCCTCACCACATAATAAGCAAACTCAGTTGTTCATCAGTTCTGAAAAAATAGACAGAAGGACATTTCTTCAAAAGACAGCACTTACCTTATCCGGTGCAAGTCTTATTGGGGCAATCCCCTTTTATACAAAAGCGGGAGAACTCAGTGACTATCCTTTTACACTTGGGGTAGCTTCAGGAGAACCCTTGCCTGATGGCATTGTACTCTGGACCAGACTTGCCCCCAAGCCGTTGGAAGGTGGAGGACTCACAGATCAGGAAATAGAGGTGAGTTGGGAAATAGCTTCAGATCCCGGATTCAGCGATATAGTACAACATGGAAAAGAATTGGCCACTAAAGACTTTGCGCATTCTATCCATGTGGAGGTGTCAGATTTATCACCTTCCAGCTATTACTACTACCGTTTCAAGACTGGAGACTATGTGTCACAGACAGGTAAAACAAAAACGGCTCCCGCCTTCGGTACTGATCTGGCTGAACTACGGTTTGCCATAGCTTCTTGCCAAAACTATGCATCTGGATTATATACGGCCTATGACCATATGGTAAAGGAAGACCTGGATGTAGTTTTCTTTTTGGGTGACTATATCTATGAAAAGGGAAGTGGTGCAAATGCACTTCGAAAGCATCTCCCGGAAAAGGAGATTATGACATTGGAGGATTACAGGATCAGATACGGTCAATATAAGAGCGATCCGTCCTTGATGGCAGCGCATGCGGCTTTTCCCTGGATAGTAGTACCAGATGATCATGAGGTCAAAAACAACTGGGGCGGAGATGGCCCTCCCTATGATGACAATGCTTCATTTCTGCACCGAAGGGCCGTGGCATTTCAGGCATATTATGAGCATATGCCTTTGAGAAAAGCTTCGATCCCCAAAGGCATAGCAATGAACATTTATAGAAAGTTTAGGTTTGGAAATCTTGCCGAATTTTCCATGCTGGATACCCGTCAATTCAGGACAGATTTTGCCTGCAACGGAAGCTGGGAAGCAAATTGTGCTGCACGCTATGATCCCAGTAGAACGATGCTTGGTGAAGTTCAGGAAAATTGGTTGACAGATAACCTTTCACAATCATCATGCACTTGGAATATCTTGGGACAACAGGTTAGGATGGCCCAAGTTGGTAGAAAAATGGACGGTGCTATAAAGTATGCTGCTGATTCCTGGGATGGGTATGCTGCTACCAGAAATAGGCTGATGAATAGTATCAAAGAAAATCAGGTAAAGAACCTGGTTGTGCTTACGGGTGATTCCCATAAGAACTGGGTCAATGAACTTAGGCTGAATCCTGATGATCCTCAATCTGAAGTAATGGGTACGGAGTTCATGGGTACCAGTATCAGCAGTGCTGGAGATGGAAATGAATTTTCCGAAGTTGGGTTGGAACTGATGGAGGTCAATCCGGACATCAAGTTTTATAATGAGCAGCGAGGATATGTAGTATTGGTAGCCAAACCTGATGAGCTTAAAGCTGACTTCAAAGTAATGCCTTTTGTCACACGACCCGATGCGCCTATTTATACCATTGCTTCATTTACGATTGAAAATGGAATAGCTGGGCTAAATAAAGCAAGCCATTACGAAGAACTAGCTAGATGAGGACTGCCTATAAGGATTGTCTTCATAATTCGAGACAATTCCGCGTTGAGCATTTCAAATTCCACCTAATACCCCACCTGCTCTTCAAGTGGATTTCGTTGGAAATTAAAAGAATACATTCTAATGATAGGAAGGATCATTTTCTTTCATATACCACCTTAAAACCACCTCTATCACCTAATGAAGTGGTTTGAAAAAAAGATCGGTCAACAAAATAGTCTAATTAATCTCAATACCTTAAGGCAATTTGCTATTGTGCTATAGATAGGTTAATAACCTCTCCAAAAGCTAAAAATATTACTCAAATTTGTTCGTCTTCTGTATTGCCAGCTGCACTCATTAAAAAGGAAAACTGTGGGAAGAACATGTCTTAATCCTGCTGAGTTGAAGAGAATAGAAGAAAAGAATTTCGATATCCAGCGATTGAAATACATCAGAGATCTGTTCATTTTCAGTTGCTACACAGGACTTAGTTTCATTGATACCATGAACCTGATGCATAATGACATTGTAGTGGGTCTGGATGGGGAATATTGGATTTCAATCAGCCGGCAGAAAACCCACCAAAAATCCAAAGCACCCCTATTGCCTAAAGCAACGGAAATTATCGATTCCTACCAAGGCAACCTTAGGGCCAATTGCAGAGGAAGGGTCTTTCCACTAATATCAAATCAAAAAGTAAATGCCTATCTCAAAGAAATAGCGATCCTTTGCAAAATCGATAAGAATCTGACTTTCCACCTTGCACGGCACACTTTCGCCACTACTGTTACTTTATTAAATGGAGTACCGATGGAAACAGTGAGTAAAATGTTAGGTCATGCCAGTATTTGAACCACCCAGATATATGCCAAAGTAGTTGAAAAGAAAGTTAGTGACGACATGAAGAAACTTAGAAGAAAAATGAATAAAAAGAAATAGCAGACTTTCCATGAGTGTCAGTCACCTTGTGAAGTATTATGTTAGAATAAAATGATTTTCGGAAATGTTAAACAAAACTAAAATCACATGGCAACAGAAATCATCACATTAAATGACCTGGAAAATTTCGGAAATGAACTGAAAGCAGAACTAAAAAAGATAGTTGCGGGAATGCAGGGGCAGCCTGGTAAGAAATGGCTAAAATCCCATGAGGTAAGAAAATTATTGGCTATCTCTCCCGGTACTCTTTAAAACTTACGTGTCAATGGAACAATTCCATACACTAAGATTGGAGGCGTGATCTTCTACGATTACGAGGAAATTGCAGGTTATTTGAAAAGAAATTCCTCAATCAAAAAAAGGGGAGTATCCATACCAAGGCTATTCTGCTTTGATCCAAACGAAGTAAAAAATGCCGAAAAAAAATATCCAACCAATTAAAGTGACTAGATACCAAATAGATGTTAAAGGAAGATTTGATCCTCCTATTATCAGAAAACGGTTATCCTATTGTTGAGGTGCTGACATCAATAGGCTCTTTTACCAAGAAACTCATTGAGGCTGTCCCTACTTATGAGACAGCCCCATAAATTATTTAAAACCCAATTTGACCATTTCTTTATGATCGGCATATTCCTCCACCGGAATACCACCAAAATCTACTGCCCATATCACTTTTTCCACTCTTTCTACCCTATGTCAGTGTCTTCGGTTGACATTTCTACAAAAGCCGTATCCAACTTCAATTATTCCTAGATCAGAATTAGGTTCCGAACAAAAAAGAAAAAAAACATCAAAAAATACCCTATATAGGGTATTGTGGTGGTCATTTTTTCACTTTAATTTCGAGTATTCTTCAACTTAATCTTAAACTTTTCTGAAAACTTATGAATTCAAACAATCAAAACAGTGGCGGAATTTCTTTGTGGGAATTTTGGTGATTTTAGCTTTTGGCTGTGAATCTGAAACAAATTTTTCAGAACCTCCTGTGGAGGTTAATTCAAAAAAATTAGATTCATTTTTAGTATCTGAAGATTTGGCAAAACAAATCGCACTTGGATTTTTTAAATTTGATTCTAGTTTCATTGCTGCAAGGAAAGGTGGTGGAACACCTAAGATCAGACAAGTTTCTAGAGTAGCTCTTACTGATAGCGTGGATTTTGAAGCATATGTTATAAATGAATCTGAGGGATTTGTAATGATTGCAGGCGACACACGAATTATGCCCATACTGGCATATTCCTCCGAGGGAGAGTTAAACCCTGAGGATTTTCAAGAAGTAAATGGGCTTAAGGTATGGTACGAACAAACCATGAGTCAAATTAATACTGAGTTAAAGACAGTCGAGTCTGTTCATCCTATAGTTTATGAGGAGTGGAAAAAATATAGCAAAGAATTTGATCCGAATGGAAGGATTTGGGATGATGCCATTGCTTATAATTACAATTCTAATTGTCAAAATTGGTATTTATATGGTCAGTTTATGTGTAATCCCTACATGAGTGTTTATGAAAGAAAACCTCTTTATAGTTACCATAAGAATGAAAATGATGAGTATGTGGGAATTAAATGGGGTCAAACAGGGATTTCAAATTTTTTTGCACCAACAAATACTTGGACATCTTGCGCATGCAATGATAAAAGTCCAATTGGATGTGGAGCGGTAGCAATTGCTCAGACATTATGGTATTTTAGACCTGGAAATTATGCTTACGATTTAATGCCTCAAAATTCAAACGCTTGTATCAACCCCACCACATCAGGAGAGATTAGTCTTGCTCTCTTAATGTATAATTCTGCCTTAGCAGCAAATACCGTATTTAATTTTTCAGGTACCTGCAATGGATTAACTTATCCTTGGGATATTAGTCCTGCCTTAGTAAATATGGGAATGCAAAACGGTGGAAACACCTCTAACTTTAATCCTTGGCTATTGGCAAATGAGTTATATCAAGGCTATCCCGTCATATTTTACGGACGAGATAACTTGCTTCAATGGCATATTTGGACATCCGATGGATTTAAACAACATAATTATAAAGCTTATGATTGCGACATAGACGGATGCGTTGAATGGTCCTATACTTGGTATTTTATGAACTGGGGGTGGAATGATATGACTAATCCTGGAGAAACTAGAAGTACTAATGGATATTATAGTTCAGGGGTTTTTACTCCTTACGGATCTACTAGTTCTTACAACAATAATTTGAAAATGATAACTGGATTGAGATGAAAAATTTA
Organism: Algoriphagus persicinus; assembly: GCF_035156415.1. Lineage (NCBI taxonomy): Bacteria > Pseudomonadati > Bacteroidota > Cytophagia > Cytophagales > Cyclobacteriaceae > Algoriphagus > Algoriphagus persicinus. The sequence continues at coordinate 52,707 of NZ_JAYEEY010000009.1, forward strand.
ATAAAATATCTTTTTTTGTTTAGCTTATGGAGTTGTGATGAAACCTTCCCTCATGAGACTGGAAGATTTCCTGATGAGCAGGCTATAAATCTGGTGGATCTGAATTCGGAGTATGATGAAATGAACTCTAATTTCGTACCTACTACAGCCGATTTAATCCTTACGATTATTTACTCTACAAATTCGATTTCAAATGGGCAACAATTCGATTTAGATTATTCCAGAATTTTTCTTCAGTGGAATAAAGAGACGGGTAATCTTGCTTTTTACGCCAATAGGGTATTTGATGGAAGTCAAGCTGTAAGGAATCTCTTATTTCAAATAAATTCTAATAGAGATGAAAAAGGACCCTATTCTTTCGTAGATGAGAGCAAAGGTGTTATACTCTTTAGTCGTGACAATTCAGAAGGTTTTTTTTCAATTTGTTTTGATTCCAGGAATAATTCTGGACAAGGCGTTGATGAAGCAGATGCATCATTTAGGCTTTTGGATGAAGATTCGAATGAGATGTACCCTAGTTTCTTTGGGACAAATTTTTTAAAGGGAGCGATTGATAATAACCAAGGCAAACCCGAAAAAATGCTCTTTAGCTCAGATCGGGATGGAACATTCGATATCTACGAATTGGATCTATCTACCGAAGGATCGGTAATAGCCTTTCTTCAGAGTTCACAAGAAAAGGACATCAAAAAAATCAAGACTAATACAACTTTCAATGATCATATGCCTTTCGTCTATGGCGATTTGTTGGTTTTCTCTTCTGATCGAGCAGGAGGATTTGGAGGTTATGATCTGTATTATTCTCATAAAACAGGTGATGGTTGGTCTGAGCCTGTCAATTTTGGCCCAAAGATCAATTCCGAGTTTGATGAATTTCGACCTATAGTTTCTGATTCTTGGGAATTTTCAAATCAAGTAATGATCTTTTCCTCAAATCGTCCTGGAGGGTTAGGAGGGTTTGATTTGTATTTTGTGGGAATTCCAAAATTTTAAGAATATCAAATTGATCTTTAACATCACGTGAGTAGTAAAACTCACGTGATTATTTTTTTCAGCGGAAATTTCATTACTCCTTATATTCCCAAATTATTTTCCCCAACAGGAACTATTGGATTTTCAATGATGCACCTAACTTTCAACTTATTTAATGTTGGCATGGAATTCAAGTAAAAACTAATTTCCTTAATCAGCACAGCCTTTTTTTTTCGCCTAATGTGTCCAAAATCGGAAAAATCAAACGTGCCTTTTTTAGTCGTTGAGAATCCCATTCACCTCGATTAGCTTTCTTCCCATAGCATCTTAGGATAGCATTGTTCTCATCAAAAGAAGTGATGGATAGAAAATAAAACCTTCGAAATACAGTGACTGGAATATGTGAAGGATATATTCATCTTCAGTTGTTACACCGGTATTTGTTATATCGATGCGATGAACCTTACTCCCGACGATATAGTACTGGGGCTTGACGGAGACTATTGGATTTCAATCAGCCGGCAGAAAACCCACCAAAAATCCAAAGTACCCCTATTGCCTAAAGCAATGGAAATTATCGATTCCTACCAAGGCAACCTTAGGGCCAATTGCAGAGGAAGGGTCTTTCCACTAATATCAAATCAAAAAGTAAATGCCTATCTCAAAAAAATAGCGATCCTTTGCAAAATCGATAAGAATCTGACTTTCCACCTTGCAAGACACACCTTTACAACAACTGTTACTTTATTAAATGGAGTACCGATGGAAACAGTGAGTAAAATGTTAGGTCATGCCAGTATTAGAACCACACAGATATATGCCAAAGTAGTTGAAAAGAAAGTTAGGGACGACATGAAGAAACTTAGAGCCGTTTTTCCCATTTCTATTTATTCAAGACTGGGATGATTTTTTGATTCAACCTTTTTACCGGCCTTCTCCAAGTCGTTCTTTCTCATAAATCCCAGCACACCACGAGCTTCCTGCGCAGAGATATTTTGGTTTGGCATTCGGGTAATACATTCTTCCAAAAGCGCCTGCGCTTGTGGATCTTTATCCAGCATCACATCTACATTAGTGATCATATTCATGATCCATTCCGGTTCTCTTCTGGAAGTGACACCTTGAAAACATGTGCGTATTAACCTCTTGTCTTTTAATTGATGGCATGCGGTACATTTCATGTCCACGATTGCTTTGCCGGAGGCAGCCAATGTCTCATCGATACCTTCGCCGATTTGACGGATCTAAATTCTCCGATTCCTTTTGGATCGGCTTTTACTTCTTCTTTGGAAGAAGTTTCGGAGGTAGCAGAGCTTTCGCCCTCAGTACTTCCTCCACCACATTAAGTCAGGAGAATCCCCAGGATACCCATTGACCAAATCAGGGATTTTTTCATAGTCTCAGGATTGATTCGTTTTTGTAATTGAATTTTAGGATTTGATATAGATGGTTTGGAAAATTCAGTGGATCGTAAGCTTGCCAATAACAGAGCAAGACTGAGCGGAAAGAGGCAGGAAGCGAGAAAAAGCCAAAAGTTGTATTCAGGCAAAAAGCCCATTTCCAGCCAAACCAACGTGCCTTGTAGAAAGAGTAGAACCTCGGTGATCACAAAGCCGGTGATCAGAAGAATCCACCCAATTTTGCTCATCGGAAGTTCATTAATCCAGCCTCGGGCTATTGCCACTGCCGAAACTCCCATTGTCATTGCTCCAAGCAAAACCAGGTGAAGAAACCCGATCACATACCCCCGGATCGAATAGGAAACCTCCGCGATAGATGGAAAAACCAAAAGTCCCTGGAGAATCGCTTTTGCGACCAAACTTGCCAATGCTAAAATCAAAAGTGTTTGAGCAATGCCCAAGAATTGATTTGTTTTAACCAATTTGAAAGTTGATTTTAAAATCCAGAAATAGGCAATCAGCTGAATAATCACAGCCAAACTATTGATCTGAAAGAAAATCGGTTGCGGCTCAGCCCAGGTTACGGCGAGCATGAAGGTCATAACTACCGAGATCGATAAGATCCATTCTTGATAGACTGGCCAAGTAATTTTGAATCCTTTTTCTTCAAAGTAAAGTAGGATCAATCCGAGTGCTCCCAACACAAACCAGCCATTCAGCTGGAAGTGAATAAACCACTGAACCGTCATAAAGTAGAGTTCATGCATCCTGCCCAGTGTCGCGGATACAGGTCCAAGTGCCCAAAGCCCCAATGTGGAAATCACCATAAACCATATCGCAAGACGTAGCAGGCGAGTGGCAGGGGTTTTTTCCAATGACTGAATCACTTTGAGAAGTTTGTATGCAAACACATAGGAAAGCAAGACATGAAGTGTGGAGAAACTGATGCTAAACACTCCATATCCCTGAAATGGGAAAGAAAACAGCATTCCCAAAAGTGCGATGACAGTCCCAAGGAAAAGCCACTTGTAATTTTTGATTTGGTCTTTTTCCTTCACCAGTCCAAAAACCATCCCTCCAACGAGCATTAAATATCCCCAACCCAGCAAGGCAAGGTGTGAGTGAGTATGAAGGATATTTCGGTATTCGAAATAAGGAATCTCAATCACATGAAAGGAACGCATCATCAATCCCAAGCAAACAGCCAGAAAGAAAAATCCAAACGTCCATCTCATCCAATTCTGACGGAATTGAACCCCGGAAGAAAACGAGAGGATGGACGATATTGGATTTTGAATGATCATGGATCAGTCATTCAAACTTTTAAACACTTTTTTGGCTTCAGGAAAAAGAATATTGTTCTCCAAGTGGATATGCGTATGCAGGTCGGATTCAAATTCCTCAAGCATTGCGAAAGCGACCTTGTACGTCTGACAAGCATCTGCAGGAGGCGTATAATTATTGCTCAATTCGGAGATTTTCCTGAATCGATCACCTTCGGTTTCATGCTCCTCTTCCATCATGGAGATTGGATTTTCGATATCTCCAAAGTGGGCCGGAGAAAGCGGGAAATGGTTCTTCTCTGCTGACTCCATGGCTTTGATATATGGAAAAAGAACGAACTCTTCTTTTTTCATATGGGCTGTCAGGGCATCGGCAGTATTGAAAAACTCATCTCTAATCTCCAAAAGCTCCGGGTGATTGTCACCGTGAACCTTTGCGATTTTTTCCACATAGAATTTCAGAGAAGGAATGCTAGCTTCCACGTATTTATGATGGACATTGACTATATGCTCAACTAGATCAGTCATCCCAAAGTCCTGGTAATGCTTCTCATCCTGGATCTTTACTGCTTGTTCCAGGTCGGCTGAGATTTTATCCAAATCCACCCCCTTCTTTTCACAGGCATCACTGAGTTTAATTCCGCCTTTACAGCAGAAATCAATTCCGTAATCAGTGAAGATTTTTGCAGTACGGAAATTTCCCGCCACGATGCTTCCTACTTTTTTTTGTGCGATCTCATTCATGATATTTAAGATAGTTTTATCCTTTATAGGTTGAAATTTTTTTTAAATCTTTAGAAAACTGGTTCCATTCTGGATTCCCTCTGCCATATCCTCAAGCGAAGTAGTCATCATCATTCCAGCGAGATGTTCACGAATCGCCTTGAATTTATTGTGAACTGCGCAGGGATGATCTTCTGAGCATCTTTCAAGGCCTAAAGCGCACCCAGTGAAAATCTGATCCCCATCAATCACCCGTACGATTTGATACAATTGTGTTTTTCTACCCTCCTCATGTATCTCAAAGCCACCGTTTGGACCTTTTACAGATGAAAGGAAGTTTTCCCTAACTAAAACCTGTAAAATCTTCGCCGTAAATGCTTCCGGAGAATTGATCGCTTTTGAAATTTCCTTCAAACCTACTCTCTCGCTTCCTTCCGGCAACGTTGAAATGTAAATCATCGCATTGATGGCATATTTACAAGCTTTAGAAAACATCTCTTTGGGTTAGAAGATATTCAAATGTAGATGAAAATATTAAAAGATAAAAATATCCGATATTAATTTTTTATATAAAATTCCAACCCTACACAGCAAATCATTTACATTAAAAGGTAAAAACAGCCTGAAAGGAACACCTTCCTATTTGCTTCGAAAACGCTTAGCACTTCAAAATTACCACCCCATTAAAATTAACCTGTGCAATTTCCCTTTCTTGGATAGAGGAACTTGTAGGTATCCATGTAATCAAATCGTCAATTTTCTAAGGAGAAATTTTGAAAAGTCAATTTTACTACTCTAATTTCGGACTTAATACTCTGAATTAAAATTGAAAGCCCTCTCACAAGTCGGAAAATACGGTTTACGTGCCTTGCTTTACTTGGTAGCTTATCCACCGAAAAATCAGTATTTAAGCATCCGGGAGATTTCTGAAGAGCTGGGATTGTCCTTTCACTTTGTGACAAAGATCTTCCGTGAGCTCACTGAAAAAGGAATTCTCATTTCCTATCGAGGTCCTTCGGGCGGGATTGCACTCGCGAAATCAGCCGAGGAAATCATGCTCATTGATGTGATCAAAGCCTTGGAAGGAGACGATTACTTTGATAAATGCCTTATCGGATTACCCCATTGTGGTACTGCCAAACCCTGCCCAGTTCATGAGTTTTGGAAAGAGGTCAAAACAAAAATGCAGAAAAACTTCTCCGAAACCAGTCTGGCACTTTTGGGCGAAAAAATCCGAACTCAAGAAGTCCGGCTTGATGAGTGATTTTTTTTACCTTAAAATAAGACTAAATACTCTTAAATATGAAATATACATTTACCTAAAAAATTATGAAGACAGAACCCAGCTTCCTGACCTACCTAATGAAGCCAAAGAATTGGTGGCTTCCTTTCCTACTCATCTTCTCTGTGAGTATAAGTGGATTGATTTATATCGGTTATCAGACATATAACGAAGCTCCGCCGATACCGGATTATGTGGACGCCTCAGGTAACGTGATCATTTCAAAACAAGATATTCTAGCCGGCCAGGAGGTATTTCACCGGTATGCGCTGATGGAATATGGAAGTATGTTTGGGGACGGGGCATTGAGAGGTCCGGATTTTACGGCACAGACACTTCATACTATGGCCGAATCTATCCAAGAATTTTACCGGTCCGAATCCCCAACTGAGCGCAGCCCTCTAGAAAATGCAGGCATAGAAGAACTCGTCAAAACCGAAATCAAACTGAATCAACATGACCCTGCCACCAACCAAACGCTCTTGAGTCCAGCTCAGGTTTTTGCGACGGATGAGGTCAATGGGTTTTATCAAAAGGTTTTTTCAGATCCGGGTTTTCATGAAGCTTTTAAGCCTACCGGCTACATTTCTGACCCTACGGAAATCGCCCAATTAAGTAAATTTTTCTACTGGGGTGCCTGGGTCTGTAGCGTATCGAGGCCCGGTGAAAACTACAGTTACACCCACAATTGGCCATTTGATCCTAAGGCAGGAAATACGCCCACCGCTTCCACTATGCTATGGAGTATTTTGGGATTGTTAGGATTGGTCTTAGGACTTGGAGCTGTGATGTATTATTACGGTCAGTTTGAGAAATTAAGCGAGGAGTACTATTCAAAAGGTTCTTCTGAAATGATCACAGAGGACAAATTGCGGACGTTTCGTCCGTCACCTACACAGCGTGCAACTTTTAAGTTTTTCTATGTCGCCATTCTGCTGTTTTTGATTCAGGTATTGGCCGGTGTTCTCACAGTTCATGATTTTGTGGGATTCACAACTTTCTTTGGATTTGATCTTCAGGCTTTATTGCCGGTAACTATATCTAGGAGCTGGCATGTGCAGATCTCCCTTTATTGGATATCCGCTTGCTGGGTAGGGATTTCCTTTTTTGTACTTCCTCTTTTGGGAAAAGGTGAACCTGAAGGTCAACGGAAACTCATCAATTTGCTATTTGCCATTTTCTTCATTCTTGTAGCAGGATCGGTTGTAGGGATTTACATGGGGCCAATGGGTATGTTGGGCAACCTCTCCAGATGGCTGGGTCACCAAGGCTGGGAGTTTGTCGAATTGGGCCGACTATACCAATATATGTTGCTTGCTGTATTTGCACTGTGGGCGGTGATCGTGTATCGGGGTCTTAAAGGAGTAATGGACAAAACCAAACCCTGGGAACTTCCCAATTGGCTGATCTATGCCGTGGTGTGTATTTTAATCTTGCTGGTTTCAGGTTTTGTGGCCAGTCCGGAGACTAATTTTGTGGTGGCTGACTTTTGGAGATGGATGGTAGTTCACATGTGGGTTGAAGCCTTTTTTGAGGTTTTCACCACAATCATTGTAGGCTACATGATGGTTCTCATGGGTTTGGTCAACCGTCAGGCGGTGACCAAAGTGGTTTACCTCGCCGCATTACTGTTTCTAGGATCTGGATTATTAGGGATTTCACATAATTTCTATTGGAATGCCAAGCCGGTAGGAACACTGGCCTTGGGCTCGGTATTTTCTACGCTCCAAGTAGTGCCGTTGATTCTTCTTACTCTTGAAGCTTGGAGAATGCAGCGGATGCCGCAACTATTAAGCAAAAAGCCGAAAGAAAATGGCAGGTCGTCCCTCTTTGCCATGCCCGGAGTGTTTTTGTATTTAATTGGAGTCACTTTCTGGAATTTCTTCGGCGCGGGTGTTTTTGGCTTGATCATCAATCTTCCGATTGCCAACTATTACGAACATGGCACTTACCTGACTGTGAACCATGGACACGCCGCTCTAATGGGAGTTTATGGTAATCTTTCCATTGCGGGAATCCTTTTCGCCCTACGATTTCTCGTCGATCCAGACATCTGGAACCCACGATTGGTCAAGCTTTCATTCTGGTCTATCAACTTGGGTCTGGTGCTGATGGTGATTTTGGATTTATTCCCTGCCGGAATCCATCAACTGTTTACAGTCATGGATCAAGGCTATTGGTTTGCCAGATCTCAGGAGTTTATACAAAGTACCCCATTTCAGACTATGACTTGGCTTAGAATCGTGGGCGGATCTATATTCCTGCTCGGAGGCGTTTTGCCCCTGACTTGGATAATATTAAAAAGCGCTACTCATCTTAAACCAAAACAACCCAATGCCGTCAATCACATTGCTCAAATTCGAAAAGAAATCGAAGTTCATTAATCAATTTCCAAATTATGCATCAACCAACTCATGACTATGCCGTCAACCTTGAATGGAACCACGGCCGGACCGGACAACTTAGCAGTCCCGAACTTGAAACGATTATAGAATGTGCCACTCCACCAGAATTCCCACACGGGGTACCCGGCATCTGGTCCCCCGAGCACTTGTTCACAGCTGCAGTAAGCTCTTGTCTGATGACAACTTTCCTTGCCGTTGCTGAACATTCCAATCTTAAATTCGAAAATTTCACATGCAAGGCGACCGGAAAAATGGCCAAGGTTGACGAAAAATGGATAATGACAGAGATTCATCTGTTTCCAGAATTGACGCTAGGTCCCAATGAAAAAAAAGAACGTGGATTGAAAGTATTGGAAAAATCAGAAAAAGCCTGTCTGATCTCCCATTCGATCAACTCCGAAGTCAAAATGTTTCCAAAAATTCTACACTTGGAATTAAGCTAATTCTAAACATACATAGTGAAGGTCAAAAAAGGCGGATTCTTTGGGTGCGCCTTTTTTCTTTTTTTGAAATGAAATGAGCCTTCGCCGCTGAGAGGCTGGGCTATTAGTTATACCAAAAAGCTACACCCAACTAGCACCAAATGCCCCTATTAGAACTAGGGTATCGATACTTCCCACTGTATAAAAGACATTCTGCATTAATCCAATGCTCAATCCCAAAGAAAGAGCCCACGAAAGCCCAAAGGTTATCAATTGGATTGTGAGATGTCTTGCCTTAAACAATCAAGCGAGCTTTTCTTAGTCCCATTTATATTTTTTGTGTTGGTATAAAAAAAGAGTTGAGGTGTAGAAATACATCTCAACTCAAGAATTACTAATTCAAAATCACGTGGATTTCAATCGAAAGATGAAAACCTGATGGACAAAAGACTATAAACGCTCCAGCATACTCATCAACTTCACACAAACTTCCCCTGCCAAAGGCTCGCTTGCAGGATTTTTCACAGCAGACATAGCCGCGACAGGATCCATGATAGTTACTTCATGTTCTGAATTACCAATTGCTCTGATAGTCACATTACCAGGCATAAGTGTCCCAATATGTGGTCCGGCTGTGAGCACTTTATCCGCAAATACAGGGTTGCAAGCATCTAAAATCAGATATTCCGGATAGTCTTTATCCAACTTTTTCTTCATAGTTGCTTGAATATCGATCTCGGTGATAATACCGAAAGCCATTTCTTACAATGCTGCCTCTACTTTTTCTTGTCAAGAAGCCAAATCTTCGGATTGTATTATTTTGGATTCTTAATAACTCATAGTTTTTCTGATTTAAGTGTGATAGGATTTCATCACACAAAGGAAAGACCATCGCTAGTGTGATTATGCTCAATTTAGCTTTGGCTAGACATGCATAACGTGATCCCAATCACACAGTCAGAAATCGTTTCCGTAAAAGTCCTGTAACTTAACTTTCATCAATGGTCTAATAAAGCGAGATTTAAGCAACCCATCATCACGACAATACTTATGAAAACATACTCTTGGCTTACACTCCTTTCCTACGGATTTTTGTTTGCCTGTACCACTAATCCAGAATTTACCCAGGCTGACTTAGGTCAGCGAACCGCCACTCTTTTGGATGTAGATGGCTATCAGTTTAAAGATTTGAATAAAAATGGCACGCTTGACCCTTACGAGGATTGGAGACTGTCTGTCGATCAGCGAACCGATAACCTGATCGCTCAGATGACTTTGGAGGAAAAAGTCGGATTTATGCTTATCAGCACCACGCGCCTGGCAGGAGATTTTGCTTTCCAACCCGGAGCTCCAAGAGGAGAAATCACATCCGGATTCAATGAGGAAGATTTGATTCAACCAAACAACATGTTTACAAGGCAGCCCCTTGCAACCCCTTTAATGTCGGCCTCCGGTACTACCAAAGGTGTCATTGAACGCCATCTCCGACATTTCATCCTCCGGGCAAATACCAATGCTAAAATCATGGCCGAATGGAGCAACAATCTCCAAGCCCTTTGTGAAGATACTCGACTCGGTATTCCTGCCATCGTGGCTTCCAACCCAAGGAATCACATCACCATGGATGCTGCAATCGGACTAAGCCAAGGTGCAACTGTCTTTTCCAAATGGCCAGGGGAATTGGGGCTTTCCGCTACTCAGGATTTAGGTCTGATAAGAAAGTTTGCAGACATCGCCCGACAAGAATGGGCTTCTGTTGGTATCAGAAAAGGCTATCAATACATGGCTGACCTTGCCACGGAACCTCGCTGGCAGAGAAATGAAGGTACTTTTGGTGAGGACGCAGACTGGGCAGCGGCTGTTATGCGGGAAGTAGTTTTGGGATTTCAGGGAGAAAAGCTTGGAAAAGGATCTGTGGCACTGACTACTAAGCACTTCCCAGGAGGAGGTCCACAGGTAGAAGGACAAGATCCACATTTTGACTTCGGAAAGGATCAACATTATCCTGGAGGAATGTTCGATTATCATCTCAAGCCCTTTCAAGCTGCTATAGATGCAGGGACCTCTGCTATAATGCCCTACTATGCAAAGCCAATCGGCACCGAATACGAGGAAGTGGCTTTTGCTTACAATAAGCGAATCATCAAGGATTTACTTAGAGATAAAATGGGTTTTCAGGGGATCATTAATTCTGATACGGGGCCAATTGAGATGCAACCTTGGGGAATGGAAAAATACAGCATCGAGGAGCGCTACGGCAAAGCGCTTGAAGCAGGTGTAGATCTCTTTTCCGGAACGGGAGATCCAACACAGTTGATGGCAGCGGTGACGATGGGATATGTGACTGAAAAAAGGATTAATGAATCCATAGTGAGACTGCTCAAAGAAAAGTTTGAATTGGGTCTCTTCGAAAATCCCTATGTGGATGTAGAACAAGCGAAAAACTTGGTTGGAAATCCTGAATTTCAGGAAGCCGGTGACCTCGCCATGCGAAAGTCCATCGTCCTGCTGAGAAACGATCTACAAGTACTGCCTATCAAGGCTAAAACCAAAGTTTACTTTGAGACCTACTTTGACAAAGGCGGAGAAAATGCACCGACAACTCCATTTACTTCCTCCAACCCTTCCTGGGAGTTTGAGCTCGTGGCCACACAAGAGGAAGCTGATTTGGTCGTCCTTTGGCTCAATCCACATTTCAATTCGCTCTTTAGCAGTAATGGTTCTGAAATCGACGTGCGCTTGAGCAAAAACAAAATCGACACCGATTATGTCAATGGAGTTTTGTCCAAAAAACCAACAGTCACCATCATCAATTTCACCAATCCTTGGGTGATTTCCGAGATCGATGGAGCTGGACTTCAAACTTTGGTTGCCACATTTGGAACTACGCCTGAGGCAATTCTTGATGTCTTGGCAGGGAAAGTGAATCCTACGGCAAAAATGCCTTTTACCATACCTGTTTCTGCGGAAGTTGTAAAATCCAACCTTTCCGACGTCCCAGGACATCAAGAAACAGAAGGATACGCGCTATTCAAGTTTGGACATGGGTTGAGTTATTAAGTAGTTCCTCTTCACATGACCTGACAATCGGCCCAAGACTTTTGGGCCGGTTTTTTTTAATATTAAAAAAATAAAACTCAATTTCTCCAAACCCCATGGCTTTCACTGCTCTGGCAAAAGGAATAATCTGAGAATGAATCGTACATTCTCCGCCACTGAAGACCACTGGAGTATCTACCTTTGATGTGACGAAAGGTGCATACTCCCTGATGGGTTTGAAGATATAGTGATCCATAGCGTGAGATGGTTTCTTGAGTAGTTCAACTGGTTGATTTAAGGGAAAAAACCATTCCAATACCGGATTTAGGCACACAAGTATTGCTCACTTTAAAACTTGATCTAAATCATACTTTTTTGTATAAAACAAAGACTAGTTTAATTAAATTTAAGGTTTATTATTAGACATGTTTATCCTTTTTTATTCACTATCACCATTCGATTACAAATGATTTCCCTTACCAAAAAAATTGAATTTGAGGCTGCCCACCGATTGAGCAATTATCAAGGATCCTGTAGTGAGATCCATGGTCACACTTATAAATTAGCAGCAACTGTTAGAGGGCTGATCGATCCTGACACAGACATGATCTTGGATTTCAAAATACTTAAAAGTATCCTCCAATTATCGGTTTTAGATCCATTAGACCATGCATTGATCCTCAAAGAAAACCCTGAAAATAGAAGGATATTTTCCGCATATACTGGGAAAATTACTTGGATGGAATCCGAACCTACCTCCGAAAGAATGATAGAATGGATGGCCATAAAGATAACTGCCCTCTTGCCTTCAACTATTGAACTGATCGAACTGCAACTGTATGAAACATCCGGAAGTTTCACGACTTGGAAAAATAATAGAAGATAATTTTATCTTTTAATTTTTTTAGAGTATTTTTGACTATGAAAGAGGGCTAAGTCCCTTTTCATTAGACCTAATGGGGGACATTTTAACCCTTTTTGATTATGAACAATATCAATCAACTTACCATCAGTGAAATCATCTCGAATGATTATCGGGCCGCACTGGTATTCCGAACTTTCGGAATTGATTTTTGGTGCAAAGGAAATCAGAAAATTATCAGATGATTACACACCTCCTGCATATGCATGTAATACTTATAAAGTCGCCTTTGCCTTGCTTCAGGAATTTGATATGAGCATGCAAAAGCATATGCATTTGGAGCGCAACATCTTGTTTCCTGAAGCACTTGCCTTGGAGTTTGATTCAAACTTAAACTAATCCTGAAAGTAATGACCCTTACTTCGCCCAAAGCCTTTCATCTCTTTCCCTTGGTTGTTTTGGGATTGGTATTAGGTATCTCAGGGGGTTGGATCAGATTGGGCAGTACCCTGATTCCGATAGCTTCTGCAGGAATGAATCATGGGCTTTTGATGGTCGGGTGTTTTTTAGGTACGCTGATCTCCATAGAGCGGGCGATGGTGTTAAAGAAAAAAATCTGGTTGGTAATCCCATTTCTGACAGGGCTTTCCTCTTTGTTTTTTTTGACCGGGATGATTCAAATTGGGTTAATACTTCTTCTTGTCGGTTCATTGGGCTTGGGAATTATCATGCATTTGCAGTCCGTAAGACATCCCCATTTTCATACATTTCTCCTGTATGCTGGTGCTATGTTTTGGTTTATTGGCAATTTCATGACTTGGCGATCCGGATTGATTGCTGCGGGAACTACCTGGTGGATGGGGTTTTTACTCTTCACCATCGTAGGAGAAAGGCTTGAGTTAAGTCAGTTTTTACCAGTGCCTCCTTGGACAAAGAAAGCCCTTGTCATTCATTTATTACTCGTTTTTATTGGTCTTCTTGCACCTTTTCATACTTGGGGAAATGAAATATTGGGATTGGGTATCCTTCTAATAGCAGTCTGGCTTTTGGTTTTCGATATAGCCAAAGTCATCGCAAAAAAAACTGAGCAATTTAGGTATTTAGGTGTAGGATTGAGTACAGGGTATCTCTGGCTAGGTGGTCAAGGAATTATTCTCTTTGCATTGGAAAGTCATCCCCTTTTCTACGATTTGATTATCCATACCTTCTTTTTAGGCTTTACTTTTTCCATGATTTGGGCACATGCACCGAGCATTTTCCCTACCATCTTTGGTATCCGAGACACACCTTACCATCCGATTCTATGGGTGACATGGACACTGTTTCAAGTAAGTTTAGCTGGCAGAGTATTATTCAGCTTAATGGAGTCATACGAGCTTCGCAAAATTTTTGGAGTAGCCAATGGTTATCAGATCCTGGTTCAATTTGGGCTGATGGCAGCGATAGTCATTTGGAAAATCAGAAATAGGAAACTCATTGGTAACCTAAAATTCTCATAAGGCACTTGATGCTAATCGTGTCTCGCACCTTCCATGACTTTGAATACGTGAAGCAAAGCAGGAAAAATCGCATCCATGGATTCTGATGCTCCATTAGTTGAGCCGGGCAATCCCATTATGACTGTATCGCTAATCAGACCCGCTATCGAGCGGGAAAGCATCGAATAGGGCGTACGCTGCTGACCCAAACTGAGCTGTTTTGTACTGGTTTACCTGTTCGTAAGTCGTACCGATAAGTTTTTGAGTTTGCTGATTGAAAGCTGCTCCTACATGCAGTTTGGATTGATCCTTTTCGAACTTCAGCAGTGCCAAATCATGGGATCTGGCCTGAAATGCCCAATCGACATTTCCCAGAAATCAGAAATTGTCATAATTGAGCTCTTGCCTGCCTAACTTCAAAGACCAATTTGGATTGAAATTAACCTGAGCCCATGCTTCATGAACCGAAAGGAAATCATCGCTTACATTCAATTGACTGGTATTCCCCCAAGTACGGACATCCTGCACGCTCATGAAAAAGTTAAAATGTTGATGATTGTAACTTGCCTGAATCCGAGCGCGGTGTGCTATGAAAACGGCAGGTGCTGTCCCGTTCTCTAAGGGTTTTTGGTAGCCATTTCGGTATTCCCCACGGGCAAAATATTGTCCATCGAATGAAAATTGGGCATGCGAAGAAGTGGTTACACCAAAAGTAATCGCCAGAAATATGAGCTTGATTTGCATGAACTTGGATTAATGGTGATCAATTTTATCTGCAATTTCAGGAGCCTTAGATTGAAGCACCTTTTTAATTACGCTTGACATCCAAACCAAGCAAAGAATAGAAAGCACAAGCGTCAACATCCAACTACTTGTCCAAAGCCCCGTTCCTTCCAGGAGGTACCCAAAGAGAATGGGACAGAAAAACCCACCCAATCCACCAATCACACCGACCATTCCTCCCACCACTCCGACTTCATTGGGAAAATAATCTGGGATAAACTTGTAAACTGAGGCTTTCCCAATGCCCCATACGATTCCGATCGCGAGCGTCAAAATGGCAAAGACCCACATATTCGCCTCAAAATTGATTCGCGTGACGCCCTTAACGAGAAGCTGCTTTTTTTCTACCACATCACCTGCCTGCACCGCCGGTTCCTGCCAAGAAGACTTTTGAGGCAAAACGGGAGCTTTATTTGAGGACACTTCTTGGGCGGTAGTTTTTGGAGAAAAGGAATAGGACTTGCCATTTTCCATAATTAATTCTGTCCCCCTCACTTCTTTTACAATTCCTTTTTGGGTGGCATTGATTCCTTTTCCCGGTGAGAAAATCTCCATTTTGGGAATCATGAGCAGTGCACTGATGGCGATCGACCACTTGAACACCCCAAACATTACCCTCCTAGCTCCAAACTTATCACTCATCCAACCACCCAAAGCACGAATCACCCCTGAAGGAAGGCTGAACAGCGAAGCAAAAAGTCCGGCGATAACCAAACTGGTGCCATAAACATTGGTGAAATATGGAACCAGCCATTGAGAGAAAGAGACAAAACATCCAAAAACCAGAAAATAATACAGCCCAAATCTCCAAACTCGGATATTTCCTAGGGGCTTCAGCGTTTGAGCCATCGTTCGGGTGGATACGGCAGGTTTTTTATTTTTTGCCAAAAGAGCAAACAATAAAGCCATTCCCACCAAAACAGCGGCATAGATCATTGGAAGGATTTTCCATGCTTCGAGATTTTGGCCGTTTTCAGTGAATGTGTTGAGCAAAGTGGGTGCAAGCAATGTCGTAATAGCTGCACCTGCATTGCCCGCCCCAAAGATTCCTAGGGCTCTCCCCTGCCAGTGTTTGGGATACCACACCGAAGTGTAGCCGATTCCAACTGCAAATCCGGCACCTGCAAGCCCGAATCCAAAACTCATCAAGGCATACCAAGTAAAAGAGTCAGTCCAACTGAGCAAGAACATCGGGATGGCAGTGAAGAAAAGTAACCCTACAAAAACCCATTTTCCTCCATATTTATCCGTCAGGATGCCAATAGGCAATCGCATTATAGATCCTGTGAGGATGGGAATACCAAAAAGCCAACCTACCTCTACCTGACTCCAGTCAAAAATCCCATTATCAACTAAATAGGTCACCATGACCCCGTTGAATATCCAGGCAGCAAAACAGAGGGTGAAGGCTAGCGTGTTAAGGAATAAAATCCGATGCGCACCTACTGGGATGGGCTCGTTCATATAGTTTGAATTGAAGTTTTACTTTTTCTTTTTACGCTTGATGGGCTCAGGCAGATACCGCAAGAGCCAAAATGAAGCAAAGGCAAACACACTAGATCCAATGGCGGTAGTGAGGGCAAAATTCAGGTTTTCCTGAAGCGCATTGTTCAGTGCGCCGAAAAGAAACCAAATCTGAATTAAGACAAAAAGAATCAACAACATGATGATCCCTGTAATCACCGTATTTGTCTTATTGGGATGGGCTTCGTTTTGGGATTGTCTAAAATCACTCATGTTTTTTTGGGTTTAGGCGTTTTGGGCTTTGACAAATATCTGTCCCTCTTGAAGGACCACCTCAAGTTGAGGCAAAGGCCGAGGTGGAGGCCCCTGAATCACGTTACCGGTGCGGGGATTGAAATACCCTTTGTGACAAGGACACTCAATCTGTCCAAGATCATGACGGTATTTGACTGCGCAAGAAAGGTGGGTACACTTTTGTTCAAAGGCTCTCCACTCCCCATTACCCAAGTTAATCAGCAGGTAGGGAATAGTTTTTGACCCTTGGATTTCAAACTGAAACGATTCCCCCTCGGCTACCTCAGACTCCATGCAGATGGGATGAACTCCTTCCAAAGGTTTTTCGGGAAAAGCGAGAGATTTGACCACAATGGCTGTGTTACCAATAGCCAAAGCCCCGGAAAATAAGGTAAGAAACTTGGCAAACTCCCGACGGGAAACGTGAGTCGCTTCTTTTTGCTCAATAGGAAAATCCTGTTTCCATTTTGGGATTTCGGAGTTGGGATCTTTTGACATAATGCTAGGGAATGTTTAAGGATGAATATGTAAGGCAGTACTGCCTTTGGGCATCATGATGTTTACTTTGGTATTGACCTCTTCCTCACCAAAGAAGAATTTATTGACCGGAGTGCTATTGGGACGGAGCTTTTCGATCTCCTCACGGGTACCATAGAACAGCGCCTGGCTTGGGCATACTGTCGCACACATTGGTTTTTTACCAGCACTGGTCCGATCATAGCACATGTTGCATTTCATCATCAACTCGGCTTTCTCCTCTTTCTTAGGCACACCAAATGGACATGCCAGTACACAGTTGGAGCAACCGATGCACCGGGATGTATTGGCCGTATGTACCACTCCAAAATCATCCTTGGTAATGGCATCTGCCGGGCAAACATTGGCACAGACTGGGTCCTCACAATGCATACAGACCTGCACAGTAGTCTGCACAGACACGGCGCGCTCCACATAGTGAATATGGATCATACTTTCCTGTCCATTTGTCTCACACTCAGCACAAGCCATCTCACATGCATGGCAGCCAATGCAGCGCTGCATGTCAACGAAAAACTCCATTTGCTGATTATATTGAGGGTTTTGCATGATAAAGGGTGGTTAGGTTAAAAACTTTGATAGGCTGTTTCTTTGACTTTGACCGAGGCCATTTTGCCTGTAGGGATTAGCTGACAAGCACAAACTTTGAATTCAGGGATCTTGCTGATGGGGTCCAGAGTCCCAATGGTTAATTGATTTGCAGATTGGAGTCCTCCCCAGTGGTAAGGAATGAAAACTGTATCCTCTCGAATGGTCTCTACAATTTGTGCAGGAAATGTCGCTTCACCTCGTCGTGTTTTTACGATGACTTGGTCTCCATCCTTGATACCATAGTGATAGGCTAACTTTGGGTGGATTTCCAGTAGTGGCTCAGGATATTGATCAACCAGTTTGCCAATCCTTCTTGTCTGAGTACCACTGAGGTACTGTGAGACAACTCGACCTGTGGTCATTACCACGGGATATTCCTTATCCACTACTTCGGAAGGGTCTCGATAGGGAACTGGATTGAAGTGTGCTTTCTCGTCAGGGGTTCTGAATTTTTTGTCTTCCCAAAGCCGCGGAGTCCCCGGATGGTCTTCGGATGGACATGGCCAGAAAACCCCCATGTTTTTTTCTATTTTTTCATAGGTAATCCCAAAATAATCGGCTGTTCCGCCTTTTGATGCGACCCGCAATTCATTAAAAATATCCTCTGCCTTTTGATAAGCAAATTTATCGCCAGCCCCTAATCGCTGTGCTAGCTCGATGATTATTTCAGAGTCTCGGTGTGCTTCGCCGGGAGGAGTGACCGCCTCATTGATTTTGACTACCCTTCCTTCCGCAGTGGTGACGGTTCCTTCCTCCTCTTCGTGAAGAGATCCCGGGAAAATCACATCAGCATGCCTTGCGGTTTCATTGAGAAAAAAGTCGATAACTACGAAGTATTCCAGCTTCTCCAGTGCTTCCCGGACAAAGTTGTTATTTGGCAAGGAAACCAAAGGGTTAAAACAGATCGTGATCAACCCTTTGATCTCACCTTTGTGGATTGCCTCTATGATTTCGTAAGCAGAAAGTCCCTTTCCTGGCATGTCTTTTTCATCGATTCCCCAGACCCCCGCAATGTATTTTCGATGTTCGGGGTTGGTGATGTCACGATTACCGGGAAGCTGATCGCATTTATGACCATGTTCCCTGCCTCCCTGACCATTTCCCTGTCCTGTGATCGTACCGTAGCCGCAGTAAGGCCTTCCGATTCTACCGGTAGCCAATACCAAATTAATACAGCTTAGCACATTATCCACTCCTTTAGAATGGTGTTCGATACCACGGGCATGAAGGAGAAAACTTGTTTTAGCTTTCCCCCACAATTCGGCTGCCTGCTGGATTTTTTCGGAAGATATTCCGGTTTTTTCCTCTGCCCAAGCCAAATCATAGTCCTTTACCGCATCGATGCTTTCCTGGAATCCTGAGGTGTAATTGTCAATGAAGTCATGGTCAAGCCAGTCATTGTCTACCAAGATTTTGAGCATCGCGCCAAACAAAGCAGAATCACCTCCTGGCTTGATCGGTAGGTGAAGGTCAGCTGTACGGGCAATCGGGGTGACACGTGGATCGATTACGATCAGTTTTGCGCCATTGTCTCTTGCCTGCCAGATGTAGTGCGTCAGCGTAGGGAATGTTTCCGACACATTTGCTCCTGCAATGATGATCACTTCAGCATGCTTTAGATCCTCCCAGGAATTAGAAATTCTATCCAGACCGAATGCTTTTTTGTTACCAGCACCTGCACTGACCATGCAAAGACGTCCATTGTAATCCAAATTTTTGGTCTTGAGTGCTACTCGGGCAAACTTACCGATCATGTAGCTTTTTTCATTGGTCAAGGAAACTCCCGAAAGCATAGCAAATGCATCCTTGCCATAAGTATTCTGAATTCGCTGAATTTCGCTGACCGTTTTGCTCATGGATTCCTCCCATGAAGTCCGCTCAAAGCCTTTGCCCTCCACACGTTTGAGTGGATACATCAGCCGATCCGGGTGATTATTTTGAAGATAGCGCTGCACTCCTTTGGGACATAATCTTCCTTCGTTGAAGGGAAATTCCATCCAGGGTTCAAAGCCCACTACTGTATTGTCTTTTACTTTTAGTTGAATCCCACATTGCATTCCGCAGAAACAACAATGTGTCTTAACCAGCTTGTCAGGCTCATGAACTCCTTGGAAACCTTCCTTGGGAGTGTAGCCCTTGTGTGGGCCAAATTGATCGATAATGCTTTCTACTGAGGTAGGTAATTTTGCCATGGTGATATTTTTTATCCGAAGAAGGATCCGGAATTTTTTCTTACTTCAAAATGTGCTTTTGCCAATGCGGATCTCTTTCCCTCCGGACTAAGATCCAAATGACTGCTTCCGTCCTTTAGGGTAAAGTCAAACCCCAGCTCTTTGGTGACTTCTTTCAAATCATCGACATGAAGTTTTGCTGCAAATTCCTCGTGAGTATGTGGACAGACTGCCATTCCCCGCTTTTTCCCCTCAAATCGATAAAGATTGGCTCCTAGCTGAGCCAAGCGCTGAAAAATGTGGAAAAACTTACCAAATGGAATCCAGATCAGGAAAAGAATAACAGTCACAGCATGGGTCACCGCCATAAACTGGTAGGTTTTGCCCTGCAAAAATGTGTAATCATAGGTAATACCCAACCCGGTAATTGAAATTGCAATAAGTAAGATCAGGGGCAACCAATCTCCTTCAAATGTCTGGGTAGCAATCAATCCTCCATCGGTAAGGCGACGCTTCATCATCATCACTGCTCCTATGGTAACCAAAATCGAGCACCACACCAGTGCGTGAAATGCCATAAAGGCGATGAAGGATCCCAATTCAAAAGAACCAACCTCAAAACCAAAGAACTTGGCATAGTAAATCATGTCATTCCCGGGTTTGAACTCAAAGTGAATCCACCCAAGGGTCAGTGGTAGCGTCACCGCGAAAGCAATCAAACAACCCGTAGCTAGCAGAAAGTGTCCTATCCAGCGAGTGCGGCTTCGATGATAAATAAAGCGCTGAAAGAGGATGTTTTGGAAAAACAAAGACACACTTCTAGTCAAATAAAATGGGAAGTCCTTACTAAAAAGAAACTGCATACTACGCCTCCAATAGAGCCTCGTAGGCGGGCGTTGCAACCAAACGGAATAACGGTATGCGATGCCGAAAACAGCAAAAATCGTCCCCAGTAGGTAGGCTATCAGCGCAGCATCGAAATTCTGAAGATTTCTGGACCCCACAAAAACCAAGACTATTACTGCTAAAGCTGCAATGGTTGCCTTGATAAATGCTAATCTGTTGAGTGTTTGAAGTAATCTAAACATATCTATTAATTATTAACAGGGCTTCTCAGCACCTTTTCTATGATAGAAGTACCAATTGATTCCTGTAGCGATCACGAGGAAGACCGCTAAAATTTGGAAAAATCCTGAAGCATAACCTGTTGCTCCTATAAAAGCGCTTATAGTCAAAGAAAAGATAAATGGGCCATATGCCCCTATCGCCGCAGTCCATCCTATTACACCTGAAGCATGTAAGGCATTATGCTTGAATATTATTGGAAATTGCTTGAAGGTTGATGCATTTCCTATTCCGGTAAAAAAGAACAATAGCAGCATAAGTGTAATAAACATATCCAGCTGTTCGATGCTGCTTGGCTCTAATAAGTTAAGGAAAATTATCACCAAGGTGCAAATTAAAAGCCCAATACCGGAAATTGTTGTAAGCACCGCACCACCAGTTTTGTCTGCAACAAACCCAAATCCCACTCTGGCAGCGGATCCGATCAGCGGACCGTAAAACGCATATTTCAAAGGATCCAAACTGGGATCAAAGGGTCCATAGACAGATTTTAGCAAAAGTGGAAATGCAGCAGACAATCCTGCAAAGGTGCCAAAAGTCATAAAGTAAATTACGGTACAATACCAGGTGTGCTTATCTTTGAAGATCCCTAACTGGTCTTTAAAAGTGGATTTGATGGGAACACTTTTCAGCATAATCCAACACAAAACACCAACAATAATTAGAAGTGGTGCATACCAAAGGGAAGCGCTCTGAAGGAAAATTTCACTTTGAACCACCTCTCCGGCCGCATTCTTTTTCGAGAAAACCTGAGGCGCTCCATATAAACCTACACCTAACATGATAGGAGTCATGAATTGTGCAAGACTCACTCCGAAATTCCCGATTCCAGCCTGTATCCCCAAAGCCGCTCCTTTTAAACGCGCCGGAAAAAACAAATTGGTTGAGGGCATGTAAGAAGAAAAATCCCCTCCTCCAAAACCTGCAGTCAAAGCTAGAACTACAAAAATCCAAAAAGGTGTATTAGGATCCATGACTGCAAACGCAAATCCGATCACAGGGATAAGCTTAATAAATGTGGAAACTGTGATCACATGGCGAGTTCCAAAAATCGGAATCAGAAATGTATGGATAATCCGGAGTGTCCCGGCGGCCAAACCAGGCAAAGCTGCTAGCCAAAAGAGTTGATTTGAAGTAAAATTGAATCCAATACCATCCAATCTGGTGACTAAAGCGCTCACCATAAACCAGGTGGCAAAAGAAAGCGTCAGTGAAATCGTGGTAATAGTCAGGGTTCGCCAGGCTATCGTCTTTCCTGTAGAATTCCAGAAAACCAGATTTTCAGGTTCCCAAGATTTAAGCCAAGTACTCATAGGAGAGAGAAGATTTGGATAAAAGGATCGTATTTGTCCACAAGGTATCCAGGTAAAAATCGAGTTTATATGACAAAAATCACCAATAAGATTATTCTAAAATATTATGGCTTTTAAATGAAAGCTCAGAGGTAGTTGACTTTCGGCTTTTGTCTTATCAGTTAAGCAGGTTATATTTCGGACAAATTTATCCACGATGTTTTCACAAGCTGCCAAATATGCCATCAAATCAGTCATTTATGTATGGACCAAAAGTCTCGAAGACAGAAAGGTAGGAGCAAAAGAAATCGGAGCTGAAATTGATGTTCCTGAGGCTTTCACTGCAAAAATTCTTCAGTCATTGGTAAAAGCTAAAATCATCGGGTCATACAAGGGGCCAAACGGAGGTTTTTTTGCCGATGAAACTCATGCTAAAATCAATTTGAAAGATGTGGTGAAAGCTATAGATGGGGATCATCTGTTTTCAGGATGTAGTTTGGGACTTCCAAAATGTTCTGAAAAAAATCCCTGCCCCCTGCATTTTGAAGTAGTCAAAGTGCGAAAAGAAATAGACAATATGCTTACATCAAAAAGCATAAAATTACTGGCTATCGAAGTGATAAAAGGTACAACAACATTGAGTATTCTGATTAAATGAATTAATAGAAATACGCTATTTCCAGTTGGTCATAACATCGATTTTAGAGACAGCAGCTTTAATATGGTCACGAAAATCAAGTCCAACTGGAGTAGCTTAAAAGAATAATCAATTGAAAATCGAAAGGAAGACTGATACTTGGATAAGCTCAGTACAAGTGACGGGATCCCGAAGTGGCTTGAATTTTAATTTTAGGCTTATTTTCTCTTCATGATCTCATCAATCTACAAAAAAGCGGATTTACAATTTCTAGTTTATCCCCAGACAGGAATCTCCCCATTTTCTGCGAAATTAATCTTGAGATACCAGATAAGGAGATTCAGATAAAAGTTATACAGGATAAATGCCCCAGGAGTAGACTTATTATCCAAGCATTCCTTGATCCAGTTAGACTCCGTCGAACTGGCCTACATTACCAAGCGTATGGATCGAGATCAAGGCACTAAACTCCATATGGAGGACATGTGCCAACTTTTGGGAAGAATGACTGAGGATAAATACAAATCATCACACGAACAAATCGCCAAAGAAATCAAAAAGAGCAGTGCAAATCCGGGTCTTGATTTGGTGAGATTTTATGAAGTCACGCTATTCAGTTTCCTTACGGGTAATGCAGATATGCATTTAAAGAATTTCTCATTAATCAGAAATGCAAGAGGTGATTATGAATTGGCACCTGCCTATGATTTGGTTTCCTCAGCACTGGTAGTAGAAGGTGACGAGGAAGAGCTTGCATTGACGATCTCCGGAAAAAAGAGGCGTCTAAAAAAATCCGATTTTTATAGCGCCATGAAAGTGTCCGGTATACCTGATAAAACCGCAGATAATATTCTCAATAAGTTCTCGGAGCTTAAACAAACCTGGTTGGCGTTTATTGATCAATCATTCTTATCCGGATCTATGAAACAGGAATACAAAAGTTTAATCACCAGCAAATTCAATCAACTATTCCTATAATCTACGCCAATATTTGAAGTTTTGAAAATTTTTGTAAAAAAGAAAAAAAAGGAAGCCTAAAGCTCCCCTTCATTAGCAATTCTACGCCACGGCGCACAAGTTATTACGGCTTAGGAATAATACTGATTGAGCATGCCAGACCTCTTCAATCGGTCAATCCATAAAAGTTATTTCTTCAAGATCATCTGCTCTCAATGGTTTGACCAAAAAGGAAGATACTTGCTCATATTTTTTTGCTTCCCGTTTATCTTCTGGATCTGCAGATGAAGATACTATATGCACTTGGAGATCTATGTCTTTGACTTCCGAGGATATTGCTTTTAAAAATCCCCACCCATCCAACTCGGGCATATTCAGATCCAGAAAAATTAGATAGGAATTTATTGGGTTGTCTTTTAAATGAGCCAAAGCTTTGCGACCATTTTCAAAAATCAATAATGGGGTATCAGGAAACTTCCTTCGTATTATTTTGGAATGAACGAAGTTTATCACCGGGTCATCATCAATGAGCATGATTTGTTGTATCATTTTCTTTTACAGCCTCCGTCTTGTTAATTATTTCAAGAATTACATTGTCCAACTCTTCTGCTGAAGCAGAAATCAAGTCAAAAATTTCCCCTGTAGATTTGCCACCACCCTCATGCTCCTTCATTAGATAAATTAAACTCAAAATTCTGGCAAGTGGTGCCCTAATCACATGGGATTGAAGCCAGGCAATTTCCCGAAGCTTATCATTCTGTTTTTTGATCCTTTCCAGCTGTTCACGAGATGCTGTTACATCCAAAACCGATCCAACTGATCGCAAGGGTATTCCCTTTTCGTCCCTAACTATAAAACATCTATCCACTAAATATGCGATTGAACCATTTTCGGTAAGCACTTTATATTCTTTGGACCAAAAGGTATCTTTCTTATTGCTCAAAGCTTCCTGAAATGAATTCCATACATCGTTCACCTCTTGGGAAAGCATACTTCTGAACCAAGAGTTTTCCTTTGAAAAAGGCTCAAGGGTACTGTAACAGATTAATTTACAGTAACTTGAACTACGATATATTGTCTGCCTCTTGTGATCCACTTCCCAGATCATTTCATTGCTGGCCTTGATGGCCAACTGAAAACGCTCATTGCTGACCGCCAGTTGCAATTCATTTTCTTTTCTCTCGGTAATATCCTGAATTGTACCCTCCATCCTATAGGGAACCTGATTTTCATCAGCCAGCATACGGATTTCCTGGTGAACCCATTTGATTTCGTTTGAGGCTGTAATTATTCGATGCTCAAAACTTTGGACTTTGCCAGGCTCAAGCTCATCTCTTGGATCACCTTCGATAAGACATCTATCTTTAGGGTGGAAAGTTTGAGTCACATTGTCCAAAGTAGGGATGAAATTGTCCCGTGTATATCCAAAGATATGGTATGTTTCTTCATTCCACTCTGAGAGATCAGAGGTAAAGTCTCTATACCAATAGCCAAGTTTGGCTATTTTTTGAGCAGTTTTCAGCTTTTTGTTAGAAGTATAGAGCTCAATTTCTACCTCTTTTTGTTTAGTAATATCTTTGGCTACGGCAATGATGATCTTGGATTCTTGTATTACGACCCCATTCCATACAAGCCATTTTATGTTGCCGTCCTTTGTTAAGAATCTTGCCTCAAACGATTTAGGAGCTGCCCCACCGATCAGTTCCTTAATTCGTGCCTGTGCTTTGGCCTTATCCTCCGGATGCAAAAAATGGAAAATTGATTTGCTAAATAATTCTGGCTTCTCATAGCCTAAAAGCTTGGCTAAGGCATTGTTTGTTTTCTTAAGATATCCGTCAAAACCAAGTAAACCGTGGGGATCAGGTGAGATATTAAATAAACTGCGGTACTGTTCTTCGGCTATCTTTTGCTTGAACAATGCTCCTACCTGCTTGCCAACATTAGTTAGCAATTTTGTTAGTACCAAAAGATCATTTTTCTGACAAGAGGAAAAGCAGGCAATACAACCTAAAAATTCTTCATTATTCATAATAGGAATTCCTATTGCCATTTGGAGATTGGCCAAATCGGCTAATGAAGGACGTAGAAAATTCTCATTCTTCTTTAGGTTTTCCAGAACACAGGTTTCTTGAATCTCCCATACCTGCCCTGGTAGTCCTTCCCCTTTTCCAAAGCTTTGGACATGTTGTGACCCCTGATAAATAGCTTTCAAACATTTATCCTTACCTGATTTTGTGATTAGATCCATTCGGGATTTATCCTCAGAGACCAACCAAACCTCAGAAAGACTGAAATTAGAAAGTTCAGCTATTACTTTTAAAGCATCAGTAAGGCAAATAGATAAAGACGCCGGTTGACTGATTGACTTTGTCAGAGAGGCTAATAGTTGCTCTCCCATCCTTTTCTCTACCTCGACAGTTACATCCTTTGTATTAACAACAATTCCGGCTATCACCGGATCAGAAAGGTGATTTGTGAAATCAGTTTGAACCCATCGCCAGTTTTTTTTGGCATCCAGAAACCGAAAGGGTTCGAGGGACACTCGTTCCTTTGTAGCCATTTGCTCCAGCTCCTTTGTTATCCTTGAAACATCCTCCTTATGTATATATTCAAAGGCACTTTTCCCAATGAATTCCTCCGGGGAAATACCCAGAACTTTCTTGGAAGTCTGAGCAACATATTTGTAATTACCTAGCCCATCGATGATTGCAATTAAGTCATTTCCATTTTGAACCAGTGACCTAAACCTAGCTTCATTATCTATCAACTGTTTTTGAACCTGTGCTTCCTTAATTACATGCGCCAGATTGGAGGTCAGTGTTTTCAGTAATTGAATTTCATTTTCCTTCCAGTTTCTCCTATTTTCAAAATCTTTCAGTGTAATCAATCCTGAAAACTCATTATTAATCATTACAGGGAGTTGCAACAGGCTATGGACATTTTGTTTCTGCAAGATCTCCTTTGTCTGAGAAGGCGGCAAATCAGCAACTATGATTTCAAATGACTTCCCTCTTTGCAATGACTCCCTAAAATGAGGAAAGTCAGCAAACATAATGCGGTGAAGATTAGGGTTTGGTTTATGAGGAATCTTGGATTTATTTCCACACCAAGCTAGCCTTGGAACTTGGGTATCCCCAAACAAGTTTTCCTGATAAAAAGAAATTCTATGAACATGAAGAAATTCACCAAGGATTTGAAAGCATTGCTCCAGATCCTTAGACCAATTGATTGACTTCAATAGAATTTCATGAATTGATCCTATTACCTCAAGAAATTGTCGTTGCTCTTCAATGTTCCTTTCCTGGTTATACCTTTCAGTCAGATCAATTGCAGTTACAATTCCAGCCTTTTTGCCTTCAAAATCTATCAGATTACGCTTAATCTGTACGTAAATGACACTTCCATCTTTCTTTTGATGTCGGAAAAGCCCCTGCTTGTAGGTCTCGGTTCGTATAAGTGCATCTCTTATTGACTTTTCCAATTTTGGCATATCCTCCATAGGCCGTATATCCTTAATCGTCATTTTCAAAAACTCCTCTACTGTATAACCATAATGACGGACAGCATCCTGATTAACTAACAGAAATTCATAGGTCTCCATATCATATATCCACATTGGAAATGGAGCCAGATCAAAGATTAAGTTGTAAGATTCGGAATTACTTTTCGCCACGTTTTTAGTAGTCATTTTCTCCTAATTAATCTATAAGGTTCGGATTCACCAAATATATCAATCTATAATTCAATTAATAATTGAAAAATGTATTAAAAAAACTAACGAATTATATGAGCCTTTTTCCAAAAGAACACCATATCCATATTATAAGCTAAAATATTAACTCTATTATGTTGGCAGTGAGGAAATTGAATTGTTACCGGCTAGTATTTTATGTGCAGTATAATCCCCAAATCGAGTAGTAATTACATAGCTATAAAATCGTTTTCCATATAAAGTATTATTAATAGGGCTCCACTCTTATGTTAGTTTAGTCATTATTTATCAGTTTCTAAAATTCAAATAAATAAATAGCAAAAGACCAATTCGATTGAAAATCAATACTTTACGACATCCATTTAAAGAAGCAACACCACAATCCTAATAGATTTCCATTAAGTTCGTGTAGCACCATTGAAACTATACATTCAATAAACAATGTAAATATTTTAAGAATTAAAATAAATAAAAATAATTTAATTATTTATGCAAGCTAAAACTGACTCAACATACATAATACCGAATTCATAATACATTTATTTTTTATAGCCATCTAAAAGCTTGAGATTGGAAGAAAAAATTAGCCATTTTTTTATACACAAGTTTAAATGATTTTCACAGTACTTATTTCACATTTCATCTCAATTTTATATTAAAAATATTAAACTTAAAATTAAAATAATCTAACTTATCTTGATATAATTGTCTATTTAAAGACATCAATAACACATGAGCTAAGTAACTTGCTTATTGAATTTTCTTTCATATACCTTTGAGCTGTGTATTTCTGAAAATGATGATTTCATCATCTGAACAAATACTTTAAAAACCCTTTAAAAACACAAACTATGAAAAACATTTTCAAAACACTCCCAGCTATCGCTCTATTGGTAGTAGGACTTGCGTTCAGTGCAACTGCGCAAACAGGCGACCCAGTAGAAAAAAATGCAACTGCGACTGCTACTATTATCACTCCATTAACTCTTACTAATGTAGCTGATATGAATTTCGGAAATATCACGGCTACAACAGCTGGAGGAACAGTGATACTAGCTCCAGCAGGCGGAAGAACTGCTTCAGGAGTACAGTTACCTGGAACTACAGGAACTGTGGCAGCTGCTTCGTTTACCGTTGCCGGAGAAGCGAGTTATGCTTACACGGTTAATTTGCCCGCTACACATACAATAACCAAAGCAGCCGGTACAGAAACAATGTCACTAGGGACCTTTACTAGTAGCTTGACTGATAATACAACCACCCTTGACGGTACAGGTGCTGGTGCGTTTACGGTAGGTTCTACTTTGACTGTTGGTGCAAGCCAAGCAAGTGGTACTTATACTGATGCGACAGGTTTTACTGTATCTGTGGTGTACAATTAATTATTTGTAAATTTTATTGAATGTACCCCGTGGAATTCCTCGGGGTACTTTTACCATTAGAATATGAGCATAAATATGAAATATTTAGGTTGGTGTTTTGGAATACTGATATTCTTGACGGATCTAAATCAATCCTTTGCACAAGGGGATTTGATGATCTATCCGAGACGCTTGGTATTTGGTTCGAATCAACGTTCAATGGACATTACCTTGGCCAATTCCGGATCGGATTCATCTTCCTATGCTTTATCTTGGAAAAATTACCAAATGTCTCCTTCGGGTCAGTTTATAGAAATTACTGAACCGGATGCAGGACAGTATTTTGCTGAACCCGTTCTCCGCTTTTATCCCAGGGAAGTCACCCTAGCCCCTGGAGAATCCCAAAAGGTAAGAGTTCAGCGGATCAATAATAGACCTTTGTCCACAGGAGAATATCGTAGCCATCTGGAGTTTAGATCAAGCAAACCCATGCAAACTCTTGAGACACCTCCAACTACTGATGCCCAAGAAGGAATTCAAACCATACTCAATATGCATTTGGCTATCACTATTCCGGTTATCATGGAAATAGGAGATATCAATGCTCAAGTGACTCTAGACAATGCGAGACTTATTGTCTCGGAAGACATGAGCCAAAAACTTCAATTTGAAATCAATCGAAGTGGCAGTAAATCTTCTTTTGGAGATTTTATCCTTTCTCACAAGAGCCCAGATGGAAAATTAACTCAAGTGGGACTGGTAAAAGGCGTCGCTGTGTACACTCCTGTGGGGAGCAGACGCTATTCAATTCCTCTGGACATTCAGGAAACTGATATTTTGAATTCAGGAACATTACTTCTTGAATATGTTTCTCAAAAAAGGCGCAGGGAAGTATTGGCAAGCTTGGAATTTCCACTCGTTCAGTTACAGTCAAAACTAAACTAATGACCTATAAGCAGTATGCTAAAAGGAAATTGACATTTCGGCCATCAGGATTTCTTTCCTTTTGGAAATTCATTTTGTTCATTTTCGCAAGTGTACTCCCTATAGTTTCAGAAGCGCAAATTCAGGTATATCAGGAGAGTCCGCTCAACTTTGGAGATATGATCCTTTCAGAGACTAGCGGGACAGTGACTATTAATCCCGCGGGAGATCGAACTGCTACCGGAAATATCATTTTATTGAACAACTCTGAAATCAATCCTTTGATTTTGAGTGTGGAAGCTCCATATGGATCTAATATCCAGATCCAATTTGGCACTGAGCAATTACTTTACGGATCAAATGGAGGGCAGCTGGGACTAACTCTAAATGCCTCAAATCCTGTTTCTCCCTTTACCAGCTTAGCTACACCACCCCAAAGGACAACAATTTATATTGGTGGCACCTTGTCACTCGGAACAAGATCTACTACTCCTGCGGGAGTTTATTCGGGATCGGTAACTCTGGTTTTCATACAGGAATAAATCAAACTACAAGATTTCATGGGAAGCCTAGACAGCCAAAACATGTGCAGGTTTCTCCTAAAACCCAAACTTGGGATTCTGACTCTTGGGTTTATTGTATTTTTTCTACTACCCAATTCAGTCTTTTCTGAGTCTAGGGCTTTTGATCCAGTTCTAATTTCCTTGAAAGCATCCAAACTTGGTGCTACCGAAATTCCTGCATTGATAGAGGAACAGACGCTCTATTTGTCTGTGACTGATCTTTTCGATTTTCTAAAAATTAAATCCACACCCATATCTGATGGTATAATTGAGGGATATGTAATGGATCAGAATGATGTATATCAAATCAATTTATTCGAAAACAAGATTACCTATAAGGACAGCATTTATAATTTACCTCCGAGAGCATTACAGGAAATGGACGGGCTTGTTTTCCTGAACTTAAACTCCTTTGGAGAGGTATTTGGCTTGTATTGTGAGTTTGATTATAGAAGTCTGGCCGCTACGCTCAATACTGATTTGGAACTACCAGTCTACAGACAAATCCGAAGAGATCTGATGCGGAAAAATATGGGAATAGGCCAAATTGACAATGCAGATACAGTCCTTCGCAATAAATATTCACTGCTAAAGTTGGGAGGTCTTGATTGGGATTTGTCCATGAATAAATGGATTGGATTGGCACCAAAGGAGGAAGGAGAATCTAAAAAATCATCAGTTCCGTCAAGAGGATCATTAAATCTAGGAGGGGAGCTTGCTTATGGAGATTTTCAAGCGAGAATCACTTGGTTTGGCAGTCCAAAACTGGATTATAGAAATTTAAATTTTAGGTGGAAAAAAGTCCTGACTAATCAAAAAGTCCTAACCCAAATTACATTGGGTAGAATTAACGGAGCCTCATTTTCTTCGATTTTTCAGCCGATCACAGGAGTCACCCTTACAAATGCTCCTCCTGTCGCTCGAAAAGCCTTTGGGTTTCACACCATCAGGGATTTTACACGTCCTTTTTGGATAGTGGAGCTTTACCTTAACAATGGACTAGTAGATTTTGTCAAAACTGACGAAAGCGGGCTTTATCTTTTTGAATTTCCACTGAATTACGGGACCAACAAGCTTCAACTGAAATTTTATGGCCCCAATGGAGAGGAAGAAATTCAAGAGGAATCCTTGTTTGTACCCTTTATTTTGCTTCCAAAGAAGGAGTTAATTTACCAGATCAATGCCGGAGTGGTTCATGGCTCGAAGTTTGAAAAAATTGTGAATGCTCAATTAAATTATGGATTGACAAAAACAATTACGCTTGGAGCGGGATTAGAATATTTTTCAGGATTGGGAGATCGTCTCTTAATACCCAGGCTTACATCCTCCACTAAGCTTGGGAAGAATATGATGATTTCTTCGGAATGGTTGCCTGGTCTCAAAACATCTGGAGTTTGGAATGCCCGGACAAATAAGGGAATAGTCTTAGATTTAAGTTTTGAAAATCTAAAAGAAGGCCAAGAAGCATTTCCACAATTGAGGTACCTGAGTCTCTTGAGATTTTCAGGAATGATTCCCTTTAAAACAAAAAGAAAAGTCTACACTTCCAGAATCAACCTTACGGAGTTTGTTTATCCCAGTTCTAGAATCCAAACTCTTCAATGGTCAATAAATGGAGATCTATTTGGTGCATTTTCTAATTTTTCCACTTATGCATCAAGATATAACGGGGAGATTTTCCTGACCTCCACACTTCAGCAAACTTATAGATTACCCGCTAATTGGCGTTTGAATGGTAGAGCTCAAGTCAATTTCCAAAGGATGGATTATAGTAATCTGATGATGGGTTTTGAAAAGGCCTTATCCAAAGATCTCCGAATAACTTCTTTTTGCCAGACTGACTTTAAATTCCGAAAACCACTCATGGGATTTAGTCTCAAGTTTAATTTGGGGATCTTTCAAGGAGCTACCAATTCGAGGCTGCAAGGGGACCAATTGCTGATCAATCAGTCTTTGATGGGTTCTGTATCGCATGATGAGGTAACCAGAAATCTAAATTTCTCCAGCAGATCCGAACTAGGTAGAGCCTCGTTAATCATTCTCCCTTTTTTAGACATCAATAACAACGATGTAAAAGATAAAGATGAACCCTTTCAATTTGAACTGTCGGTAAAAGTAAAAGGAGCTAGTGCATCCAAGGATCCCAACTCTGGAATAACTCGTGTCAAAAATCTAATTCCTTACGAAGATTATCTCATCGAGCTGGATGAAAATTCTCTTGCATATATTTCTTGGCGACTTGACCACAAAAAGATTCAACTGAATATAAAGCCTGGAAACTCCAATGAACTGGAAGTTCCCATCAAAGTAGTAAATGAAGTCGAAGGAAAAGTATTGCTAAATAATGAAGCCATTGGAGGGATAAAGGTTCAGTTTTTTGATCACCAAAATCAACTGATAAAAGAAGTCGTATCCCAACGGGACGGGACATTTTACTATTCAGATTTGAAAGCCGGTAGTTATACATTTCAGCCTGACACTGCCCAGCTAGAAACATTGGGTATTAACTGGGATCCAAAAAAATTAGAGACCCAATTTGATGAAGGAATCCAAGGTGAATTTAGTTCGGACTGGATCATAGAGTTGTCCAAAACAGAAAACGTAGAGCTATACAATAGCAAATAGATAGCTTGCCGATGACCTTCTTATTGCAAAATCCGATGATGGATCGGATTATACAAACATATTTACTCAAAATTATATTTAACCCGCATTATGCATTAGCAATTCTAGTAATAGGCTGGTTAATCGACGTATTTATTTACAGCGTAACAGGCCTTTCATATTCTATTAGTACTTGCCGTAGAGGCTGATATTTTCAGGTTGATTGGCGGGAGGTAAAGCTCAGCCTCTCCCCTCTTCTATACTAGCTCACCTAGCTAAGAGGTGCCCCGCTACTTGATTTCACCTTAGGGTGTAAATATCCACCATTCCAATAAACCAAACTGCTCAATCGATATCGACCTATTACTGGGTAGTCATTAGACTTAGGCTAGCCAGGAACCCAGACATGTAATTTCGGATTATCTACTCCCTCCTACAGCTACGCATGCGAATGGCAACCCATCATTTGGTTCAGCTAAGGTCACTTTCTTTGTTCTTGCTGATCAATGGTGTAGTCAAAAATGCCTTAGATTGTAACAATCTGAGTCATTTCGGGAATGTGAAGAGGATTACAGCTACACTATCAACGCTTTCTCACTTACATGCAATCCAATAGTTCTCATATTCATGGACACCATTCCATATTGGGCGTGTAGTAGTGTATAATGTCTTAACAGCTCATCCAATTCAGCCAGGGAACTTTTGGGATTGGCACCAAAATTATGTGGATGCCACCAGAGATGATATACTTCCTTATGCTTGGCAGCGTATTCCATTTCACCTTTTATCCTCGCCAGGCGACTTTTGTTCATCAGGGAATTATTCTGCTGCTGAGGACGGAGAATTCTGGAGGCAGGAATAATTATCGGTTCGCCTTTTATTACTTTTACCTCATGCATAGGATAAGAGGTATTAGTACCAACTTGAAAAAAGCAGTCGGCGGAGCGGAAGATTTTTTTACTTAAGTTTTCATGCTGAGTTTCTTGCCAGTACCAGTTGCTAGGATTTCCACGCACATAATCATACCCCTCCTCAACACAAATCCCGAGGTACAATTCATTGATGTGATTTCGTGGAAAAACTAGAGACGCTAGGGTAAGACCAAATTTATCCTGCGAGATTCTCTGAGTGGCCTTTAAATCCTGACGGAATTGCTCAGGGCTTTGTCCACGCATCAGCGTATAGTAATGCGCAAAGCTATGCGAGCCCAATTCTTGTCCTGGTGTGTCAATAATCTGTTGTATGAGCTCCGGAGCAAAATGAACCTCTGGTCTGATTCCATTCTTTTTGACCCACTCATAGGCGGAGTATTTTCTATCTCGGTAGGAAGGCAGAAACTCTGGTGAGTAAGCGCGCCACTCTTCTTCATTTTCCGCAAAGAGCATCCCTACAGTTGCCCAAGTAGCCTGGATATTGGCTTTTGCAAACTTCTCCAGCATAATAGGAACAACATGTCTGGTATTAAAGAAGTAAGAAGGATTGTATTCAGTACCGATCTTATCGAAGATTCCCCAGAGGAGTTCGAAGTCTAGGGAGATAGTGAAGGTGCCATGGGTCATTTTGGGTGGAGGAGATTAGGCGTGAAAAGTTGGGAGAATCCAGAGATTGGAAATTCGCCATTTCTTTAATGATTTCAAATATTCTCCATTCAAATTACAAATAAATACGCCTAATTCGTTAAGAGATTTCTTACAGAAAAATCAACTTCATTGGGCAGTGACTCCGAATAGACATCCTCCCAGCAGGGTGAAGTCTCAGGTAATACAACTACTTCTCTATCCTATTCCATTGGTAATTGAGGCTCTTTGAACAGTTCCAAACAAAAAGAATCGCGAACTCTCGTAGGCGATTCTAGATGTTAATAAGAATAACAGCTGATATAAGCTAGACTATTATTTTCTCCTCAAGGCTCTCTTCCACCAAGGCAACTGCACCTCCTCGTGGTATCCGTAAGAATTATTTCCATAGCCATAACCATAACCATAGCCGTAACCATAGCCATAGCCCTTGTCTATATGCACGTCATTTAAGATACCATAGATTTTGGACACGCCGCCTTTTTCTACCAGATTATTCAAAATCTGCGTATTGCCTTTCATAGAATAGCCCTGACGGAAAACAAAGAAACTAATATCTGCGAATGCAAAAAGCTCTTTAGTCTCAGACACCAGCCCTACAGGCGGGCAATCAAATATCACCACATCATAGGCAGCTTTGATTTCTTTGACAATCTCCCCAAACTTATCTTGAAGCAATAATTCCGCAGGGTTTGGAGGAATGGGGCCAGAGAGAATGACATCCATATCCTTATGTCCGGTAGCTTTGACCACATCCTGCCAAGGTGTATCCGAGCTGAGGCAGGTACTCATTCCCTTATCATTTGCCAAGGCAAAATCCTCTGCAATTTTAGGTTTTCTCAAATCCAAACCGATCAATAAGGTCTTTTTACCCATCAGGGCATACACCGAAGCCACATTGATGGACACAAAAGTTTTGCCCTCTCCAGAAATCGAAGAAGTGAAAAGTATAGTCAAATTATCCCGATGAGGACTTAAATAAGACATATCGGCTCTGAGCGATCTGAAGGACTCGGTCACAGTTGATCTTGGATTATTCATTACAGGAATAGCATCTTCAGAATTATTTCTGCCAATCATTCCTATCAAAGGCACTTTGATTTGGCTTTCAAGTTCTTTGGGGTCTTCTATCTTTGTATTTAAGAAATCCTTAATGGTGATAAATCCAATTGGCAGTATCAGTCCTAAGATTAAGCCTATTAATAGATTCAATGATCTCTTTGGAGCAACGGGTGATTGCCCGGCTTTTGCCAAATCTAATATGCTGTTTTTCGGCATATTAGCTGCCTTGGTGATCTCTGCCTCTGCCTTTTTCTGCAAAAGATAGATGTAAATATTCTCGTTAATGGTGAATTGACGCTGATAGCCCAACAAGTTTCTCTCAGTTTCTGGAAGAGAATTTACATCCTGTTCCCGCATTCTAATCTGGCTCCTTAGATCAGCTATTGCATTTCTGGTATTGGTAATGGCAGAATTTACATTCTCTTGAAGAGCCTTTTTGGTATTTTGAAGTCTTATGGCATTTTCACGTACAGCAGGTGCTTGGTCTGTGAAATTGGAAGTTAACCTGATTCGCTCTGCCTGTGCTTCGCTCATAGACTCAACCAAGGAATTCAACAAGGGGTCGGTAATTCCTACGATCGAAGGTGCTACAATTTCTCCAGCAGCATTATTAGCTACATAATCCCTAAGCGTCTCATAATATTTCAAATTGAGTTCTGTCTGCGCAAGCTGCTTTTCCAGCTCTTGTAATCTTTCAAAAATCACAGCTCCTTCTTCCGAAAGGTTAAAAACTTTATTCTCAGTCCTATATTTTTGAAGTTCGTTTTCAGATAGACGCAAGGAATCTGAAATCCCGGAAAGCTGTGCTTCAATGAACCTCACTGTATTTTCTGAGGCCTTGTTTTTCTCTGTCAATTCACGCTTGAGATACATCTCCGTCAATTTGTTGATGTAATCTTCACCCAGCCTCCTAACTGGAGTCTCCAAACCCAGCGAAAGAATGGACGCCTGCTTATTGATAGGCGCTACAGCCAGCTCTTCCTTGTATTTTAAGGCCAGCGTAGGCGTATCTACTAGGTTAAACTGAAGAATGTCTCCGGGAAGCGTTGAAATTTGGTTGATTTTGAAAGAAAAATCAGCCCCTGTGATCTCTTGACCGAAGTTGTAAACTGATTGCTGCAATTCCACCTCCTCTTCAGGAAGAAGCTTATAATAAGGATCTGAAGGATTAAAAATTCTAAATTCGCTATCCTCAATACTAAGCTCGAAGGTATCCTCATTGATCACTTCGATTTTAAATCTCCCTCCCACCAGTTGCGGTTTTTTCCAATCTACTGAAACCAGGACTGGAACTTTGTCATATATCTGTGATGTGGTTATAAATCCTTCTTTGAAATATTGGACATTAAGATTGAGCTCCGTTACGGCCTCTTCTGCTAGTGAAAATGACTTCAATATGCCAATTTCATTCTCAATATTGCTTTTTCCTTGAAGCATGCCTAGACCACTTGATTCAAACAAATCCGTCCCCAGACTAGGCTTATCATCTACGACGAGTACCGTTGATTCTACCTTATAGATATTTGTAGCATATCTATTAAATAAAAAGGCTGCTATAAACCCAACAAACATACAAGCAAGAATAAGAACCCAGTATTGGAGGTAATTAAAAAGTAGAACTTTAAGATCTATCTCATCTTCCTTTTGCACCATAAATGGATTTTGCCCTAAATTTGAAGGATTAGGAGTATTCGGGTACATATAATCTTATTTGATTAAATTCAATATTAACGCCATCGCAGTAATTGCTGAGATCACCAATGCAATAGATTGTGCTGCATTTTCACCGGCTCCTATTTCTCTTACTTTCATAGGCTCAGCGTACAGCTGGTCGTTTGGCTGGATAAAGTAAAATGGTGATTCGACTACTCGTCTATCTACCAAGTTGATTCGATGAAGTTTGGTGCCCTCAGGGTATTGTCGAATCAATAGGATTTCGTCACGCTTGGCCACTGGAGTCAAATCTCCTGCATTGGCAATTGCTTCAAATATGGTCATTCTGTCTTGAAGCACAACGAATTTACCCGGGCGACGAAATTCTCCTAAGGCTGCATAACGAATGCCGCCAAGCTTTACTTTGACATAGAGCTCAGACTTCACATAGTCTCTGAGCTTTACTTCAATATCCATTCGAGCTTCTTCAAGCGTCTTATCTTTTACATTGACATCCCCTACTATAGGCAGTCTGATGTTTCCTTTTTGATCTACGGTATAGCCTGTCATGTAGTAGATATCTCCACCTGATTGACTTGCTACATTACCCATCTGAGTAGATCCACCCCCTGCTTTGTTATTAAATCCAAACTGTAGCATATCTTCTATAGTCTGGATATTCACATCTATGATATCGTTGTATTGAAGCTTGTATTCTGGGATCTCGTAGGTGATCAATTCGCCATCTTCTATGGGGATATTATTCTCCAGATTTTGTAGGTAAATGATTTTCTCATTCGGAATACAGCCAAAAACAAATAGAAAAGTAAGGGATAAAACGAATCCCTTCGACAAGTTCCTCATATATACATCTTTATTTATTTCCTCTCAAAAACTGCGCAAACTTAAACATTTAACCTCAATTAGTGCCTTTTATTATCACTTTGCTAAAATTTCAGCCCTTTTGATTGAAACATGTTTACGCGTTTCTCATCACATAAAACTACTTCACAGCAATTTTCTGGCTTCTTCCAAGTCTTCGGCAGTATCTATTGCCACCGTCTGATGGAATGTCTCCACCATGCGTATTCTATAGCCATTCTCCAATAGTCTGAGCTGCTCTAGTTTTTCTATAGATTCCAACCCACTTTTTGGGAGTGTAGTGAAGCCCATTAGCACATCTCTTCTGTAGGCATATACCCCCACATGTTTCCAATAAAATACTTCAGCTGCTGGATCTCTGGAATAAGGTATCTTCGATCTGGAAAAGTAAAGGGCATCTCCCCACAGATCCACCACCACTTTTACGACATGGGGATTATTTGCTACTTCGGAAGAAACCCTCGTTTTGAGTGAAGCTACATCTACCCGATTGTCTTGAAAAGCATCCACTAGATCCATCAGTGATTTCTTGTCTTGAAACGGCTCATCGCCCTGCACATTCACGATTATCTCAGCATTTACATAGTCTAGCGCCTCAGCTATTCTATCCGAGCCACTGTCGTGTTCCTTTTGGCTAATAAAGACTTTTCCCCCTACTGCCTCTATTTGTTTCTTAATATCAAGATGATCAGTCACTACCCATACTTCATCAAAAACCCCTGCTTCCACCGTACTCAAGTAGGTGCGCTGAATGACCGTCTTACCTCCTAAATCCTGAACAAGCTTGGAAGGCAATCGCGTAGAGGCAAACCTGGCGGGAATCATTGCTGCGGTTTTTGGCATAGTGTGATTTGAAAATACTGAATTGGAATTTGTGACTAGTTGATCAATCCAACCTACTACCTCAGTTTAAATACTTTTCTCAGTTTTTGGAAAATATCCGACTGACTCTTCTTGATTTTCTTCTTCTTGCTCTCCAGATCGTCCCCATAATAATTATACATGTATTTATTACTCTGAGAATACAAGTAGGTATTGCCATAGCCATAATTGTACCCCTCGTAATGATACCCTGAATTCAGGATACCATTGAACACGCCATATACGTTTTTGACTTGCTTGTTATTAAAAAGATCATTAATCATTACCAGGTGATCCTTCACAGTATAGTTTTGTCTCACTACGTAGAGATTGATATCGAATAGGCGCATCAAGTCTATGGTCTCAGACACCAAACCCATCGGAGGCGTATCAAAAATCACCACATCAAACTGCGACTCTAAGTAATTTAGAAAGTCAGTCAGCCTAGGCGTCTGAAGTAGTTCGGCGGGATTTGGGGGAATGACTCCTGAAGGTACAAACCACAGGTTTTCATGACTTGTAGGAATAACGATTTCATCAGCTTCCACTTTTCCAATCAAATAGGTAGATAAACCAATTCGATCAGATTCTCCAAAATAAGAGGCCAATTTCGGTCTTCTCAAGTCACCTCCTACCACTACGGTCTTTTTGGAGCCTAAAGCCATCGCAGAGGCAAGATTGAGGGAGGTAAATGTCTTCCCTTCACCTGAAACCGATGAAGTGACTAGGATTTTCTTTGTGTTCTTCCCGCTAGCCAAATACGTAATGGCCGATCTAAGCGATCTGAACGACTCTGCAACAGCGGATTTGGGGAAATCCAACACTACTTTGTTGGTGTCTTTATGACTAAAGCCTACAATCCCCAGTTGTGGAATCATAAAATGCTTTTTTAAATCTCTTTGATCCTTGATAGTATCGTCAAAAATATCCCGGACAACAATAAATCCGAAAGGCAGCAAGAAACCCAAAACGATAGCCAAACCATAATTCTGTTGCTTTTTAGGAAAAATCAAGGTTCCTCGTCTAGCTGCGTCAAGAATTGCATTGTCCGACACATTGGAAGCCATGGCAATACCGGCCTCAGCCCGCTTTTCTAGTAAATAGGTGTATAATGATTCCCTTAATTTAAACTCCCGAAAGATCCCGGAATATTCAGATTCGGACTCTGGAAGTGTAGCGAATTCTGCGTCATAAAAACGGATATCGCGCTGGATACTTCTCTTTTTCTGCTCCGTATTATCAATCAAATTAACTACATTTTCAAACAGTGCATCCTGCACTTTCTCCATCTGTACATCAATTTTCAGAATCTCAGGGTGATTCTCATTAACTGTTGCGAGTAATTTTCGTCTATCTTGAGAAAGTGTGACCAACGTTTGAATCAGGCCATTCAGCAAGGGATCCGGAACACCTATGACTGAAGGTGCAATCACATCAGAAAAATCCTTGCTCTTTTTTTCCATATAGGAACGGATCTGCTCGAAATACTCCAACTGATAATCAATCTCAGCATTCATTGCATCGAGATTGTTCATTTTTCCCAAGATGTTGGAGAATTCAGCAGAGACATCCAGCAATTTATTTTCTACTTTGAAATCCTGCAGTTCACGCTCTTTTTGTTGAAGAGAATCTTCCAGAAAACCCAATTGCTCCTCAATAAAGGCGAGCGTATTTTGTTGTGTCTTATTCTTTTCATTGAGGTCATAAGATATATAGGCCTCCATCAGTGCATTGATATAGTCCCTTCCCTTTTCTACCACCTTAGTAGTAGTGCTTAGCCGAAGCACAGAGCTGTATTCGTTCTGTAAACTCACATAGATGGATCTCGAATAAGTATCTTCCAATGAACTGGGACTTCTCAGCTTAAATACCACCTGCTCATTCGTTCTACCTGGGTTTACTAAGTGCACTTTAAACTTTGATTTAGCCGTTTCTATTTCTTCACCGAAGGTATAGGTCTTGTTATAAATGGACTCATCTCCAGCTGCCATCGCAGAATTAAAATCCATAATTCCTATTTCTTCCTTGGCTAGTCTGAAAGTCTGCTCAGAAAGTATTTCCAAGTGGATAGGTACTTCAGCTATTTGAAAATGATCCCAATCAACCTCGATGCGGATCGGAGATCTATCATATAGTTCGATGGCTTTGATATTAGTCTTGGCAAAGTACTCCACATCAAAGTGCAGTTTTTTCAACGCTTCACGAGCTAGACCCTTAGATTTCAATCGGAGAATATCATTCTCAAGATTCAGCCCGGTTGAGAAAATATTTGACCTATCTAGAATCCTAGCTTCTGGCGAAGTATTTGTCTTGATCATCATGGATCCAGACACCTCGTATTCATCTACAGTGTAGCGATGGAAAAGGAAAGTGCCAATCAAAAAAAGGAGAATAAACAGCACATACCAAGGCCAATAGCGAATATACTTGGCGATCACATACCTGATTTCCAGTGCCTTCTCTTCGTTGTCTAACTGGCTTAAGTCTAACTTTTCCATATCAACTAATTCCCTGTAACCAAATTAATAAATAACAGTGTGGATGCCAGCAACCCGGCGAAAAGAGCAAGCGAAGAAGTCAAATTATCTGCGTTGCCAAATTGTCTGATATTCATCGGCTCCATATACAAGATATCATTAGGTTGGATGAAATAAAAGGGACTTGCTAATATAGCTCGATCATTCAAATTGATCTGGTGAATTTTAGTACCCCCATCATATTGTCTGATGATAAAAAGCTTGTTTTTCTTGCCCAAAAGTGTGGTCTCCCCAGAGCTGGCCAAGGCATCAAAAATAGTTGCTCTATTCTTATAGATCACCTTGACTCCTACCGAGTTAAACTCACCAAGGGTAGTGTACCTAATCCCAGCGATTCCTAATTTAACGTAGATTTCCTCTTTAAAAAATTTATTGATCTCTAGCTGCACCTTTTCCTTGGCCTCTTCTTCAGTTAGTCCTGATATTTTTATTTTGCCCAGCTTGGGCACCTCCACTTTTCCTTCCTGATCTATAGAATACCCTCTGAAATACAGGGGGTCGGAACCTCCCCCGCCTCCGCCACTCCCTCCCATTCCTCCAGTATTCTGTGAATTCTGGAAAGAGAAAGCCTCAATCAGCTCTACATCCGAACTGGCAAAATCAATATCCACAATATCAAAAGGCTGCAATATGTACTTGTAATCGACTTCTGCAAAAGGAATGAATTCGTTTAGTTCTATTGGAGTGTTTTCAGGGAGGTTTTGCAGATAAGTGATTCGCTTATTACTAATACAACTCGTCGCAAGAATCACAATACTGGCGATAATCAGGATTTTCTTCATTCTAGAAGCATAAATTTAGCTTGGGTCAAATATATAAAAATACTTTAGGACAAGGTGTACGTTTGAAAATAGAGAAACATTATTTGAAATTATAGAATCCTAAATATCTGATTTTAAAAAATATACCTCATCACTAAGGATTCTTACCTCAGGAAATTCTTATCAACTATTGATCCAACTACAAAATCTCTACCCTTCACTCAATCTTACATTGAACTATAGAAACG
Organism: Algoriphagus persicinus; assembly: GCF_035156415.1. NCBI lineage: Bacteria > Pseudomonadati > Bacteroidota > Cytophagia > Cytophagales > Cyclobacteriaceae > Algoriphagus > Algoriphagus persicinus. The sequence continues at coordinate 95,169 of NZ_JAYEEY010000009.1, forward strand.
ATAAGGAATATGGTTTTGGATTTTGCCAGTCCATAAATGGCAGAATGATACTTTAACCGACCCCAATCATGGTCTGTATCATCAAAGAACACATAGTTTTGTTGAGCTTAGCGAACTCTCCATCCGTGGCCTGTGGCATTATAGACCACATAGTGTAACAGAATTTACCCAACCGTAGTTTGTGTCATCAAAGAACACTTAGTTTTATTGAACTTAACAAACTCTTGATGGCAATGCAGCTAATTTACCGGCAAGCCCGCCCCAGAAGTCTGGAACCAAAATTCTTCTTATCTTCATCCTATGCAAATCCGAAAGGCTATTTCCAGTGATTTCCCCACGATAATTAATTTACTAAAGGCTTCATTAGGCGAGAGTTTAATACCGAAATCAGAGGAACTCTGGACCTGGAAACATGTAGCAAACCCCTATGGCACATCTCCTGTATTAGTCGCTGAAGACGAAGGAGCCATCTGCGGTGTTCGTGTATTCTTAAGATGGGAATTTGTACAAGGCCAGAAAATTCTAAAGGCTTACCGGGCAGTAGATACGGCTATCCATCCAGAACATCAGGGTCAGGGGCTTTTCAAGAATCTTACGCTTTCGCTTATCGATGAGCTCAAGGAAGAAGGAGTAGAACTGATCTATAATACTCCAAACTCCCAAAGCATGCCTGGATACTTGAAAATGGGCTGGGAAAAATGGGGGAAGTTACCCCTGAAAATGCACTTCAATTTAAGCGTGGGGAAAAGTAAAAGCCAGTCTCAATCAAATGACTGGTCCACTCTCACAAATCTCATTGAGAAAATAGAAGAAACCCACATCGATTCAGAACTGATCCAAACGAACCTAATCCCAGGTTATATACACTGGCGATATATATCATGTCCTCTTTTTCCTTATCATTTCATCAGCGATGGTGCTACCTACCTATTGATCTATAGAATCAAAGAAGGAAAAATAGGCCGAGAACTTAGAATTGTAGATTTCTTCCAACTCTCCGCCTTGGATCAAAATGAGAAAAAACAACTCAACAATCGACTGAAAACTATTCAAAAAAATGAGAAAGTGAGATTCACGTCATTTTCAGGTTTACAGTTTCATAATGATTTTCCTATTGAAATGGGGCTAATGCCCGTAATGTCCATAGGCCCAGAGGTGACACTACGTCAAGTAGCTTCAACTGATGATTTTCTTAACGAACCCTGGGCTTGGAGTTTGGGTGATTTGGAAGTTTTTTAAATTCTATACAGCCTAGACACCCTTATATTAACTAGGCTCATATTAACTTCGCTATTCATTACCTGCATGCTTTCATGTCAGGAGGTTCAATATTCATCATTCGTTATTTATAGCTTTAATCTCGAATAATGAATAATAAATGGCAAATAGTGAAGTCAGAAAAGCTTGTGGACATTGAAGAATTCAATAAAATGAACGGCAAAATGAACGGCAAACAAATCATACAAGGTGCTGCCATCCTTGGAGCTTGCGCAGTGGGAATCGGAGCTTTTGGCGCGCATGGATTGAAGGAAATCCTGGCTGATACGGGCAGAGCAGAAACTTTTGAAACGGCTGTGAAATATCACTTCTATCATTCCCTGGCCATTTTCCTCATAGGTATTTTGGCATTGATCAAACCTGAATGGAAAAAACTCAGCACTGCGGCTATCTCGATGGTAATTGGGATTTTAATTTTCTCAGGATCGCTCTATGTGCTTTCCCTTACTGGAATCACTTGGCTTGGAGCCATTACTCCTTTCGGCGGACTGGCATTTATTGTTGGCTGGATTTTGGTGTTTGTAGCTGTTTCAAAAAACTAAGTATGCGCATAAAGCTCACCCTCCTACTCTTTACAATATCAATTAGTACCAGCCTCTTTGCACAGCTCACCCGCAAGCAATACATACAGCTGGAATCGGCTTTGGGAGAAGATAGCTTTTTCAACGGACATCTCACCGGATTCATGCTTTACGATTTGGATTCTCAGATAGTACTCTATGAAAAAAATAGCCATCAACGCTTTATCCCTGCATCCACTACCAAACTTTTCACCTTATTTTCTTCGCTATTAGTCCTGAATGACAGCACCCAGACCCTGCGCTATGTCAGGGAAGGAAATGCGATTAGAATTTGGGGAAGCGGTGATCCCAGCTGGAAATACAAGAAGTTTTTCCAGCCTGATTACAGGAGATTTCTAGAACCGTATGATCAGGTCATATTTTCAGATGCAAATATGATGTCCCCGGCATTTGGCTATGGCTGGCAATGGGATGATTATTACTACAATTACTCCGCCGAGCGAACCTCACTTCCTATCTATGGCAATTTGGTACAGGTGAAAAAAGTCGGAAATGCCCCCACGGTATTCCCTCCTAGTTTTCAGCCCGATGTTTTCCCTACGCATAGAACTATCAGGGAACTGGAGCGGGATTTCCACAGCAATAGATTCTATTACAATCCTAACAATTTCAGAGCCCGGGAAGAATTCATCCCCTTCATCACTTCTCCTGAGCTTTTTATCAAGCTAGCCTCAGATGCCACAGGCAAAAACTGGACTTACCAGCCAGACAGCTTGCCGAGAATACATCAGGAATGGCGTGGAGCACCACTCTTCCCCATTCTCAAAGAGATGATGCTGGAAAGCGATAACTTCCTGGCCGAGCAACTCATGCTGATGGTTTCGGATCGCCTTTTTCAGCGGCTGGATATTGAGCGAGCGATAGAGTATATGCTCAAAACCTATCTCTTTGACCTTCCTGATGAACCACAATGGGTAGATGGATCTGGACTCAGCCGCCATGATCTGATTACTCCACGTACTATGGTTGCTCTTTTTGAAAAGATTTATCGTATGGCACCGGATCAGCAGCTCTTTGAGCTTTTACCAACAGGTGGAAAAGCAGGCACCTTGGAAAACAGCTACAAAGCAGAGCAACCATACATATTCGCTAAGACTGGCACGATGAGCAACAATCACAGCCTCGTAGGCCTAATTAAAGGCAAAAGTGGAAAATACTATTGTTTTGCCTTTATGAATTCCAATTACCCCTGGAAAGCTTCCGAAGTCAGAAGAGAAATGGAAAAAGTGATGCTACTGCTGAGAGATATGATTTGAGTTGAGATTTACGCTTTACGATTGGAGATTATTGATTAAAAATAATCTTCAGCAAGGATCATAATCAGGTTTTCTTGTCAGGCTGAGTAAGAAGTCGATGCCTTATATGTGCTGATTACGGCCATTTCGACTTCGCTCAATGTGACAATTATGAGTTATGAGACAGCCTCAGCTGAATCCTGAACAGCTGGAAATCTCTTTGCGCTTTCTTCGTGGTCTTTGTGGCTTTTTACAAAACCTCCAAGCTTAAGAAAATAAAAAAGCCCTATTTTCACGTTTAAGAAAAACACCTCCATTTTCAGATGCAAAAACGCGCTTTTCTCAAATCCCTTGGACTTCTTGCCGGTTCTCTCCCACTAGTTTCATGGGATTCCGCCCATCCCGCCTACGATCCAAAAACACTTTTGCCGAAGGCGATCAAAAAAGGCGACACCGTAGGTCTGATTTCTCCCTCTGCGGCCACGGCCGATAGAATGCAGTTCACTTACGCCAAAGAAGCTTTGGAAGCTTTGGGATTCGAGGTGCAACTGGGTAAAAACCTCATGAATCGCCGTGGACATCTGGCAGGAACTGACGCCGAACGCGCCGGGGATTTAAATGAGATGTTTGCAGATAAAGAGGTGAAAGCCATCGTAAGCATCCGTGGTGGCTCGGGCGCCGCCCGGATTTTACCGCTGATTGATTATAAAACTATTTCCAAAAACCCAAAACCGTTACTTGGTTACTCAGACATCACAGCACTTCATTGTGCAATTCAAGCTCAAACAGGTTTGATCACCTTCCATGGCCCTATGGGTTCTGGTAGCTGGAACAGTTTTAATGTGTCTCAATTTGAGAAGGTATTCTTTGAGCAGGAAATGATTACCTACGAAAATATCCACTCCGAGAGTGATGAGTTAGTAATCAAATCAAACCGAATACAAACAATTACAGGAGGAAAAGTAGTAGGAAAAATCCTAGGTGGAAACCTAACTGTGCTGACGGCTATTTCCGGTTCTCCTTATTATCCTGAGTTCAAAGATGCCATTCTTTTCATCGAAGATATAGGAGAAGATCCATACAAAATGGATCGTATGATGAGTACTTTGAAACTCAATGGCACGCTAGATAAAATCAAAGGTTTCATCTTTGGGCAATGTTCTGACTGTGAACCTGGTGGCGGATATGGCTCGCTGACCCTTGATCAGGTGCTGGATGATTATGTGCTTCAGCTAGGTATTCCAGCTTATTCTGGCGCGATGATTGGGCATATCTCGAAGCAATTTATCATCCCTGTAGGAGCGAAAGTTACCATGGATGCGGACAATGGAACCATTTCCCTACTTGAGTCCGTATTTCAGTAAGACAAGAAAAACTTACAATGAAACTCGCAATACTCACATTCGCTATTTTTGGAATGCTTTCCTGCAATAGCTCCAAGAATATGCTTCCGGACGATACTGATTCTGCTATGACCGAAGACTCCACTGATAATTCAGACCAACTCACCTATTTGGCACTTGGTGATAGCTACACCATTGGTGAAGGTGTAAGCGATGCCGGACGGTATCCTAGCCAGTTAGTAGAAAAACTGAATACTGAAACCGGCGTATCATGGGCTGCTCCCAAAGTGATCGCCCGGACTGGCTGGACTGTGGATGAACTGGCAAAAGGAATCGAAAGAGAGAATATTGAAGGGAATACGTACGATTTGGTGACACTTTTGATAGGGGTGAATAATCAATACCGTGGACTTCCTCTAGCCAAATTCGCAGAGGAATTTGAAATTATGCTGCTACGGGCAATCAGTTTTGCTAGCATCAAGTCATCTCATGTAGTGGTGCTATCCATCCCAGACTGGGGAGTAACTCCTTTTGCTACGCAAAGTGGCAGAGACAAAATCAAGATAGCAGACGAAATCGATGCGTATAATCGTCTAAAAGCAGAAATATGCGAAAAGCATGACGTCACATATATTGACATCACAGCGCAATATAGAAGTTTAGGTGCTCAACCAGATATGCTTGCTGCCGATGGATTGCATCCGAGTGCAAAAATGTATGGACTTTGGACGGAAAAGCTATTTGCACAGGTCCAATCGATCAATTATTAAGTCATGAAATCGAGCATTACTCAAGCGTCACACACTGGGATGATTATCTACCATGCGAGATTCTCCCGATCCGCCGCGGCGGACGGGACAGGCTATCCCGTTTCCTTCGTCACGGGACAGGTTATGACCTTAAAAAAACAAATTATAAACAGATGAAGCTGTTCTATTTTCACTAAGCTGTAGATTACTAGCCTAACATTATGAAGATTATATGCATTGGCCGAAACTATGCGGCTCATATTGAAGAATTAAAAAATGAAACACCAGGAAATCCTGTTGTTTTTCTAAAGCCGGACACGGCACTTTTGAAGGACGGAGCACCATTTTTCTATCCTGATTTCTCTACAAACATCCATCACGAAGCTGAGCTGGTTCTGAAAATTTCTAAGCAAGGGAAATACATACAGAGCCAGTATGCACATCGGTATTTCAATGAAATAGGCTTGGGCATAGACTTCACTGCACGGGATCTACAGGATCAATGCAAAGCAAAGGGATTGCCGTGGGAAATCGCCAAGGGTTTTAATGGAGCTGCTCCGATTGGTGGTTTTAAATCTGTAGATGATTTTGAAGACCTGAAAAACATAGATTTTCAGTTGACCATCAACGGCGAGATTCGCCAAAAAGGCAATACCTCACTGATGCTTTTCGATTTTGGAACCATCATAGCATATGTATCCCAATTTTTTACACTAAAAACAGGAGACCTCATTTATACCGGCACGCCTGCAGGGGTTGGCTCGGTACAGATCGGAGACAAGTTGGAAGGATTTATAGGAACAGAAAAGTTATTGGATTTTGAAATTAAGTAAGCTATATACCCTACTCATTCTTGGAATGATAAGTTCGCTAGAGCTCATTGCTCAGGAAGTGGACAAAGGCTATTTCAAGAACCCAATTAATCCAGGCACTAGAAATTACCTGGCAGGGAATTTTGCAGAGTTGAGGCCCAATCACTTCCATACGGGATTGGACTTCAAAACCGGTGGCCAGGAAGGTCTCCCTATTTTGGCAGCGGCAGATGGCTGGGTACACCGAATCAAAATAACTTCGTTTGGCTATGGGAATGTCATTTACCTCAAGCATCCCAATGGCACAATCACCCTATATGGTCACCTACGGAATTTCAATAAGGAGCTCAGTGACTACATTCGTAAGAAAATGTATGCCGTTAAAGCCAATGAGTTGGAAATCTATCCTCCCGCTGGAGAATTGCCGGTGAAGCAAGGACAGCGAATTGCAGATAGCGGAAATACAGGAGGATCTGGAGGTCCGCATTTACATTTTGAAATCCGCGATAGCCTGGATCGGGCAATGGATCCCCTCCTATTTGGTTTTTCGGAAATCCTAGACACTACTGCCCCTGTTCCACAGAGCATCGCTATTGTTCCACTGGAAATAGATTCCCGAGTGAATGGCAAATTCGATAGACTTGAAGTTACGCCAGTAGCCAGCGGGTCAAATTATCGCCTTCCAAATGACATCAGGATCACTGGGAAAGTGGGTATAGAAATCCGCAGCTTCGATCAACTCGACGGGGCAAGCAACAGAAATGGTTTTCCTACTTTTGAACTGGCGGATGAAAAGGGTACTCTGTTCAACCTGACGGTAGATAAGGTGGATTTCAACTATTCTCGACAATTTCTACAGCACACTTACCAAAATCGCTATTCCAGGCTTTATTACCAGAAGAACTTAAAATTTGAATTCTTCAGTCCAAAGTCAGATACCACTGGACACTTAGCACTAGAACCTGGAGTGAAAAAAGAGTACAAGCTGAAGCTGCGTGATGCCTATGGAAATGAGCGACAGGTTAGTTTTACGCTACAAGGTCAAGATTTGGAGACCAAAGTAAATGATGGAACGGCTCCTTCCAGAGCATCCTTGGATTACATCAATAACATCTTGAAAATCAAGGCTCCAATTACTCCAAAAGGTGGCTTGGCAAAGTTTTATGTGGGTGCAAACCAATTTGAAATGCTTCCAGCCTATCAGGATGCCAACAGCCGCACGTATTTATGGGATATGGATTTTGGGATACCGGAAGAAATTGATATCTGCTCGGAGGTGCTGATTCCGGGGATCAATGCACGTATTCCTGCCGGAAAAGAGATTTCTTATTCCGACAAAAATCTGGCAATGAATTTCAATCACGAAACTCTTTTGGATGATTTTTTCCTGAGAGTTTCTCAATCTGGATCTTCGGCATCCCCTCGCTTGATTGTGAACGGTAGTCGCGAATACCTTTGGAATGTGGTGAATATCCTTTGGAAGGTTGCTGATTATACCGGAAGCAAAGAACAGTCTCATGCTTACTATACCTCTGGTGGTTCCAAATCATTTTTGGGAGGAACCTGGGATGGTGACACTTTAAATTTCGGCTCCAGGTATTTGGGAGAAATTTCCATCTTGCAAGACATCACCAAGCCTACGATCAAAGTTATCCGTGTCAATTCTGCTGAACTTCGCTTTGTGATCCGGGACGAACTATCCGGTATCGATAGCTATGAAGCCTATGTAAATGGCAAGTGGGTGCTGATGAGGTATGAGTACAAGCAAGCCGTGATTTGGTCCGAAAAATTAACAAATGAACAGTTCAAAGGAGAAGTTTTGCTAAAAGTTACCGATAAAGCTGGCAATACTGCTGAATGGAAAGGAACGATTGGTTAAATTAGCCGCCTCAAACAAAAGCATACGAAATCGAGCATGACTCAAGCGTTACACGCTGAGATGATTATCCACCATGCGAGATTCCATGTGACCTTAGAAAAACAAATTATAAACACATGAAATCGAGCATGACTAGAAAGTCACACACTGGGATGATTATAATGCATGCGAGATTCCATATGGCCTTAAAGAAAAAATTATAATCATATGAAATTAGAAGAAGGCCAAATGGCCCCAGATTTTGAAGCGAAAATTGAAACAGGAGAAACGATCAAGCTTTCTGACTATCGAGGAAAAAAGGTAATCCTCTATTTTTACCCAAAAGACGCTACTCCCGGCTGTACTGCACAGGCATGCAATCTGAGAGATAATTACAATACTTTGCAGCAAGCAGGCTATGTCGTCTTTGGGATCAGTTCAGATGCAGAAAAATCGCATGTGAAATTCAAAGAGAAGCAAGAACTTCCATTTTCTCTGATCGCCGACACCGACCTGAAAGTTCACGAAGCTTATGGCACTTGGCAAGAAAAGAATACATTTGGCAAAACCTATATGGGTACTGTACGAACTACTTTCCTCATCGATGAAATAGGAAAAATCTCCGAAATTATCGAGAAAGTAAATACTAAAGACCATACTGCTCAAATCTTAAATTAAACCTATCCGTAATGGAAAAACAATCAATCGAACAGCTCGAAAGTACTGCTTCTCAGGTACGTAGAGACATTCTCCGCATGGTACATGCGGTACAGTCAGGACATCCTGGCGCTTCATTGGGTTGTACCGAGTTCTTCGTAGCTCTGTACTTCAGCCAGTTGAATCACGATCCTAATTTCAACATGGAAGGAAAAGGTGAAGACCTATTTTTCCTTTCAAATGGTCATATTTCACCAGTTTGGTACAGTGTATTGTCCAGATCAGGCTATTTTTCTCCTGAGGAAATGGATACCTTCAGAAAGCTGAATTCCAGACTTCAAGGTCACCCGGCGACTGAAGAAGGACTTCCGGGAATCAGAATCGCTTCCGGTTCTTTAGGACAAGGGATGTCTGTAGCAATCGGAGCTGCTCAAGCAAAGAAAATCGATGGAGATGACAGTACAGTCTATGTCATGATGGGCGATGGTGAGCAGGAAGAAGGTCAAGTGTGGGAAGCAGCTATGTATGCGGCACACTGGAAAGTGGACAATCTGATCGCAACTATAGATCTAAACAGACAGCAGATAGATGGGCCTACCAAAGAGATCATGAATTTGATCGATTTGAGAGCTAAATATGAGTCTTTCGGATGGGAAGTTGTGGATACGCTACAAGGCAATGACATGAAGTCTGTGATCATTGGCCTTGAAAAAGCTAAAAATCTGACTCGTCAAGGTAAGCCTGTAATGAACCTGCTTCACACCGAAATGGGCTATGGAGTCGATTTCATGGTGGGAACGCACAAATGGCATGGCATAGCTCCTAGCGACGAGCAATTGAAAGATGCTTTGGCTCAATTACCAGAAACCATTGGTGATTTTTAATCAAGGCGATTTTTAGACCATTCAACGAAAAGAAAACATGGAAAAGACATTGGATTTAAAATTCAACTATACAGAAAAAAAAGATACACGTTCCGGCTTTGGTGATGGCTTCCTAGAAGCTGGACGCAGAAACCCAAATGTGGTAGGTCTTTGTGCCGATTTGATCGGATCATTGAAAATGGGAGCATTCCAGAAGGAATTCCCTGAGCGCTTCTTCCAAACAGGTATTGCTGAGGCAAACATGATGGGCATCGCCGCAGGTATGACCATCAATGGTAAAATTCCTTTCACCGGTACTTTCGCCAACTTCTCTACCGGCCGTGTGTACGATCAGATCCGTCAGTCTATTGCTTACTCTGGCAAAAATGTAAAGATCTGTGCATCTCACGCTGGTTTGACACTAGGAGAAGATGGGGCAACTCACCAGATCCTGGAAGATGTGGGCATGATGAAAATGCTTCCACACATGACGGTGATCAATCCTTGCGATTACAACCAGACGAAAGCTGCTACTATTGCAATTGCTGATTACGAAGGCCCTGTTTATTTAAGGTTCGGCCGTCCATCTTGGCCTATTTTCACTGATGCTGCTCAAAAGTTTGAGATCGGGAAAGCTTGGAAAATGATCGAAGGAACCGATGTGACTATTTTCGCTACCGGCCACCTGGTATGGGAAGCAGTAGTAGCTGAAGCGATCTTGAGAAGTGAAGGGATTTCTGCTGAAGTGATCAATATACACACCATCAAGCCGCTAGACGAAGAGGCAATTTTGGACTCAGTAGCCAAAACAGGTTGTGCAGTCTCTGCTGAAGAGCATCAATACAATGGTGGCCTGGGCGATAGTGTGGCTCAAACGCTAGCTAGACACAATCCAGCTCCAATGGAATATGTAGGCGTAAATGATAGCTTCGGCGAGTCTGGCACACCTACTCAGTTGCTTGAAAAATACGGTTTGAATGCCGCAAATATTGTGTCTGCTGCCAAGAAAGTATTAGCTAGAAAGTAAGGAGATTACAAAATTTACTTCTAGTTAGGCAGACTAATTATCTATAAACCACAGCTTCATGATAAGCTGTGGTTTTTTATTGTCACCCTGCAAACGACAGCCAGGTCTGCGGTGACCAATTTAGAGACTTTAACAAAAGCCTACAAAATCTCCACACCTGCCAAGAAAATAAATTTTATACAAACTCTTTAAATACCACCGAAGCATTATGTCCACCAAACCCAAAGGTATTACTCAAAGCAACGGTAACTTTTTTCTCAATGGCATGCTTGGTGACAATCTGAATTCCAGCAGGGATAGCTGGGTCTAACTTCTCCGTGTTGATGGTTGGTGGGACTATGCCTTCATTGATTGCCTTCACGCAAAAAACCGCTTCAATCGCTCCGGCAGCTCCAAGCAAATGTCCTGTCATGGATTTGGTAGCCGAGATATGTAATTTATCATAAGCGCCATTCAAGAGTCTAGAAACAGCCTTAATCTCACTCAAGTCTCCCGTAGGAGTAGAGGTAGCGTGTGCGTTGAGGTAGTCTACCTCCTGAATACTCAAACCAGCTTCTTCCAAAGAAAACTTCATACACATGTAAGCTCCTTCCCCTTCCGGGTGAGTGGCTGTCAAATGATACGCATCAGCCGTCATCGCTGCACCTACTACTTCACCATAGATTTTGGCACCACGCTTTCTCGCGTGCTCATATTCTTCAAGTATCAAAGCCGCAGCTCCCTCTCCCATCACAAATCCATCCCGATCAACATCAAAGGGTCTAGAAGCTCCCTCAGGGTTTTCATTTTGCGTGGAAAGTGCTTTCAAAGCATTAAAACCTCCCATAGCTGCTTCTGTAATAGGCGCATCCGAGCCCCCGGTGATAATCACTTTAGCCTTCCCCCACTTGATGTAATTGAAAGCATCCATGATCGCACTATTTGATGATGCGCAGGCAGTGACGGCTGTATAGTTGATTCCCATTAAACCATACTTCATAGAAATCACTCCGGAAGCCATATTTACCAAGAATTTGGGAATGAAAAAGGGATTGAATCGTGGGCTAAGGTCATTTCCTATAAACTCCTTCATCTCCTTTTCGAAGGTATTCATACCGCCTTGGCTAGTCCCCCATATCACTCCCGCAGCAAAGGGAGACTCCAGCTGGGATACATCCAGGCCTGAATCTTCCATCGCTTCGGAGGCAGCGTACAAGGCATATTGGGTATAAAGATCAGCTCTCTTGATCTCATTTCTATCGAGCTTTAGTGTAGGATCAAAACTTGTGATTTCGTTGGCAAATCGGGTTTTGAATTTTTCGGCATTAAAATAAGTGATCAGACCTGCACCGCTTTTTCCTTCCTTCGCATTCTCCCAATTGGTCTTCACATCATTTCCAAGAGCAGACAAAGCTCCCAAACCTGTAATCACTACTCTTTTTGAATTCATCCTTAAATGTATATCTGGGGGAAAATTTCCAATTCCAATGAAAAAACCCGGCTATTCACCAGGCCTTTTAAATTAATTATGTCATAAATCTAGACTTTAAAATCTAACATCTTTATACTTACGTCTTGCTACTTACTATCAATATCTTAATACTTACTTTTATCTACTTCTCCAAAGATCCTTCATCTGTTTGCCATTGATCAGCATTACAAAGCGCGCCGGATTAGGGATCAACACAATGCGCACATCCTGCTTATCAAATTGCTCTGACTCAATCGGAACTCCTTGATGGCCGGCTACTTCATAACTCACAATACCCTTAGCATCAGGAAGAAGCGGCTTGTAAGCATTAGAAATATAAGCAGTTGGTAAAAGAACATCAGTGTCAGACTGCAACTTATCTTGGATTTTCTCAATTTCAGCTTCAAGTCTTTCCTCATAGTTTTCGTTGAAGTCATCCTCCAAGTCATGAAGTTCTTCTTCCAGATCATCATAGCTTTCGTCGTTATAATCCATAGCGGCAAGTAGATTTCTTTTTTCCACTATTTCGGTAAGCTCCTTATCCAGCGTATCCCAATTCATTCTATTCAGTTTTTTTGATGTGATATGCAAAGATGGGGAATCCCTTTTTTTATGAAGAACTATTTCAAAGAAATTAACTCATCAAAATAATTTTTCCATTTCTTCCTGGCTTATTATATGCCTCAATTGCGGCCTTTACTTCAATGAGCGGAAACTTCTCTGCTACTTCTGCCAAAGAATCATCGCTCATCAGTAATGCCTGAGTTTCTTTGTAGAGCTTCGCTCGCTCTTCACTACTAATACGCTGTAGCATGCTGCTCAACCAAAATCCTTCAACCGTCACTTCCTTGAAAATCATCATGCCAGTATTGAGCGGCATATTCTGCAAACTCAATACCCCAAAAACATACATTTTCCCGAATTGCTTGATACAAGCCACAGCTTTGGCACCTAGTTCTCCACCTACAGCGTCAAAAACGGCAGAAACTCCATCACCCACGACATCCGTGATTTTCTTCTTTAAGTCTTCTTTTTCTGTATTGATGACCAAATCAGCACCAAGATCAGTCAAATACTTTTTCTGCTCATCGTGACGAACTGTACAGGCTACGTTAATTCCTTTACGCTTCGCTACCTGTAGGGCAAATTTCCCAAAAGCCGAAGCACCCGCAGTAAGCAAAAGCCATTCTCCGGATTTCAACTCAGATTTATTGACCAGGGCGACGGCTGTCACTGGATTGACAAAAGCCTGGCAGGCCACTTCAAATGTCATTCCCGCTGGCATGGGGATAACTTGCTTGGCAGGAAGCGTAATATATTCTCTCCATGTGCCCATAGCAGTACCCTGAGCGGTAAACATCACGCGAGTTCCAACTGGTAGTTTTGCTTCCTCGTCAGCTATGCTGACTATTCCTGCTGCTTCAAAACCAGCACTACTTGGCAAGTTTGGCTGTATCCCATACCGACCTTGAATAAACATCAGGTCAGAAGGATTGATATTTCTCGCCTTTACAGCTATCTGAACCTCATGCGGTTTTGGCTCGGGTGCGGGTGATTCCCTTACTTGCAAAACTTCCTCAGGCATTCCTGTTTTCTCAAAAATTACTTCTTTCATCGTTTTCTGAAATTTCACTTTGCCAATTAATATCCTTTTAACTAGGAATAAAACGCATTCGTTCAGGCTTACTCTTTATCTTTTAATAACTTGAATGTAGCAAACAAACCAACTTATGGATCTCTCATCTCTATTCTCCCTGGAAGGAAAAGTTGCGCTCATCACCGGAGCGAGCAAAGGCATCGGTTTCAGCATAGCAGAAATTTTTGCTTCAGCTGGCGCTAAAGTCGTTCTTTGTAGCCGTAAACAAGAAGCTGTAGATAAAATGGCAGGCAAGCTTAGATCAAAAGGATATGAAGCAATCGGCATTGCCTGTAATGTGGGAAACATGGAGGAGCTCGCTCAGCTGGTCCACAAAACCATGGAAGCGTGCGGACAGCTTGATATTTTAGTGAATAATGCAGCTACAAGCCCTGTCTTTGGCCCTGTTCATGAAACTAGTTCGGAAGCTTTTGATAAAATCATGAATGTAAATGTCAAGGCTCCATTCGAACTCTCAAAATTTTGCTGGCCACATCTGAGAGAATCATCCAATGCCTCAGTGATCAACATCAGTTCCATAGGTGGGATTTCTCCTGAACATGGATTAGGCATCTATAGTGTGAGCAAAGCCGCATTGATCTCCATGACCAAAGTCCTGGCCAAGGAATGGGGAGAAGCCAAAATCCGGGTGAATGTAATCTGTCCGGGCTTGATCGAAACAAAATTCTCCGAACCACTATGGTCTAATGAGAAAATATTGAGCATGGTCATGAAGAAACTTGCTATCAAACGCATGGGCACCACCTACGAAATTGGCGCAATGGCTTTATTCCTTGCCTCCCCTGCAGCCGCATACACCACTGGATCAGTCTTAATTGCTGATGGGGGCTTTACTATTTAATTAACAGAGAATCAGACATCAATGATAATTTCTACTATTGGTATTATAGGCGCAGGGCAACTGGGAACTAGAATTGGATTGCAAGCCGCAATATCCGGCTTTCGGGTGAACGTATATGATATTCAGGAGAAAAGTCTGACAAATTCTTTGTCCTCTATGAAAAAATTGGTGGCTCAATTGAGTCGAGCTGAACTTATAAATGAAGAAATAGGACTTCAAGCTCTGGAAAGAATTTCCTTTACATACGTTCTTAAAGAAGCTGTGCAACAGGTAGATCTAATCAGCGAAAGCGTAACAGAAGATGCCGACATCAAAACTAAGGTTTGGAAAGAGATAGGCAGTCTCGCTTCATCTCACACCATTTTCACGACCAATACCTCCTACCTGCTTCCTTCCCAATTTGCCGGCGTATCTGGGAGACCTGAGAAATTCTGCGCATTTCATTTTCATGACGTTTTCCATTCCAGAGTTGTAGATATTATGCCACATGCTGGCACTTCGGCAGCCGTCGTTTCTATTTTAGAAGAGCTTGGCAGAAGGCTCCATCAAGTACCTATCTTAATCAAGAAAGAACATTCAGGATACATTTTCAACACCCTATTGATCGCCTGGATCGATGCAGCAGGAAGGCTATTAACTGGAGAAATCGCAGAAATAGAGGCCATAGACAAATCTTGGATGATAAATTTCAACATGTCGGCTGGGCCTTTTGGAATCTTGGATAATGTGGGTCTTGATACAGCATGGCACATCACTAACTCACGTAGAAACGCTGCATCGCGCGCTTTTGCAGCTCTTCTCAAAACCTACGTAGATCAAGGTAAAATGGGGGCCAAATCGGGCGAAGGCTTCTATACTTACCCTAACCCCAGGTTTAAAGATCCGGATTTTTTAAAATAATCTAAACAATTCGGAGCCAAATAAGATCTGCTTATGCTATAACCTCGTAATTTCCTTCACCCTTATTTCACCCAAATGAAGCACTTTTATTTTTGTTTTACTCTTGGCATGCTCCTGCTGATAGGAAGAGTCGGACATGCACAGAATTCTTTTGGTAAGGAATTCACCTATCCTCTTTCTATTCATGCCCTAGCCAAAGTAGCTCAGGTTGATTCAACAAATTATACTTTACAAGAAATCCTAAAAAATGAGAATTCACTTGATTTTAAATCCTTAGAAAACCCAATCACTAATCTTGGCTTTACAGACCAAACTTTTTGGCTCAGGTTTTCATTGACAAATGATTCAGATCAGTCGCAGACATTGTACTTGGAAACGGCCAGACCGATTACCGATGTGGTGCATCTGTACCAATTATCTCAGGGAGAAATCGTCACTGACCAGTTGAGTGGGGATATGATAAAGTTCAAAGACAGACCCTTCAAACATAGAAAATTGATTTTCCCGATTACGATAGCTTCCCATTCTACTTCAGATTTTTATATCAAATACCAAAGTGATGGTGAAGTAATCAGCATACCCCTTCTTCTGAACGACACCTCATCGCTAGTCCATTCTTCTTTCTTCACGCAACTGATTTACGGCATATTCTATGGCGTCCTTTTTTTAGCGGGAGTTACCTACCTCTTCTTTTATTTTGCGATGAAGGAAGCTAGTTTTATTTTCTATGTGGCATACGTAGCATCTATAGCCTTACTTCATATGAATCTTGATGGGTACTTTTTCCAATACGTCACCCAAGAACCCGGATGGTTTGCTAATCGCTCCCTACTTATCTTCGCGGCCTTAAGTTCCTTGGCACTAGGTGTCTATAGTTTTGTCTATCTCAAGGCAGGAAAGCTTTCAAAAGTGCTTAAAACATCCTTTGAGTTACTATTTTTAGCTCATGTGATTCTCCTGCTAGGGATACTGACCTATTCATCAGGTCAGGCGTTGTATTATCCTGCTGTCAATGGTTTAGGTTTTTTGATGCTCATTCTGATCATTTTCACGATTTTCAAAAGCTACCTGAGCAAATCCAATGTTGATTTTTTCTTTACCATAGGTATTGCATGCTTGACGATCGGTTTTGTGATATTCATTCTGAACAATTTTTCACTAATACCGAATTCTTTCTTTACAGCAAACGCTTCCAAAATAGGAACCGGGGCAGAAATCATCTTTCTCTCACTTTCTATGGCAAATAGGATCCGCTTACTTAAAACAGAGAAGGAGGAGATCCAGGAAATCGCCCTGATGCGGGCAGAAGAATCTAACGATATGAAATCCTATTTCTTATCCAACATGAGCCATGAGCTTAGAACTCCTCTGAACGCTATTCTGGGGCTCTCCAAGTCAATCCTAAGTAATACTGATGATCCAGCCATCAAGAACAACCTGGAGGTTATCCAGTATTCTTCCATGTCTTTGCTAGGCTCTATCAATGATATTCTGGACTATTCTAAGATAGAAAAAGGGGAATTGAACCTTGCTCATGTGCATTTTGATTTACATAAAATTATACAGGAATTGAAAGTCCTCACCAATCAAAAATCACGTGAAAAAGGATTGGAATTTATTTACGAAGAGCGAAACCCGATCAGCACAAAGCTGGTCGGTGACCCTATCCGATTGAAGCAAATCATCTCGAATGTACTGGACAATGCAACAAAATTCACACAAAAAGGTCAGGTAAAACTCACCGTAAATACGGAGGAAAAGCGAGGAAATAAGCTTGCCCTCACGGTGGACATTGAGGATACTGGCGTAGGAATAGCCAAAGAAAAACTCAATCAGATTTTTGATTCATTTAGCCAAGAACAGCTCAATGACAAACGGAAATACGGAGGCTTTGGAATTGGACTTTGTATAGTAAAAGCTTTGGTTGACCTGCATCATGGAGTGATAGAAGTAAAGAGTGTGAAAAACGAAGGCACTCAGGTGAAGATCAAAATCGAGCTAGAGAAATCTAGTTCTGCTCCAAACAAACAAGAATTAATGACTCCTACCCAGGTGGCGAAGCTGATGAGTGGAAAGCACTTCCTAGTAGTCGAAGACAATACTGTCAATCAATTGGTAATCAAATCAATTCTGAAAAAATGGAAGGGAGTAAGCTTTGACTTTGCAAATCATGGACTGGAAGCTTTGGAAGCTCTAAAAACAAAAGCCTATGATGTGGTGCTCATGGATCTTCAAATGCCCGAAATGGATGGATATGAAGCTACAGAACTAATTCGCTCTGGGAATTCAGGCATGAATTCTAAGGACATTCCCATCATAGCCGTAACTGCTGATACCACCGAAAAAACAAAAGCCCGTGTTTTTGCGATAGGAATGGACGATTATATCACCAAGCCAATTGATCAGGAGTTGCTTTACTCCAGTGTGGAAAAAGCCCTTTACTTAGAAAAGATCAAACTGGATATAGACCTATAACCCACTTTGAAACAGGTACTAATGGAAAACTACTTATCTCCGGCTTCATGCTCAGCTTCGGAATAATAGTCGATATGAATATAAAATCCCTGAAAACAAAAACAAGTCTAAAACAATCCTTAGTAGTTTTGATTTAGACTTGTTCATAACTATTCCAATAAAATCAGAATCATTTACTTTTTCTTTGCAAATTTTCCGCTTTTTTTCTTTGGTTCAGGTTGATTTTCAATGATATGAATTGTCTCTTCATAAGTTAAAGTTTCAGCCTCTTTATCCTTCGGGATTTTGTAATTATTCTTTCCCATCTTGATATAAGGTCCCCATCTCCCATTCAATACCTGAATCTCAGGATTCTCATCAAATGATTTAATATGCTTTTTCGCATCTGCTTCACGCTTGTCTTTGATCAACTGAATCCCTTCCTCTTCAGTAATGCTCAGCGGATCCATTTCCTTTGGCAAAGAGACGAAAAAACCATCATGACGTACGTAAGGCCCAAATCTACCAATTGCAGCAACCATCTTTTTATCCTCAAACAGCCCGATGTCACGAGGTAACTTGAATAACTCAAGCGCATCCTCCATCGTGATATTTTCGATAAACTGCCCTTTTTTCAAACTGGCAAACTTCTTCTCTTCATCTTCGGAATCACCGATTTGAACCAATGGCCCAAATTTACCAAGTCTTACAATCATCGGTTTGCCACTCACTGGATGATTCCCAAGTTCACGGCTAGAGTTGATATCTTGTCTAGAAACTTGCTCGGTATCCTCCACATTTTTATGAAACCCACCATAAAATGACTCTAACATATCCTGCCAAACCTGACCTCCAGCCGCTATATCATCAAACTCCTTCTCTACTCTGGCAGTAAAACTGAAGTCAATCACATTAGGAAAATGCTCTACCAAAAAGTCATTTACTACCATTGCAATATTGGTAGGAAAAAGTTTTTGTTTTTCAGCTCCTGTATTTTCGGATTTGGTAGCGTCTTTAAATTCACCTTTGGCAATGATCATTTCCACATAATCCCTAGGGGTACCATCTCTGGACTCCTTGATTACATATTCACGTCGCTGTATGGTAGAGATAGTAGGCGCATAAGTGGACGGACGACCGATCCCCAGTTCTTCCAACTTCTTCACCAATGATGCTTCAGTGTATCGCGGAGAAGCTCTGGTGAAAGTCTCACGTCCTTTCATTTCCTGAAGATTCAGGTTTTGTCCTATGGTCAAAGGAGGCAGGAGTGCCTTACCTTCATTGCGATCATCCTCTTCTGGCTCTTCATCTGTATCTTCCAAGTACACTTTCAGGAATCCGTCAAATTTGATGATTTCTCCAGTTGCAACCAGATTCTGGGGCTGATTGGATATATCTACCGTAATAATTGTCTTTTCCAATTCTGCATCAGCCATCTGCGAAGCTATCGCACGCTTCCAGATCAGCTCATAGAGACGCTGTTCGTTACGATCGCCTGTGACGTGTGCATTGGCGAAGTCCGTAGGCCGGATGGCTTCGTGAGCTTCCTGAGCACCTTCAGACTTAGTGGTGAATTTCCTTGATTTGTGGTATTTGTCACCGTATGAATCGTGAATTGCATTTTTGGCAGAAGCCATCGCATCATCTGATAGATTCACACTATCCGTTCTCATATAAGTTATCTTACCAGCTTCATACAGTTTCTGTGCTACAGACATGGTCTGTGCTACAGAGAAATACAGCTTTCTACTTGCCTCTTGCTGAAGCGTAGAAGTAGTAAAAGGTGCCGCTGGAGTTTTCTTCCCTGGCTTTTTCTCCAGGTTAGCTACCGAAAAGTCAGCTGCAAGGCATTTCTTCAAGAATTCCTCTGCTTCAGCTTTGGTATCAAATTTCTTAGGCAGCTCGGCCTGAAAGGTTTTCCCTTCTACCTCGAAAATCGCAGTGACCCTAAAGCTGGATTTTGCTTTGTGCTGCTCTATTTCCCGCTCCCGATCTACGATAAGACGTACAGCCACCGATTGTACTCTACCTGCAGATAGGCCTGTTTTGATCTTTTTCCAGAGTATAGGTGAGAGTTCAAAACCGACCAATCTATCTAAGATACGCCTTGCCTGCTGGGCATTTACCAGATCAATATCGATTCCTCTAGGATTCTCTATCGCCTTGGTAATCGCATTTTTAGTAATTTCTCTGAATACAATTCTTCGGGTATTTTCATCTTTAAGTTTCAACACTTCTTTTAGATGCCAAGAAATAGCCTCTCCCTCTCGGTCATCATCACTCGCTAGATAGACCGTCTCTGCATCCTTCACCAGAGCCTTGAGGTTCTTGATCACATCCTTTTTATCAGCTGTGACTTCATAAGTAGGATTAAATCTATTTTTAATATCGATTGCTTTATCGCCTTTGGGAAGATCCCGAACGTGTCCGTAGCTGGATGCTACCTTATAGTCCTTGCCCAAGTATCCCTCAATGGTTTTGGCTTTGGCTGGTGACTCGACGATAACAAGGTTTTTTGACATAAAAGGCAGTTTTTCTGGGTTTTCAAACCCGATAAGAAAGGCTAAAAATAGACGGCATTGTATTCTCGTCCAAATATTTAAAAATAACCAGCGTCTATTTGGATGGATTTTTGATTAAAGTATAAATCACTTTTGAGCGCATAAACCACTTATCATGAAGCAATTGTTTTTACTAAGACACGGAGAAGCAGGATTTTCAAATGGGTCGGATTTTCATAGACAACTCACCAAAAAAGGCCGAGAAAACATCATGCGCATGGGTAAAAACCTGAAACATGAATTGAAATCCATCGACTTGATGTATTGCTCAACAGCAGAACGCACTAAAGAAACAGCTGAACTGATGGGAAAATATAGCGCTATTAAGGAGTCAATTTTCACTCAAGAAATCTACCAGGGCGACATGGGAAATATAATAACCTTGCTGGAAAAAACTCCGACTTCAGTGGATACCTGCCTTTTGGTAGGACATAATCCTACCATCAGCTTACTGCTCGCACATATTTCCAATGAGAATTATCTCGGTTTACAACTTGGAATGATGGCTGTGATTGACCTGGAAATATCGGATTGGAAAATGATTGGCTTTGGAACAGGCATACTGAAGGAGATCATCCAATAACTACAAATCATCCCCAGACTGATCAACAGGTATTTAAACCACGTTTCTAATTAGTCTCAAAAAACTACACAATCACCGACTTATAAACCTCTATTCGTTTATATTCGCACGATAATACAGAGATAAATAGATATAATGAATCACTTAAGTAAATCTTAACTATATCTGGAATTATTAATAACAAAAATTACGCTCAAAATCCGAAACCTTACCCCGGAGCCTAGCCCAAGATATTCGTATAAATCCATTGCCATGGAACCAAAATTTGATTTCCAATCAAATGGCTAAATTGTGCAGTACCCTTTACAGAATATATCAACCCAAATTGCGATTACCCCGATTAATGTTCTAGCATTTTAAACTCAAGGTTCTCTGAGAAATAAAAGTTGCCTTATTCCAGCACCTAGTGTAGCTGTGGCTTTAAAAGAATTTTAGAAGCAAAAAAACCTACTTCTCCTTGTAAAAGTAGAATGAAGATGAAATGCAAAAAGCCCTGAATTTCGAATTCAGGGCTTTTTAATGCTTTATGTTTTCTTAGAAATCAGTCGATTTGCCGTCTAAGTCTAACTTCTTTATCCACACATTTCTGTAATACACATCGTGGCCCTCAGCTTGCAACTTCAGTCCTCCCGGGATATCGGTAATACCTTTGCCCCCGTCATTCCCACCATCAAGACCTGAGTTTGGACCTCCCCAAACTTGCTGTATTTCTTTATCTTCATGGATTTTTACTCCGTTCAGATACACTGTCGCCCGAGGTTTAGCAACCAATTTACCATTTTCAAAGCGTGCTGCTTTAAACTCAATATCATACGCATTCCACTTGCCAATGCCATAATACTCTTCAGAAGTTGGAACATGTTCATTGATCAAAGCAGCCATGCCATGATCTCCATAATCCCCATCGAGGATCTGGACTTCATACCGATTCTGCAGGTAGACCCCTGAGTTTCCACCTTCATTTTTAACAAAGAATTCCACGTGTGCACGGAAATCTTTGAATTTCTTTTTGGTGACAATATCTGCTGCACCATACAGACCGCCAGCTCCCGCAGGATCATTGCTGCTGATTACAGTACCACCATCTACAGGGTCAGTGACTTCAGGCCATTTTATCGGCATTTCTGCTGCAAACCTCGGCCCTTCCCAGTACACCCAGTTTTTATCAAGTGATTTTTTAGAGCCATCCAAGTACATTTTGGCGCCTTTTTCAGGTTTCACCCCCACTCCAGTCTGAGCTTGGACTAAGGTACAAGCACACACAAAGGCAAGGCTTAGTGATAGTTTTTGAAAAATTTTGTTGTTCATAGGTTATGGGATTAAGATATTTTTTCGAAAATAGATAAAGGACAATGTCCAATCGTCCAATTTGGTTAATTTTAGACAAAATCAAACTTTTTATGCCATGAAATCGAGCATGACTCAAGAGACACACAGAGGTATGATTATAAATCCTGCGAGATTCTCCCAATCTGCCGCGGCGGACGGGACAGGCTATATGGCTTTGAAGAGACAAATTATAATCATATGAATACCCATGATCCCGTACCTACGGGAACACACAGGGGGATGATTATAAGTCAGCATCCACCGCATCAGCAGATTTGTTTGTGGTTAGGGCGCGCTTGGGTGACGCAGCAGCGAGCCAGGCGGCTGGCATGCGGGGTGAAGCTTTGCTGGCGTCTTGACTTTTTGGTTCTTTTGCGTCAAGGCAAAAGAACAAAGAAATCGAGCATAACTCAAGCGTCACACACTGGGATGATTATAATGCACGCGAGATTCTCCCGATCCGCCGCGGCGCACGGGACAGGCTATCCCGTTTCCTTCGTCACGGGACAAGTTATGGCCTTTAAAAAACAAATTATAAACACATGAAATGGGAAGGAAGAAGACGAAGCTCCAATGTAGAGGATAGACGGGGCAAGAGCGGTGGTGGCGGGTTCAATCCCATGCTAATTGGACCCCTGATTAGGATTCTATTTTCCAAAACCGGGCTGATCATTGTCGGGATAGTAATTGCCATTTCGGTAATTACCGGCACCAATCCCCTTACTTTCTTGGGAAATTTCATGGGCGGCGGTGGACAGGGATTCACTACTGAAACCAGCTATACACCTACTGCAGAGGAGGACCGACTGGCAGCTTTCAGTGAAACTATCCTTGCTGATACTGAGGATGTCTGGAACAAGCAGTTAGAAAATTACCGAGAACCTACTTTGGTGCTATTCAGCGGGCAAGTTTCCTCCGCATGTGGGATGGCATCAAGTGCGACAGGGCCATTTTACTGCCCTGGAGATGAAAAACTGTACATAGATCTCAGCTTTTTTCAGGAAATGGAAGTGAAGCTGAACGCTCCCGGAGACTTTGCGCAAGCCTACGTAATCGCGCATGAAGTTGGGCACCATATTCAAAAAATCATGGGTATCACCGCTCAAATGGACAAACTTCGTGGTCAAGTGAGCGAAAAAGAATATAATCAGTATTCTGTAAGATTAGAACTACAGGCAGATTTCTTTGCCGGAGTTTGGGCAAATCATAGTCAAAAGTCCATCGGATGGATGGAAAAAGGGGATTTGGATGAAGCACTGAATGCCGCAAATGCCATCGGAGATGACCGTCTTCAGAAGCAAGCTACAGGTCGTGTAATGCCTGATTCCTTCACCCATGGCACCTCAGCTCAACGCATGAAATGGTTTAAAAAGGGCTTTGAGACTGGAGATGTCAATCAGGGGGATACATTCAATGCAGCTAGCCTATAGGGAATTTTAATTGGTTTCCAGAACGACAATCTGCTCAGGGCTGATCTGGTGGATGTATTGGCGAAGGATGTAATACGTTTCGGGCAACTGCGTCACCAGTTCCAGCTGGGAGGGAATATCATCAGTAATCTGGTCATTTTCTAGGTAGGCAAATCTACTCAGCATGCCGCTTTCAAACATGCAAAAAGCCGTTTCATTTGCATTTCGCCCATTGAGTCTGATCAAGATTTCCTTTTGGCTATCTTTGATTTTCACAGTAAACTCCGCTACTCGCTTATTGTATTCATTTGGTTTCTCTGTGAAATCACACCCCCCTTCACAACCCATTTCCTCTTCCGGATCACAGTTTACCTTTCTGAGTCCACATAGTTTGGGACAAAGACCATAGGTTTTAATACCTATTTTAAGAAATGTATTGGCCTCCTCCATGGAGAAAAAAGATTCAACCGGTCTAAAAAATTTGGTAATCTTCGAAACCTGAAATCTTCCATAACCTGAATTATCCTCGTAGTAAAATAAGCCAAACATACGCTTAGGAAGTTTCAATGCAGAATTATATTTTGGCCATAATCTTTTGATTTCCAGTGTCTCATATAATAATGCCATTAACTCAGTTCCTGTCAATTCCCATTTCAAATCAAAGACCTCTGTCTTGAGCTTTTGCTTCAGATTGGGAAGTAATTGCCCTGAAAAGTGATTTTTAAAACGCTCTTGGATATTGATTGCCTTGCCCACATAGATTACTTTGCTATGCTCATTGAGCATATAATAGACGCCGCATGAAGTTGGGATTTCCTTGAATTTGGAATGTGGAAAATTAGGAGGCAAAAAAGCTTCACCTGTATTCTTCTTCAGCGATTGATTGATGATCTGATAGTCGGACTTGATCATTCGATCAAACAAAATAGCAGTCGCCTTAGCATCTCCCATTGCTCGGTGCCTTGCTTCAATAGGAATTTTTTGACTTTCACAAAGTCTCCCTAAACTATAAGATCCCATCCCCGGATATACTTTCCTGCTTAGACTTACTGTACACAGTTTTGGAGTCTTGAGCTCCTTCCCCAACTTCAAAAATGCCTCCCGAAGAAAGCCATAGTCAAAACTAACATTATGAGCTACGAATACTCTATCATGGAGTAATTCCCAAAGTTCCTCATGTATAGTGGCAAAGGTGGGCTCATGCCTCACCATAAAATTATCAATTCCAGTCAGTCCTGTAATGTAAGTGGGTATCGCTTGCTCAGGGTTGAGCAGGGTCTGGTATTCTCTTATAATTGATTCTCCATCATGAATCAATACAGCTACCTCTGTAATTCCACCATATTTTGGCGCGCCGCCGGTGGTCTCAATATCTACTATGGCAAATTCCATTGGGTAAAAGTATGAATTAGAATTTTCTCTTGAGAATAGATGTCACAGAATGACAGGGAATCAATACGCGTTAGGCATGTGACACTTTGTTAAAATCACTCTCAACTAATCCAATCAGCATTCCAAAGAGCAATTCCTTTCAATTTTTCACCATTTATCCTTTAAATGCAACTTTGTTTCAAAAACGCTAGTTAATAAATCCAACGCAATCTATTTTTGTATCGTGAATCTGAAAACAGTAATGCTACTAACATTTATTTTATTGCTAGGGTATAAAATCCAAGCTCAAAATTGTCACCTTACTATTCGAGGTAAGATAATCCACCTAGAAAACAATGAGCCAATTGATGCTGCCTATGTGTGGGTAGCTGAGGCTGAAGAAGGAGCAGTAAGTGATCAGAATGGAAACTTCACCTTCAAAAATCTTTGTAGTGGCACCTACACGGTGACAATACAATACATTGGACATAAGACAGTTACTGATACCATCAAATTAGAATCCAGTACATTTAGCAAAACCTATAGACTGGAAGATGAAGCGGTGAGACTACAAGGCGTGGAAGTGCATGGGCATCGTGATGCGGTACAAACTACCACTGCTGTATCTTCTCTATTTGGAGAAAACCTACTCGAATCCAGAGGTGAAAATCTTGGTGAAAGTCTCAAAAGAATCTCTGGAGTATCCACTTTTTCCACTGGAAACAGCATAGCAAAGCCAGTAATCCACGGAATGCACAGTAACAGGATCATGATCATGAATAATGGTATCCGTCTCGAAGGACAGCAGTGGGGTGCTGAGCATGCTCCTGAAATTGATCCTTTTCTGGCAGATGAAATCACCGTCGTAAAAGGAGCTGAAACGGTGCGATATGGCCCAGAAGCAATGGGCGGAGTGATTTTGGTAAATCCAGCCCCACTTCCAACAAAAAAAACCAGCAAAACTAGCCTGAATCTCATTGGTGGCACAAATGGTAGAATGGGCAATATCAACCTAGTGCATGTAGGTGGCTCAGACAAAATCAAAGGCCTAGGGTATCGTATCCAAAGCTCCGCCAAAAGGTCAGGAAATGTAAAGTCTCCCGGCTATTTTCAAGAAAACACTGGCGTGAGTGAGCTTAATCTTAGTAGCTCTCTGGGATATAGCAGTTCCAAACTTGGAGTGGAAGCTTATTACAGTCTTTTCCAAACCGAATTGGGGATTTTGAACGATTCACATACTGGAAATCTCTCTGATCTAGAAAATATTATAAGAAATGGCCGCCCTTTTTCAGATGGAGACTACAGCTATGACATCGTCAATCCCAAGCAAAGCGTAACTCATCACTTGGCTAAGTTAAAGTCTCATTACCATATTTCTGAAAGCTGGAAAATGAACTTCCAGTATGGTTTTCAGCTCAATCACCGTCAGGAATTCGATAAAAGACGAGGCGCTCAGAATGAGAAAGCAAGTTTGGACCTAGAACTTTATACCAACACTGTGGATCTCTATGTAAATCACACGCATGAGAATGAGTTGAGTGGCACATGGGGAATAAACTTCATTCAGCAGGCAAATAGCAATGTGCCTGGTACTGGAATCACTCCTTTGATACCAAATTATGATATGCTGAATACTGGCCTTTATGCTATGGAAAAGTACTCCAAAGGTCCACTGGAAGTAGAAGCAGGAGTACGGTATGACTTCAGAAATGTGAGCACTGCCAGATATATTAATGAAGAGTTGAGAACTGCTGATCTTGACTATTCTAATTTCTCGGCATTCTTAGGTGGACTTTATCATATCACCCCTGATTTGACTTTTAATTCAAATATTGGTTCTGCATGGAGACCACCGAATGTCAATGAGCTTTTCAGTGAAGGGCTTCACCACGGTGCGGCAGCGGTGGAAATCGGAAATGCTGATCTGGAGTCTGAGAAATCACTCAAATGGATCAATGAATTGCAATATGATGGAAAAAAAACTCATTTAGAATTTACTGCCTATCTCAATCCTATACAGGATTTTATTTATTTGAATCCTACAGGAGAAGTCTATGTGAGCCTGAGAGGCACATTCAATGTGTATGAATATTTGCAGTCAAATGCATTGTTTTATGGTTTTGACTTTGCCGGCAGCTATGAGTTTACTAACAAATTTAGTGGCTACTTAAAAGGTTCTATCGTACAGGCAAAGAACACAAATGACGATAACTATTTCCCATTTATCCCGGCAAACCGCATGGACTGGGGTGTTTCTTATGACTTTGCAAAGAGTACCGATTCACGAACGAACAAGTTAACCTTAAGCAATGTGCTGGTAGCCAAGCAAAACAGAGAGCCTGATTTTGATATTGCTCCCCCGCCATCCGCCTACGCGCTTTTCAACATTTCTTACAACAAGCAATTGAGCATAGGCGAAGACAAGTTGAATCTTGGACTGCAGGTGCAAAACCTCTTCAATACCAGCTATAAAGATTACATGAACCGCTTCCGATATTTCACCTACGATATGGGGAGAAATGTCCTTTTAAAAATCAATTATGAATTCTAACCAACTACTTATGAACTCAAAAAGTAAACTTTGCCTCATCGCGCTAGCAATAGTTTCACTTACTTTCTCTAGCTGCAAAAGTGAGGACCCTGTACCGGAAAATGACGGAGAATTGATTACCGATGTCACCCTTACTTTTCAGGAATTGGATGAATATAGAATTCCCATAGGTAGCCCATTCAGTTTTAAGGCTTCGGACAGTCAGGGAATTGATTTTGGAGGCTCTCTACTAATAGAGGATGTGGTCTTGGCCAAAGGCAAGATGTATTCGATGGAAATCGAATTGTACAATGCAATTTTAAATGAAGATATTACAGTGGAGGTTCGTGAGGAAGCAGACAAACACCAGTTTTATTTCCTGGGAACTGCTTTTTCGATGAGCAGATTTGCTTCCTATTTCTATAATGATCTATATAATGGCAGACATTTAGGGCTTGAGGGTGTACTTAGTATAGACGAAAACCCAAGTTCTACTAATGCAAACCTGCAGATAATACTGCGGCATGACTTAAATAAAGATTTTATAGGTGCAGATAATCCAAACTTTGTGGATTATCCTTTGGCTGGAGGAGAAACTGACCTGCTAATCAATTTCCCTGTCATTGTAGAGTAAAAGTGAAAAGGATATAATACCTAAAAGGCAACCTTCAGATCGAGGTTGCCTATTGTAAGTGGCAAAGAAACGCTTCAAAAATTCGGTGAGCAAATTGTCATTTGAGAAGCATCAAATTCTAAATTTTCATTGAAATTTGAGCCAATATTTCCTGCCACTAAAATCACCTTATAGTCAGGTCCTTCGCTAGACAAATGCACCTTGACGTGTCCATCGAAGGTCTTCATATCGTCAAAACTCAACTTTGTTCCATTCATCAAAGGCCCGAGCACTGTCTTGCTTTTAAGATCAGATCCGCTCACTGGAGTAAGCATAAAAGCCATTGGGGTTTCTGGGTTAGTGTAATCCCCAAAATGCAAGTGTGCAGGAAAGGTGGTAGCAGAAGTGCTATTCGCTCCCACTAACTGTAAGCTCAGCTCAAGATTTCCGTCCGCCAATTCTCTGACAGTAAGCGTCCCGTTGTACTCGTACTCACTAGCTTTATACAGCTGATATTCCAATTTTTGTCCGGTATAAACTTCCGGATCACTGTCACTGCATGATCCAAAACTAAGCAGGACTAGAAGAGCAAAAATCGCATTTTTCATAAATAAGTTTTTAAAACCAAACGGAAAAAGACTGGTTCCGTTCTACAATTCTAAAATTATCAATTCATTTGAAATACTTCACCTCCTTTTCCCAGTCAGCAAGCCAAAGCATCACAAATTAAAAGTATCGCTAAAGATATCCTATGAAAGAAACACGTCTGGCTATTGGTTTGGATTACTTTCAAAAGAAAGGATGGACGCTTTTCCCATTTCAAAAGCAGACGTGGAATGACTACCTGGAGGGCAAATCTGGTTTACTCAATGCTCCTACTGGCTCAGGTAAAACTTTAGCACTTTGGTTTCCGGTCATTTTAGAATACATCCAAAATAATCCAGACACTTGGCGAAAAGCCAAAAACAATGGGATTCAGCTAATTTGGGTCACCCCGCTTCGTGCCTTGGCTCAAGATATCCAAAAAGCTATGCAGGAGGTATGTGAGACCATCGGATTGCCTTGGCAGGTAGTCGTAAGAAACGGAGACACAGATGCCAAAACCCGCGCTGCTATCAAGAGAAGACCGCCGGAATGCCTCATCACCACCCCTGAAACGTTGCATGTACTGATTTCCCAAAAAGGCCATGCCGAGCTTTTCCAGACAGTACAGGCAGTGGTGGTAGATGAATGGCATGAGCTGGTAGGAAACAAGCGTGGGGTTCAGGTACAACTTGCTCTGGAATACATACAGTCCATTTGCCCGAGCACCTTTCGAAGATGGGCTGTCTCAGCAACTATCGGTAATCTAGAAGCTGCCGCAATGACTCTGTTAGGCAAAAATCTACCTGTACATATTGTGAAAGCTGACATCAAGAAGCAGATAATTTTGCAATCTGTAATTCCCCACGAAGTAGAAAAATATCCATGGCACGGACATTTAGGCATCAGAATGCTGGATCAGGTAATCCCAATTATTGAAGCGGGGCGCAGCGTATTGCTATTCACCAACACCCGATCTCAGACGGAAATCTGGTATCAGAAAATCCTCGAAGCCAGGCCTGATTGGGCAGGATGGATAGCCATGCACCATGGATCGCTCGATATGTCTGTACGAGGATGGGTAGAAAATGCCCTGCATGAAGGTAAATTGAAGCTAGTGGTCTGCACTTCCAGTCTGGACTTAGGGGTAGATTTCCGACCTGTGGACCGTGTGATCCAAGTAGGAAGTCCAAAAGGAGTTTCCAGATTTATGCAGAGAGCTGGTCGTGCCTCACATCAGCCAGGATTACCGTCAGAGATATTTTTTGTACCCACTAATTCTCTCGAATTAATCGAAGCCGCCGCACTTAGAGATGCTATTGAGAAGGAGGAAATGGAGTCACAATTCCCTCCTATCCTAGCCTACGATGTCTTGATTCAATTTTTGGTGACACTGGCAGTTGGTGATGGATTCCATGAACAATCGATATTTCAAGTGGTAACAAAGTGTCATTCTTATAAAGAGCTATCGGAAGCTGAGATGTCTTGGATTATAGACTTTATTACCAAAGGAGGTGCTTCGCTGGGGAGTTACGAGGATTTTTTGAAAGTAATACTGACAGAGGATGGGCTGCACCGAGTAACCAATAAAAGGATTGCCATGAAGCACAGGTTGTCCATGGGAACGATAGTGTCGGAGGCTATGATCAAAATAAAGTTTAAAAATGGCGCTTATCTAGGTACGGTAGAAGAATCCTTCATTGCCAAAATGAAAACCGGTGATCGATTTTTCTTTGCCGGAAGAAGTCTGGAGTTACTGAAAGTAAATGGATTGACAGCCATAGTCAAAGTTTCGGAAAAAAAGACACGAAATGTAGTGAGTTGGTTGGGAGCACGCATGTCTCTTTCATCCAGACTTGCCGATAAAATCCGCGAAATCTTTGAGCTATTCAATCAAGGTATTTACATCTCAGAAGAAATAGTCCAGGTTGCCCCAATACTAGACCTTCAAAATCGCCTTTCTATTGTCCCAAACCGAGACACTTTTTTGATCGAATCGCATCAAACTAACCAGGGATTCCACCTCTTCTTTTATCCCTTCGAAGGAAGGGCAATTCATGAATTGATGAGTGCTTTGATAGCCTACAGGATAAGTGTTAGCTATCCAGTGACGTTCAGTATGGCTATGAACGATTATGGATTTGAACTGCTTTGCGACAGCTATGTGAATATTGAAGAGATTTTGGAGGAAGATCTTTTTTCTTTAAAAAATCTACGAGAAGACATACTTCACTGCGTAAATGAGACGGAAATGACACGGAGGAAATTCAGGGAAATCGCGAGTATTGCCGGCCTGGTTTTCCAGGGCTATCCCGGCAAGCCCACTACTTTCAAGCATATCCAAGCTAATGCCAGTCTGCTATTTCAGGTATTTGAGCAATATGATCCAGATAATTTGCTACTGAAGCAAGCGCATGGAGAGGCTATCGATCAGCAGATGGAAGAGGACAAAATGATCCATGCCTTGCAGAAAATCAATCATCAACAGCTCGTAGTGAGGCATCCAGTTCAATTCACACCATTTTCATTTCCTATCATGGTCGATAGACTGAGTAGAACATCTATCAGTTCAGAGTCTATAGAGGATCGTATTGCCAAAATACAGGCGCAGTTCCAAGTTTAGGATTAATTTGCTCGCCAGAAGAAGGGAGTAAATAGAATCAATATGGTAAAGAGTTCAAGTCTTCCTAGAAGCATAATGAAAGAGAGGAAAATTTTAGCTGTGGGTGAGAAAAAGGCAAAATTATCAACCGGCCCAACTCTACCAATTCCCGGGCCAATATTCCCCAAAGAAGTAGCGACCGCTCCTAGTGAGGTAGCCAAATCATACCCCATTAGAGAAAGCGCCAATCCTCCCAATACAAAAGTCAGCAGGTAGATCAATAAGAAATTCATAATATGAGTGATAATCCTACCTGTGACCCGATCACCATTGATCATCAAAGGAACAATAGCCCTAGGATGAACTAAGCGCTTGAATTCCAGCCATGAATTCTTGATAAAGGTCAGGTGACGGACAAACTTAATTCCTCCTGCCGTGGATCCCGCACAGCCCCCCATAAAGAGCAGTAAGAAGAAAATAAAGGTAACACCCTGGCCATATTGGGTGTAGTCATCGGTGACATATCCTGTGGTAGTCACCACTGAAACTACCTGAAAAAGGGACTTCCTAAACGCCAGCTCAGGATCTACACTTGAGGCATAAATCGGATAATAAACAATAACTGAAATAGCCAAAAGTGCCAGGCCATAGGTTTTGAACTCATCACTTCTTAATACTTTTTTGAATTTACCTATCAACCCAAAATAGATCACCGTAAAGTTAGTCCCAGCCAAAAACATAAATAGGATGGCTACATATTGAATAAATGCAGAATCATAATAGGCCATGCTGGCATTTTTGGTAGAGAAGCCGCCGGTAGCCAAAGTAGTAAGCGCATGATTGATCGCATCAAAGAAAGTCATCCCTCCAACCCAATAAAGCAAGGTCGCCATCACTGTAAGTCCCACATAGACATACCAAAGTCGCTTGGCGGTTTCGGATATTCTAGGGTGAACTTTGTCAGAGGTTGGTCCTGGTGATTCCGCTACAAATAGCTCAATTCCGCCAATTCCCAATAGTGGAAAAATAGCCACAGTCAGCACAATGATCCCCAGACCACCAATCCACTGGGTCATACTTCTCCAAAAAAGCAAGCCCTTAGGCATGGCTTCTATATCAGTCAGAATAGAGGCGCCAGTGGTGGTAAGACCAGACATAGTCTCGAATAGCGCATCAGAAAACCCATTGATCTGATTACTTAGGATGTACGGAAGCATCCCAAAGCCTGCCATAAAAACCCAACTTAAAGCTACGATCAAGTAACCTTCTCGCTTACGAATATTTTGATCCTGCTTAGAAAATGAGAGAAACAGCGTCACTCCAAAGACCAAAGTAATCATAGACGAGCTCAAAATAGGCCAAGGATCCTCATCATAATGAATCGAAAAAATAATTCCTGGAAGCATCAAAATGGATATTAGCACTAAGAGTGCTCCCATGATTTTTCCAATTTCTTTAAAATGAATCATCCCTTAATGAAAGAGTTTTTCAAGCGCATTTTTGGCTTCAGGCAAAGCCAACACTATTGCTTTATCATTTAAATCAAGCTGGAAATCACCATCTGGAATAAAAACCTGATCGCCTCTGATTACTCCTGCTACGATGGCAGAATCAGGAAAGTGCAAATCTCTAAGCGGATTTTTAATCAATCTATTATTCTTGCAGACAGAGTACTGGATAAACTCCGCATCCACTCCATAAATACCCGATACAGCCTCCACGGTTCCTTTTTTCAAAAATCTAGAAATCTCATTGGCCGCTACCAGCTTTTTGTTGATCAGCGAATCCACTCCTATGCTATGGGAAATATGAATGTACTCTCTAGTGTCCACGTGGGCTATAGTCTTATAAACCCCGTGATTTTTGGCAGTCAAACTTGCAATAATATTCGTTTCGGAAGATTCGGTCAAGGCAAGAAATGCATCCATCTGTTCCAAACCTTCTTCAATCAGTAGCTCTACATTTTTGAAATCTCCATTGATTACAAGGGAGTTTTTCAGGTTTTCAGCTAGCCACTTACAGCGTTCTTTGTCTTTATTGATCAGCGTGACTCGGAAATGATCTTCCAATCGGAGTGCAGTGGTCAGCGCCATATCATCCCCTCCGATAATCATTACATTCTTGATAGTGTGTTTCTCCTGACCCAACACCTCCATGATCGACTGTGTATTTTTCTTGTTGGAAATGAAAAATACGTGGTCATTGTTTCGAACAATCGTGCTCCCCCGAGGTATGATCGTTTTTTGATCCCTGAGAATAGCAATAATTCGGATATCATCAAAAATCGGATTGGACTTGGTGTCCATGATCCGCTGATTGACCAAAGGATTACTTTGATCTAGTGTAATCCCCACTATATTGAGCTTCCCCCCTTCAAAGTCAAACACCTCCGTAAAGCTGGAATTCTCTATCATATTAAAGATATGCTTGCTGCAAAGCATGGTCGGCGATATCAAATTATCAATGCCTAAATTCTTGAAATATGACAGATTTTCAGCATCCATATAGGAGTGATTTCTCACTCTGGCCATCACACGCTTTGCTCCTAGTTGCTTTGCCAATACCGCCGTCACAATGTTGGTCTTCTCGGAGGTGGTCACCGCCAAGAGCATACTGGCTCTGTTTACGTTGGCTCGCTTGAGGACATCAAAGGAAGTCGCATCCCCTTGCACCGTCAACACATCAAGTTTGGAAGCGACGTAGTCGAGGACTTCTCTGTCTGTATCGATCAGTGTGATGTCCTTATTATCAAAACTTAATTGCTCAGCGAGGTGGTATCCCATGTCTCCAGCACCAGCAATCACAATATTCATCCCCATAGAAGTAATTCAGGTGATTTTTGAATTGGCAAAAATAATAGCTTTCCAACTGGTAATCGGCTATTAAGCTATTTCTTTTCATGTGTTTATAATTGTTTTTCAAAGGCCAAACGGAATCTCGCAAGTCTTATAATCATCCCAGTGTGTGAGGCTTGAGTCATGCTCGATTTCATACTTATAGAGCTAAGTAACAAAGCCATAATCAAAAATCTCATTTTTTTCGTAAGTTTTTTCGGACTCATAATCCTCCAATCCCTTATTCTTCAAGAAGCTTGTTACTCTCCGCTTCAGGCAATTCTTGTATATCTTTTAGTTTCCGCTGAATCACACGAGTTCTCGCTCCTACTAGCTTATCCAGTTCAGAATTTGCCTCGGTAAGCTTTTTCTGGGT
Organism: Algoriphagus persicinus; assembly: GCF_035156415.1. NCBI lineage: Bacteria > Pseudomonadati > Bacteroidota > Cytophagia > Cytophagales > Cyclobacteriaceae > Algoriphagus > Algoriphagus persicinus. The sequence continues at coordinate 129,664 of NZ_JAYEEY010000009.1, forward strand.
CTTTTCGATCAACTCTCCAAACTTCCCAAATTCAGTCTTGATTGCTCCTAAAATCTGCCAAACCTCAGAACTTCTCTTCTGTATTGCCAAAGTTCTAAAACCCATTTGAAGACTATTCAAAATCGCGGAAAGGGTCGTAGGCCCTGTGACCAATACTTTAAAATCCTGCTGAATCTGCTGTGTCAGGCCGGGCTCGCGAAGGATTTCGGCATATAGACTTTCTACCGGGAGAAAAAGAATGGCAAAATCAGTTGTGTATGGGGGGTGAACATATTTATTCTGGATTTCCTGAGCAGACTTTTTCACTGCTTTGAAAAGTTCGCTGCGGTGCACTTCGATTTCTGGTTTGGATGCGATTTCATAAGCATCTACTAATCTGAGATATGATTCCTGCGGAAATTTAGAATCAATAGGGAGTAAAATAGGCTCGCTCTGGCCTGGCATTTTCACGGCAAACTCCACTCGCTCTCTGGTTCCTTTTCCTACTTCCGCATTCAATACATACTGATCCGGAGAAAGGAGACTCTCCAATATTGCCTGTAATTGATATTCTCCCAATACTCCACGGCTTTTCACATTAGTCAGCACCCGCTTCAAATCACCAACACCATTGGCAAGATTTTGCATTTCGCCTAAACCTTTTTGCACTGCTTGGAGCTGATTACTTACCATCTCAAAGGATTGCCCCAGACGGGTTTCCAATGTTTTTTGAAGCTTTTCATCCACTGTTTCGCGGATTTTCTCCAGCCTCAATTCAGTGCTTTTCATCAGGTCTTCCTGTCGTCGGTTAAGCTCTGAGAACTTCTCCCGTTGGAGCGTATTGAAGTCTTGTACATTTTGTCGAAATACCTCTCCAAAAGTTTTTAACGCTTCATTTTGATCTTTTGAATTGGCACGAATACTATTGAAAACTAACTGAAACTGATTGGTCAGATTCTCACTTGCCTCCCGCCTTGATTGCGCCAAAGCAAGCTCAAGTTCTTTACTCATCCTAGCCAGTTCTGTTTGTAGATAGGCCTTTTCCTCGCTAGCATTCTTTCGTAGAAAAAATAAAAACAGCAAAATCACTTGAAGAAAAACTACAAAAATAAGTAAATAATCAGTCGGCATAAGTCATTAGATTGGGATCGTGAAAGTAGCCTTTTGGAACTTAACCAACAAAACACTTAAAATCAATGAGTTTGAATGGTTTCCCGATGTCTTTGAAAGAATCCAGATCCATAAGCAAAAAGACCTCTCCTAACTTTTTCCTTCAAACTGGCGGCGGCACGGCTAAACAGATAAACTAAAATTCCTAAACCAAACATTATGGGATGCTCAGATGGATACAAAGTGCCTTGGTAGCTTTATTTTATCAGTTTATGGAACTGTTCTATTTTACTTTGATTTCCTTGAATGTAGATAATGTCTCCTTGTTTTAATTTATCTTCTGGATGTATACTTTCCATCATTTTATTTTTCCTCTTGATGCCTAGGATATTTATGCCATAGTCAGCCCTTAGGTTCAATTCTTTTAATGGCTTTCCTAAAAATGTATTGCTGTCTGCGTTCATTCGCAAGCAAGTGATGTTGAAATCTGCCAATTCATTTGGCCGGTAGGTTTTCGGGCGTTTCAATTCACCTTTAAATAATTGGTAATTGTCGGCTCTGACTTTCTCGATAAACTGATCAATATCGTCTTCGGGAACAAGAAAATTCTGAAGCACATAAGTGAATATTTGTACTGAAGTTTCAAACTCTTCAGGGATCACTTCATCAGCTCCTAAAGCGAGCAATTCAGAGGTTTCCTTAATATACCTTGTTCGCACTACCAAATAGATCGAATCAGATTGAGAACGAATATTCTTAATGACACTTCGGGTGGCAAAGTTGTCTGAAATAGCTACTACAGCCGCCCTGGCTTTTGAAAGATGTACCGTTTCGAGCATATGGTCTTGAGTAGCATCACCAAAAACAATGGGGACACCTTTTGCTTTTTCACGTTTGACTGTATCGGCATTCATCTCGATTACGGCATACGGAATGTTACTTGCTGCTGCTGCCTTAGCCAAATTACTTCCATTTACACCATACCCTATAATGACTAAATGATTGTCCAATTCCTGATTGACAATTTCTGTTGAATTTTTTGCTGAAACCAACGTACTGTCAAGTCCTAACTTTTTTGAAACACCAATAAACCTGTCAACTATATTCTCTGAAAAAATGATTACAAACGGTGTCAGTATCATTGACACGATAGAAACAGATAAAAAATATTGGTTAGTTTCGACAGTTAATAAATTGTATTCTATACCCACTTTTGAGAGAATAAAAGCAAATTCCCCAACTTGAAAAAGTGCCAGTCCTGTTAATAATACCGTTCGAGTGGGGTATTTAAGAACGGCTACTGCCACTGCTGCCACTGCTGATTTGATAAGGAACACTGCAACTACCAACAGCATGATAACAGGAATGTTATTTAGAAAAAAGTTTAAATCAAGCAGCATACCTACAGAAACAAAAAAGAAGCTTGTGAAAAGCTCTCGAAAAGGAAGAATGATACTCGTTGCTTGATAGCTGTATTCTGATTCAGAAACAATCAAACCTGCAATAAAAGCTCCTAATGCTAAAGAAAGTCCTGCTTCTGATGTAAAAAATGCCACAGCAAAACAAAGGGTGATAGTAACCAACAAGAATAGCTCTTTGCTATTGGTTTTCGCAACCGCATGCATCAACCGTGGCACAACATATCGTGCGCTAACAAAAGTGATTGCAAGAAGAATAACAGACTTTAAAAGCAGCGACAGAATACTTAAGCCGAGATTTGTTGATTCGCCGGCTATCATAGGGGTAACAAGCATCATTGGCACCACAATTATGTCTTGAAAGATCAAAATTGCCAGTGCATTTCTTGCATGAGGGGCACTGATCTGCTGTCTATCCTGTAGCGTTTTTAGGACTATTGCTGTACTTGAAAGAGAAAAAAGAAAACCCACAAACACCGATTCATTCCAAGAATTACCCAAAAAGTAATAAACAAGTCCAGCTATAAGTACCGTGACACCTACCTGTAAAAACCCGCCAATAAAAACGGTCTTTTTGATAGAGATTAATTGCTTTATCGACAATTCCATACCAATCACGAAGAGCAAGAGAATTACTCCAATCTCAGACAGGATTTCAACTTGCTCTACTTGATGGATAAGGCTAAAACCATAAGGCCCGATTATTACCCCTGTCAGCAAAAAGCCGATTATAGAAGGGAGTTTAAGCTTTTGTAAAGCAAAAACAATAACGATCGAAAAACCTAACAGGATAAGTATATCTTGTAATAAGGGTAGATGCATTCCTTTTCTTCTCTATTTGCTTTTTTTATTCTTTTGTCATTATACTCACTTTTGCCCACAAATTGAAACTACTCTAGTCTAGTCTTTGACATTTGGGCAGTGAAACAAGAAATTTCTAGCAATGGGACTGGCTACTATTGAATTCTGTGGAATTTTTCAAAGTGAATCAATGCAATCTTACTTCCGACTATACACTTAATAGATGGCTGCATGGAAATCACTTTGCAGAGAGAAATAGAGCAACTAACCCAAAGCCCAATTGCTTAAAAGGCATTGTGAACATCCTCCTTCAATCTCCTATTCCTCTATTCTTAACATCCTCTTAACCTTTTTAACCTTTCCTTAAGGCTGCTTAACGTATGCTTGTCCCACTTGAACACGATTTATAGGTTCCTTTGAATTAAATGCCAGAACGCAAAGAGTTCGCCTAAACCCCACTTTGTAAAATGAAACCTTCTACAATATTAATTCTACTTTTTTGTATAACTCTACAAGCCCAAGCCCAGGTATATTCTATAGCAGGTTCGGTGAAGAATGGCGACGATGGTACCACCTTTCCCGGTGTTACAATCATTTTGGAGTCAGTGAAAGATTCCACTATGATTCAAGGGGCTGTGACAAACTTAGACGGTGCATTTATTCTAAATAATATTGATCCGGGTACTTACAACCTGAAAATGAAATTTATAGGATATGAGGAAATTATCAAGCCTGTGTCCATTAAAAATCAGAACATCAACATAGGCGAATTCACCTTGAATCAAACGACTACTAATTTGACAGAAGTGACAGTTACCGGTCGAAGATCAGTAAGCGAACAGAGAGGTGACACTACCCAATTTAATGCGGATGCTTTTCAAACATTAAATGACGCAAGTGCCCAAAACCTTGTTCAAAAAATGCCGGGCATTTCTATGGAAGATGGAAACATACAGGCCCAAGGGGAAAATGTGACGCAGATACTGGTGGACGGCAAACCCTTCTTCGGTACAGATGTCAAAGCAGCTTTGCAAAATCTTCCGGCTGAAGTAGTTCAAAGTGTTCAGGTGTTTGATAAGAAAAGTGATAAAGCGGAATTAAGCGGGTTTGATGATGGTGAGCAACAAAAAACCATCAACATAGTCACTAAACCCGACCGCAGAAAAGGGCAGTTTGGAAAAACCTCTGTCGGCTATGGAACCGATGGCAGATATATGGCAGGTACCAGTATCAATGCGTTCAATGGTGATCGGCGGATTACATTTACAGGTTTGAGCAATAATATCAATGCAATGGATTTTTCAGGAGATGCCAACAGTCAGGGAGAAGCCAGAACCCAAGACGGAATCATCACCACCAATTCATTCGGGATCAACTTCAGTGATGAATGGGGAGATAAGATAGAGGTCTCAGGCAGCTATTTGTATAACAACCGCAAAAACATTGGGCGGTCTTCTCTGATCAGAGATTTTGTCTTACCTGAAAATGAAGGACAGGTATATACTGAGGAGAATCAGGATATTCAGGCTACAAATTATCACCGGTTTGATTTACGACTGGATTATCAACTGGACAGCAACAATAGAATTCTTTTCAGACCGAGAATATCTGGCCGATTTGATACAGAAAGTTCTAGTTTCTCAGGTAGAACTATGACCCCTGATGGGTTATTGAACCAGACAGATAATCAGCTCAGCGCTGAAAATTCAGAGATAGATATTACTAACAACCTTTATTACAGCCGGAAATTTGCCAAAAAAGGAAGGAGTTTTACACTGGGTTTAAATGCAGGAAATCATATAGATGAAGATGATGCCATAAGGGAGGCTCAAAACATCTTTTTCCTGCCAACAGAAAGGCAAGAAATTCTTAATCAAAGCATTGTTCGCAGGCGAAAAGGGTTTTCTTGGGAAGCTGATTTTTCCTACACTGAGCCACTGGGGAAAAATGGAATGATTGAAATAGAATACGAAATAGGAAATAGGCTTGATGATTCTGACAGGCTTATTTACAATCTAGATGATCAGGAAGAAATTACTCCCACCTACACCATCCTTGATACTGCGCTAAGTAACACTTTCAACAGCGAAAATCTTTCACAGGAAGTTGAAATAGGATATCAATATTCCTTGGAAAAATTAAAAATACAGGTTGAGACTGAGTTTCAGCATGTGAAGTTGCAAAACACGCAGGAGTTCCCCAAAAGCTTTGCTCTTGAGCGGATTTTCACAAGTGTACTTCCAACATTCAGGTTGGATTATCAATTCACCCGATCCAATAAACTGGAATTTGATTTTGACACGTACACAAATGCTCCATCTATTGGTGATCTACAAGCAGTCATCGATAATTCTAATCCCCTGCAATTGCGCACAGGAAACCCCGAACTCGATCAATCCTATAACAAGAGATTTAGGCTGAGATATAGAAGCAACAATTCAGAAACTGACCGTTCATTTTTTGTCTATATCCAATCCTCATTTGAAAACAACAGAGTTACCAACAGTTCATTCATTGCTCAGGAGCAAATTGAGATTGAGGATGGAATTGTACTGGAAAAAGGCTCACAGCTATCAAGACCGGTCAACCTGGACGGGTACCAGAATTTTAGATCCTATATAAGCTATGGATTGCCCGTAGATTTTATCAAATCCAACCTGAGTCTTAACGGCGGTGTAGATTACACTAAAAGACCAGGAATGGTCAATGAAGAAATTAACTTTATATACTCTACCAGGTTCAGAGGAGGATTCTCCCTGAGTAGTAATATCAGTGATAAAGTTGATTTTAATATTTCTACAAGATCATCGTATAATTTGGTTGACAATTCTCTACGTCCCACATTAAACAACAATTATTTCAATCAATCCAGCCGTTTGAATTTGAACTGGATTCTTTGGAAAGGATTTGTGTATAGGATGGATATCAACCACCAGCTCAATACAGGACTCGCAGAAGGGTTTGATACTAGTTTTCTCCTGATGAACATGAGTATAGGCAAGAAACTGTTTATCAATCAACGAGCGGAAATCAGTTTAAATGTCTATGATCTGTTTGGACAGAACAACAATATCCGCAGGAACATTTCTGAAATATACATTGAAGACCGGCAGTCCAATGTATTGCAGCGCTACGTGATGCTCACCTTTACTTATAACCTGCGGAATTTTAGCAAAGGCACCTCGATGGAGGATTTTTAATCAGTAAACCTTTCTTAAGGAAGCGATCGGTTCAATCAAAACAGACGTTATGAAATATCTTCGAGAATATATCCTTTTCCATGGATATTGATAATGGTGAGATTGGGATCCTGACTTAGGTATTTTCTCAATTTGGCCATATGTACATCCATACTGCGTCTATTAAAGTAATCTACCTGTCCCCAAAGTTTTTTCAGCACCAATTTGCGATCCAGCAATTGATTTTTTTTCTCACAGAGGAGCTGTAGGATTTCAGCTTCCTTTTCAGTGAGAATGATGGTTTCGGTCCCAGATACCAGCCTACGACTTTCAGAATCAAATTCAAGGTTGCCTATGAGATAATGCGTATTCATTTCGGGCTGATTCTGGGTTCTGCGTAACACCGCCTGTATTCTGGCAATCAGTTCTTCCTCATCCACCGGCTTGACGATATAATCATCAGCACCTTTCTGGAATCCCTGTAGTTTATCTATTTTCATAGACCTAGCGGTCAAAAAGATTATAGGGATATCGGGATTTACATTTTTGATCTCGGTGGCCAGCGTAAATCCATCCATTTTTGGCATCATCACATCCAAAACACATAGGTCAAAGGATTCCCTCAAAAAAGCTTCCTTGCCCAGCATCCCATCTGTCTGCCATGATATGGAAAAATCGTGCATTTCAAGATAGGTCTTCAATGCATACCCCAAGGTCTGATCATCTTCAACTAATAAAATTTTTGGCGACATAACGAATAGAATTACTGGTGATTTTAAGTGGAAACTGAAGAGTGACCGTACTTCCTTTTCCAATTTTACTCTCAAATGTCAGCGTGCCACCATGTAATTCGGTCATCATTTTGACATAGCTCAGCCCCAGACCAAAGCCCCTAGTCTGGTGTAAGTTGCCTTGGCTCACTCTAAAAAACTTATCAAAAATAAATGGAAGATCCGTACTCTCTACGCCGATACCATGATCGCTGATGATCAACTGAATCCCATCTGTATGATTGTGGGTGGTAATTTGGATCTCTGGAATCTTAACCGAGTATTTTATGGCATTATCCAGCAAGTTATCTATGATATTCCCGATGTGCATGTAGTCTCCCTGGATCAAGAAATTTTCTGCCTGGAGATTACAGTTTAGCACTCCATCCCTTTCATGAATGATTATGCTGTAAATTTCAGCTTTCTGGGCGATGATCGCATGTAAATCTATTTCCTTCAGATTCAGTCCCGGATTCTCGTGTTCCAGTACACTTAATTCCAAAACCTTTTCCACTTTGATCTTCAACAGATGGTTTTCTTTCTCCAACAAGAATAGGTGATGATCCAATTCGCCCTCTGATAATTTATGCCTTTTTTCCTTAATGATTTTGTAGAGAATTGACGATGCAAAAATCGGTGTTTTCAGTTCGTGGGTCAGGTTGTTGATAAAATCATTCTTTAATTGTGAAAGTTGCTTTTGTCTGTGTAACACCATGAACGTACTGAAAAAACTACCTAATAGGATGAGAATAAACAGCGTGGTAATGATCAGAATTGAAAAAATCTGATACACCACATATAGTGATTGGTTGTGAAACAGCAGGCCGAATCTAAACACTCCCTTACCATAAACTTCACGTATTCGCCAACCAGCCTTAAAGGCGTATTTTTGATAATCAGGTTGATGTGGGTTCACTGCTGAAGTAAAGGCAATGGTATCCTCTACTCGATGGTAAAACGCGAAATCATAATCCAGAAATCCAAGTTTATGGTTTCTTAAGATACTGTCGGTAAAAGTTCTAATCTCATAAACCATGTATTCTTCAAGAGAATCACGTTCGAATACAGGAACTTTGTCCCCTATCAGCTGAATCAGCTTATTGCTTATTTCCTCATCATCCTCAATTCTATGATGCATGTCCAAAAGCACCTCATCTATTTCCTTGTCAAATTGGCGTTTTTGGATATTTACCTCCAATTTGATGAGGTTGTACTGAACAAATAACAAACCTGTCAGAGAAATAGAGATCATGATAGTAATCACATAAATATGATCCCTTACAAAATCAATCCATTTGTTCAATAGGCGCTCAATCATTCCGGATTTTAATCATTTTTGAGCAGAATATGCCTTCTCTTAACTTTCACTTAACCTTTTTAACCTTTTCTTCAGGCTTTCCCGATCATGTGAATTTATTGGTTTTATACTATCTCTAATTACACTAGTATCCAAAATACCTGAGTCTAGGATTCGCTATCGCACTTTTGACCAATCAATCTATATACATGACATGCTCTCCAAGCTAATGTTTTATACAATTTGAATCTCAAAAGGGAATTCAAGAGCCCAGAAAAAAGCGGAGATCTACTTTCAAGTCTATGTCTAAGTGTGTTACAAAGTGGATATCATTATATTTGAGAATACCCTTTTCTATTTAGACTATGGACAGCACCTTTGAACAGGAAATCCGAACCAAAATCTTAGAAAAAATTCTTGAAATCAATGAGGATATGAATATCCTTAAAGAACATACCGCACCTCAGGCACTTGACAGTGCCATCGGAAGAATCTCCCGAATGGACTTTATCAACAACCGTTCGATCAATGACGCTCAAATCAAGAAGAATGAGGCCAAATTGAGAGGTTTAAACAATTGGCTAAGTAAATTGGGCACTGCTGAATTCGGTAAATGTATCCGCTGTGGTCAGGAAATAAACATTAACAGACTACTTTTTATGCCCGAAAGCAACCACTGTATAAAATGTGCGCAGTAATGGCATTGTCTGTGGAAAGCCCTGGTTGAATAAGGGCTTATACTATTAAAGTAATTTCATGCCGGTCCGTTTCTAAATTTCTTTTTTAATCGCTTGTACTTGAATTTCCATTTGGCTTTGGTAAATCCTGGCATAGCCCGGAAGGACTGAACAATAATAGGCAGCAAAATGATCAAGTTTATTGGCAAAACAGTATCCCAACCCCATCCAGCATCCAATATAATTCCATATAAAGCAGGCCCAACAGCCGAACTCAATACCATCATCGAGGTGAAAACACTGCGTACTGATCCAATGAATTTTTTGCCGAAAAACTCTACCTGAAGGGATGCCAAAATCGCAGACCCAAACCCTACCGACAATCCCATCAAAATCATGTAAACGAACATAGACCAGATATTGGGAATAAGCCAAAGCCCCAGGATCCCAATGAAAAACGGGAATAAGTACCAGGGGAAGAAGGTTTTTGCCCGATACTTATCAATCAACGGCCCTGCAGTGAGAATGCTCGCGGAACCTGCAATTGCGAAAACAGACAGTCCCGCAGCCACCAATCCCTCTGGCCATCCCTTGAATTCAACGATGGAAATTTGATAGAAAAAAAGACCTGTGGTCGCAAAGGGAATAAAAAATACATTTGGAGCCAACAACCAGAATTCCTTGGAGCGGATGATATCACGTTGGCGGATTTTGGTCTCTAAGGTTTTCTCCTCTGGGATGTCTGTAGTTTCGCCCTCTGGTTGGAGGTGCTTTTCCTTCAATACAAAAAGTGTAAAGAATAGTACAATCACTGTAACAAGACCAGCATTAAGCCACAGAGATTCTCTCCATCCGATTCTACCAATGACAATTAAGATAATCGCAGGCAACACTGCCTGACCCAGCGGGTGGCCGAGAGATGCCAGACTGATCGCTTTCCCCCGATTTTCCTCAAAATATCGGGACATTGCCGTGATGGATATATGGGAATAAAGTCCTTGTCCAGCCAACCTCAACCCTAAAAAAGAAATGGGGATCACCCACCAAACGGTAGCTAGCGAGAAAGTAAGCAAGGCTAAACAGAAAAGCAATGTGGTTCCAATTATAAACCATTTGATCGGCACCGTATCTATCAACTTACCTACCTTAGGTAGCAGTGCTGCACTGATAATAGTAGCCACTCCATAAAAAGTAGAAACGGAGCTGTTGGAAAGCGAAAAATCCGAAATCAAAAAAGGGACATATAATGCCAGCAAGAAGGTCTGCCCAAAACTAGACAAGGCAGTCATCATGATACCAAAAACTACCATAACCCCATTGGAACGGATAAACTTGAAATAATTCATTGGATTTTTTTCATCGGGGTTTATCCAAAGCTAGCTTTAACGTCATAGAGAAAGTTTTCTTAACTCGTACCTTCTTCTGCTAATCCTAGTTAGCACGTCCTAATCGATTGAGCTCTGGGATAAGTTTAAGAACCTGTTGACAAAATTATAATTTTATCATCCCTGTTTTGCTATCAAAATATTCTGTAAACCACAGACATTTTAAATGTCTGTGGTTTTTAGTATAGGTGTAAAATAATTGCGTCCGGTCTGTTAGGTAAAACAGAGCCGGACGCCTACAATAGGTTGAGGTTGTATTTTACTATTAGGTCACCTTATCAGTCATCACTTTGTAAGTAGGATCTTCGAGGATGTTGATCTCGAGGATTTCATCTGCCTTTGCGAGCAATCCCCTGCAATCTGGACTAAGATGCCTCAGGTGCACCTTTTTGCCAACTTTATGGTAGCGTTCGGTGATTTTGTTGAGAGCCTCAATAGCTGACATATCTACTACCCTGCTTTCTTCAAAATCAATGATTACTTCATCTGGGTCATTTAATACATCAAACTTTTCATTAAAGGCTGATATAGAACCAAAAAACAAAGGGCCGAAAATTTCATAATGTTTGACTCCATTTTCATCTATTCGTTTGCGGGCACGGATGCGTTTTGCATTGTCCCAGGAAAAGAAGAGAGCCGCTAGGACTACTCCTATCAAGACCGCAAGTGCAAGATTGTGGAGAATAGCTGTTATCAGTGTAACCAGAAACATCAGAAAAATATCCTTCTTAGGCATTTTGGTAATCGTCTTGATACTTGCCCATTCAAATGTACCTATAGCTACCATGATCATCAGTCCTGTCAAAGCAGCCATAGGAACTTGCTCTATTAACCCAGAACCAAAAATAATAAATACCAAAAGCATCACTGCTGCCACAATCCCTGATAGACGGGCACGTGCTCCAGAGGATATATTGATCAAACTCTGTCCCAGCATTGCGCAACCACCCATTCCTGAAAAGAAGCCTGAAGTAACATTTGCAATACCCTGAGCTACTGCTTCTTTATTACTTCTTCCTCGTGTTTCGGTGATCTCATCGATAATATTCAGCGTAAGTAAACTTTCGATTAACCCAACTCCAGCCATGATGACTGCATAAGGTAGGATAAGCTGTAATGTCTCAAAATTCAATGGAACAGTTGGAATATGAAAAGGAGGAAAGCCTCCCTTGATACTTGCAATATCTCCAACGGTCTTCGTGTCGATTTTCAGAATGGCTACGAGTCCAAACACCACTAAGATCGCAACAAGGGATGACGGTACTGCTTTGGTCAGCTTTGGAAGCCCCCAAATAATAAGCATCGTGAGCAGCACTAGTCCCAAAAGAATATATAGTGGTGTGCCACCAAGCCAGTTACCATCAGGCCCTTTAAATTGATTCAACTGTGACATAAAGATGATAATTGCCAGTCCATTGACAAATCCGAATATCACTGGATGGGGGACTAAACGCATGAGTTTGCCCAAACGGAGCGAACCAGCCAAAATCTGAATTAAACCAGACAGAATCACTGCGGCAAACACATATTCAACTCCGTGTGAAACAGCCAAGGCTACAATAACTACAGCAATAGCTCCTGTTGCCCCCGAGATCATTCCCGGTCTGCCACCCAAAATAGCGGTAACTAATCCCATGACGAAGGCAGCATAAAGCCCTGTCAATGGAGAAAGTCCTGCAATCATAGCAAATGCCACCGCTTCAGGAATGAGTGCCATTGCAACGGTAAGACCCGAAAGAACTTCCGTTTTATAGTCAACACGTTGACTGAAATCAAATAAATTGAAGTATTTCTTCATATAAAGAATATTGTTTGAGATATAATAAATTGGAAATGGAATAAGGAAATTAGAAATTATGCCAACTACTGGCGCCAGAAGCTCAGGGATCCCGGAAGCCCGGAAAAAAAATTTTAATCTGGAGTAACTGCTGTTGTTTCAATATTCATTGCGAGGCAAAGATAGCTAAAAAAGAATGCCCAAATTAAATTCTGAAAAAAAGCAACTTAAAGAATATACTCCTAAATGGTCAAAACCGATGAAATAATGAAATTCAATCGGTAACGTAGAAAAATAAAAAATATTTTTTGGGTCAAAACGAATTCTTAAATAACTCATAAAGTAACAAGTTTCTTGATTATACAGAGCCAGATTGGTGCGATTAAGAGGGCAGATGCCATTGGGGTGACAACTATCCTATGGAAATTTCAATTCCGGATTGCTGCGATTGAGAGTATTCGTCACTGCGAGGTACGAAGCAGTCTCAATATGTTTCAGCGATTGAGAGCAAATCAGTGGCTAACACAGGCTCTCCAAGGTCTCGTTCGAATTCCACATTGGCGCGATTGAGAGCGTCTTTGCGAGGGAGGGACGACCGAAGCAATCTGGGTTTCAATTCCAGATTGGTGCGATTGAGAGGCTATCTGGATCACGTAGAATCATCACTACTGTATCGTTTCAATTCCAGATTGGTGCGATTGAGAGTTTTTAATACAGGCGGAGCTGGTATGCGGGAAATAGGTTTCAATTCCAGATTGGTGCGATTGAGAGGCTATCTGGATCACGTAGAATCATCACTACTGTATCGTTTCAATTCCAGATTGGTGCGATTGAGAGTTTTTAATACAGGCGGAGCTGGTATGCGGGAAATAGGTTTCAATTCCAGATTGGTGCGATTGAGAGCCTGTCTCTCACCGGTACCCCCTATTGGTTTATTTTGTTTCAATTCCAGATTGGTGCGATTGAGAGCGGGCTGCGGTGAGGATCTGCGCGAGGCGGGAGCGGGTTTCAATTCCAGATTGGTGCGATTGAGAGATAGTTATGTCTAGAATAGTTTTTACAGATAGAAATGTTTCAATTCCAGATTGGTGCGATTGAGAGGGATTTGACCCATTCGATCTCCTCAGGGGTAGCTCCTGTTTCAATTCCAGATTGGTGCGATTGAGAGGTGGAATTTGCCAGCCTATCATCGGGTCCTTTCAATGTTTCAATTCCAGATTGGTGCGATTGAGAGCCTGTCTCTCACCGGTACCCCCTATTGGGTTATTTTGTTTCAATTCCAGATTGGTGCGATTGAGAGGTGGAATTTGCCAGCCTATCATCGGGTCCTTTCAATGTTTCAATTCCAGATTGGTGCGATTGAGAGCCCAAAGTTCTGCTGGCAGGGTGACGGAGAAGTCGGGTTTCAATTCCAGATTGGTGCGATTGAGAGTCTGTCCTGTGAGCGTTTTGGGATCTCCGAAAATATGTTTCAATTCCAGATTGGTGCGATTGAGAGAAAGCAATAGGACAGATTACCCCCCCATCTTTTCAGTTTCAATTCCAGATTGGTGCGATTGAGAGGCATATACTCTCCCAACATTGTAAGGGAATACATCTGTTTCAATTCCAGATTGGTGCGATTGAGAGGAATCTTTCGATCATTGAGATCCAGACAGGATCTTGGTTTCAATTCCAGATTGGTGCGATTGAGAGTTGATAGGACGGATCCGTTGAGCTTGTTTCTTACATGTTTCAATTCCAGATTGGTGCGATTGAGAGGGATTTGACCCATTCGATCTCCTCAGGGGTAGCTCCTGTTTCAATTCCAGATTGGTGCGATTGAGAGGTGGAATTTGCCAGCCTATCATCGGGTCCTTTCAATGTTTCAATTCCAGATTGGTGCGATTGAGAGCCTTGTCTGAAGGCCAGCGTAACGGCTGGAAAGCACGTTTCAATTCCAGATTGGTGCGATTGAGAGCATCGCCAACGCACACAATGCACCGCTTCAGCTCGGTTTCAATTCCAGATTGGTGCGATTGAGAGATGAGAAGCATAGCCGTACGTATGCGTTTTTCTCCCGTTTCAATTCCAGATTGGTGCGATTGAGAGTGAAGGCTTTGCTCTTGCAGAGTATGGGCAAGATGGGTTTCAATTCCAGATTGGTGTGATTGAGAGAACATAGTTTTTTTATTGAAAGGGTCTAAGATACCAGTTTCAATTCCAGATTGGTGCGATTGAGAGTGCTCCAGGAATCTATAGAAGGCCTCTCCGGTATTTGTTTCAATTCCAGATTGGTGTGATTGAGAGAACATAGTTTTTTTATTGAAAGGGTCTAAGATACCAGTTTCAATTCCAGATTGGTGCGATTGAGAGTGCTCCAGGAATCTATAGAAGGCCTCTCCGGTATTTGTTTCAATTCCAGATTGGTGCGATTGAGAGTCCTTGTCAGAGGCGATTTTATCCTGGTTGTGTTGGGTTTCAATTCCAGATTGGTGCGATTGAGAGAGAAGCCGGGTAACAAGAAGCTTGAAACACTTCTTAGTTTCAATTCCAGATTGGTGCGATTGAGAGTTCCTATCCTTTTTAGCATAGGTGAGTGAGTAAGAGGTTTCAATTCCAGATTGGTGCGATTGAGAGTCTTTTCCCCTGATGGATTACGTGTTGAGCAACACTTGTTTCAATTCCAGATTGGTGCGATTGAGAGCGCTTGCTTCTCATGTGGTGAGCTTTGAGATCTTAGGTTTCAATTCCAGATTGGTGCGATTGAGAGCGAATGGTGATTTGCGCTCGATTACGATTCCATTATGTTTCAATTCCAGATTGGTGCGATTGAGAGTAGGCACAGCGCTAGCCTCTATAGGCAGCTTCATCAGTTTCAATTCCAGATTGGTGCGATTGAGAGAATACAGAGCCAGCGAATCCAAGATTGTAGAGATCGGTTTCAATTCCAGATTGGTGCGATTGAGAGGATTTCAAGGATCGGGTTTGATCTACATTTTCTGTTGTTTCAATTCCAGATTGGTGCGATTGAGAGTCTGTAACAGTAAGAATATCAACATTCTTTCCTTCAGTTTCAATTCCAGATTGGTGCGATTGAGAGATCCAGCCTGTCCACTTTGCCACGCCTCCTACACGGGTTTCAATTCCAGATTGGTGCGATTGAGAGATGCTATTGGTTCGTATCTCCACGGTGTCACCTTTCGTTTCAATTCCAGATTGGTGCGATTGAGAGCCTCCTCGCAATGACGCTAAAAAAGAAACCCCGTCTCGTTTCAATTCCAGATTGGTGCGATTGAGAGGCTTGATTTTATACTGTGTTATGGTGCGTTATTTTAGTTTCAATTCCAGATTGGTGCGATTGAGAGACGGTGAAAACAAGGCAAGCGCACAGAATAAGACCTGTTTCAATTCCAGATTGGTGCGATTGAGAGGGGCTATCAGCAAAGTTTAGAGCATCTATAACAGTCGTTTCAATTCCAGATTGGTGCGATTGAGAGGCTTTTGGTACCACAAACGTGGGTAGTATATAGTCTGTTTCAATTCCAGATTGGTGCGATTGAGAGGGGCTATCAGCAAAGTTTAGAGCATCTATAACAGTCGTTTCAATTCCAGATTGGTGCGATTGAGAGGCTTTTGGTACCACAAACGTGGGTAGTATATAGTCTGTTTCAATTCCAGATTGGTGCGATTGAGAGCAGCTGCGGCCTTCAGATACGCGATATGGGTCTCGGGTTTCAATTCCAGATTGGTGCGATTGAGAGTCTTTTATCATTAACAATTGTGTGTTCAAATTCAATGTTTCAATTCCAGATTGGTGCGATTGAGAGCAGTATTTGCGGACAAATACACATCCCCTAACTGTCGTTTCAATTCCAGATTGGTGCGATTGAGAGCATTTAATAGGCTTAAGGAAAAATACCCTGCTTTCTGTTTCAATTCCAGATTGGTGCGATTGAGAGGCTGGTCAATTGGGAATATGTGAATACGGTTCCTTTGTTTCAATTCCAGATTGGTGCGATTGAGAGGCTGGTCAATTGGGAATATGTGAATACGGTTCCTTTGTTTCAATTCCAGATTGGTGCGATTGAGAGAAACTAGAGGCTAGATTTTTCATTAAACACTTATTAGTTTCAATTCCAGATTGGTGCGATTGAGAGTTACAAACATATCCTTCGTACCAATCCAATACCGATGTTTCAATTCCAGATTGGTGCGATTGAGAGAACTGCTAATTAAGCAGGAGAACGCCGTTTATTTCCGTTTCAATTCCAGATTGGTGCGATTGAGAGTATATTGAAAATGTGGATTATAGGGGTGTGAATAACGTTTCAATTCCAGATTGGTGCGATTGAGAGGTAATTTACACACTGGCTTACACACTATTTACACAGGTTTCAATTCCAGATTGGTGCGATTGAGAGGAATAGTCTAGAGCATTCAAGTGACTGGATTTTCTTGTTTCAATTCCAGATTGGTGCGATTGAGAGACGGTATAACGGTAATATCGGTAAGGCTGAACGCTTGTTTCAATTCCAGATTGGTGCGATTGAGAGGGAACTCAAGGGCATGACGAATAACGGACAAGGCTAGTTTCAATTCCAGATTGGTGCGATTGAGAGAAAATATGTTGAGCGCCTTATCAAGGTTGCAGATTAGTTTCAATTCCAGATTGGTGCGATTGAGAGTGATTGAAGCTCCTATTCCCTATATCCAAAAGGAACGTTTCAATTCCAGATTGGTGCGATTGAGAGCCAATCCATTCTATGATTATTCCCTGTGCTACAATTGTTTCAATTCCAGATTGGTGCGATTGAGAGGTACAGACGTTTGATAGGTGATGGAAAAGTTGTTATGTTTCAATTCCAGATTGGTGCGATTGAGAGTTGTTGGATTGTTTGGGATAAGGTAAATGGAGAATCGTTTCAATTCCAGATTGGTGCGATTGAGAGTGTAAGCAAAAACAGCCTTTAAATATATTTAAACATGTTTCAATTCCAGATTGGTGCGATTGAGAGGACAATTGATGTTACAGGACAAATAGAACTCACTTAGTTTCAATTCCAGATTGGTGCGATTGAGAGAACTAGTCAGTTTACTGATTACGAGGCATTCGACACGTTTCAATTCCAGATTGGTGCGATTGAGAGGTCAAAGCTCCAGAATATCTGCTTACAAATACAAGTGTTTCAATTCCAGATTGGTGCGATTGAGAGTTGTGGATTGAGTCAATTATCGGTTGTGATTGATCCGTTTCAATTCCAGATTGGTGCGATTGAGAGTCACGGTTGTCGATGAATACAGGGAGATATAATCCGGTTTCAATTCCAGATTGGTGCGATTGAGAGCATTACAGGATAGTGTAACGGTAACACAATAGACTTGTTTCAATTCCAGATTGGTGCGATTGAGAGTAAGGTAGAATGGATCGCTGGTATCGTAAAAGAAATGTTTCAATTCCAGATTGGTGCGATTGAGAGCAATTGACCGTTAACGTATCCGGTAACACCTTCTGGTTTCAATTCCAGATTGGTGCGATTGAGAGTCTTTGATTCGTTAACCATGTTAACGCCTTTTAGATGTTTCAATTCCAGATTGGTGCGATTGAGAGATGGCAGCGCCTCCCATCTGCGTGTGAATCTCCCGCGTTTCAATTCCAGATTGGTGCGATTGAGAGTTTGGCAATCATGAGAGCAAACGCTTTTGTAGAGATGTTTCAATTCCAGATTGGTGCGATTGAGAGCAAATGGAATTCTACGTCTGACATTGCATTGTATCCGTTTCAATTCCAGATTGGTGCGATTGAGAGATTTACGCCTTACCTCAAACCACTCCACAAAGATACGTTTCAATTCCAGATTGGTGCGATTGAGAGGCCACTGGCTCAGCGTCTTCTTTTTCCTTCAACGTGGTTTCAATTCCAGATTGGTGCGATTGAGAGTTTGATCCAAAATATTCTAGTTTTATGATTTTTTCTGTTTCAATTCCAGATTGGTGCGATTGAGAGAGAAGTTATCGTTTCTAGATTCCAAATTCCTAGATAGTTTCAATTCCAGATTGGTGCGATTGAGAGCTTTTCAAAGACTCTTCGAATTGCATTCCGAAATCCGTTTCAATTCCAGATTGGTGCGATTGAGAGAATGATTTCGAAGAACTTAAAGCTATTTGGAAACAAGTTTCAATTCCAGATTGGTGCGATTGAGAGCTAGGAGAAAAATTAAAAACAAGAGGAATATTCGAAGTTTCAATTCCAGATTGGTGCGATTGAGAGAATGATTTCGAAGAACTTAAAGCTATTTGGAAACAAGTTTCAATTCCAGATTGGTGCGATTGAGAGCTAGGAGAAAAATTAAAAACAAGAGGAATATTCGAAGTTTCAATTCCAGATTGGTGCGATTGAGAGCTTTTCTAGCCGACTCGAGTGCATCGCTTACATCTTGTTTCAATTCCAGATTGGTGCGATTGAGAGAAACGAGTTCTTTCCATTTCCTTAGCTTCCTTCATTGTTTCAATTCCAGATTGGTGCGATTGAGAGTAGCTTGCCCTGAATGCCTGAAACGAGCGCAGAATATGTTTCAATTCCAGATTGGTGCGATTGAGAGTACCGATTCCTATATTGGGAATGAACAACCAGCTTCGTTTCAATTCCAGATTGGTGCGATTGAGAGCGAGCGTAGGGGCGTTTATTCAGGCGGTGGAACCGAGTTTCAATTCCAGATTGGTGCGATTGAGAGATCTTCTGCCTTCAATAGTTCTTCTCTCAATAGTCTGTTTCAATTCCAGATTGGTGCGATTGAGAGTCACCTACCTGAGCCTTGGTGAAAGAAAGTGAATCATGTTTCAATTCCAGATTGGTGCGATTGAGAGCCTTTCCGGCCGGAAAGGATCTTTGGCATTTATCCAGTTTCAATTCCAGATTGGTGCGATTGAGAGAATGGGTATTTAGTGAACTTTTAGCAGGTAGCTACGGTTTCAATTCCAGATTGGTGCGATTGAGAGCTTCGAGAATCTTAATAGTCGATGGTTATTAACAGGGTTTCAATTCCAGATTGGTGCGATTGAGAGTATTAATGGGAAGATTTCAAGAAACGGAGTTTTGTAGTTTCAATTCCAGATTGGTGCGATTGAGAGAGACGGCTAATGAGGGTAAGCGACTTGAGATCCTGGCGTTTCAAATCCAGATTGGTGCGATTGAGAGAGGCTGGACAATGAATGTGGATGCGGATTTAAACCCGTTTCAATTCCAGATTGGTGCGATTGAGAGAGGCTGGACAATGAATGTGGATGCGGATTTAAACCCGTTTCAATTCCAGATTGGTGCGATTGAGAGTCAATCGTAAAAAAAGAGGGGCTCGAACCTTCGCCCGTTTCAATTCCAGATTGGTGCGATTGAGAGTAATCACTCAGGAAGACAGATTCACCTAGCATCGATGTTTCAATTCCAGATTGGTGCGATTGAGAGGTTATTTGGCGCAAATAGTAGCATCCATTCTTCTCCGTTTCAATTCCAGATTGGTGCGATTGAGAGCAGGCTGGACTATGAATGTGGATGCGGATTTAAACCCGTTTCAATTCCAGATTGGTGCGATTGAGAGTAATCTAATATGCGAAAACACGTACGGCATAACAGCGTTTCAATTCCAGATTGGTGCGATTGAGAGAACCTACATCAGCAACCCCTACGCCCTCATAAACCAAGTTTCAATTCCAGATTGGTGCGATTGAGAGTAATCTAATATGCGAAAACACGTACGGCATAACAGCGTTTCAATTCCAGATTGGTGCGATTGAGAGAACCTACATCAGCAACCCCTACGCCCTCATAAACCAAGTTTCAATTCCAGATTGGTGCGATTGAGAGCCGATGGCTCCGCGTTAAAAATAGCTCTTTTTTGCCATTCTAAAAGGGTTTTTACGATAAAAAATATGAGCTATAGTTGTCGATGCCAGATCCATCGTTTTTACCCAGGGTGCGACAACCTTCTTCTCAGTGTTAAAAATTGACTTTAGGTTCCTTTCCCCCAATGTGAACTTCGGGTATGCTGCAAAGAGCAGGTACATCGACAACCTAATCCCTATAAAAATGTATCTAAATCGTTTTTTTCAAGACCCACTATTTCCTTTTCAAGCCATCGTTCATCTCTGCTCTTGAAAATTATAATGCTGTCTTGCTCAACTTTCATAAATTTTTTCGCATTAGCCAGCAGCTCCTTTAATTTGACTTCGGTGATCTCCCCTTCAAACACAGAATTTTGGATCCAATTCAAATATCTCCTGCACAATTTAAGCATCTTCCCTACCCTTTGCTCACCAATGTCATATACCAATACTACATACATACTAATTTTATTTAGCGTTTCCCCAGGGCTGCTTTGATCCTCACCACCAGATTTTAAATGGTTTATACGTTTCTATTTCCAAAATATGCTTACTGAGCTTGTAGCATTCCAGTTTGATTAAGTGCTTATAACTAACATGTTTATTCAGGGTTCTATGCTTGATAGTTTCATTTAGCCTTTCCTCAAATGCCTTGAGAAAAGCTCTTTTCCCCGACTCTTTGAGTGTCACTCGGTTAGTTTGAAAATCAAAATCCTTGGATTGGATTTCCCGCTTGTTTAGCACTCTGAAAATAGTCCGATCTACTAATATAGGCTTGAAAATCTCGGCCAGATCCAATGCCAAAGAATACCTTCGGTATCCGGGTTCGTGCAAGTAACTAATCGTAGGATTCAATTGGGTATGGTAAAGCTGATCCAGACATTGGGTGTAGCATAGCATATTACCAAATGAGATAAGTGTATTGATCTCATTAAGTGGGGGACGCATGCTTCGGCTTTCCATCGCGTGATCCTTGATGATATGGTCAAAGGCTTCATAATAAGTACTCCGTATATTTCCTTCAATACCCATCAGGGAAGGAATATCAGAGGCAGTTGCGACAAGTTCCGAATAGGATTGAATCCGATTGAGCTGTTGATCCAAATCCCGTTCCCTTTTCATATAATATCGAAGGTTTTTGGTGATGTTGAATGCAGCCCCCTCTACAAATTTTCTGGCGATTTTAAGACGTTTATTCCGATCCAGATAATGGTTGGTTTGACTGATCTGCATTTTGCCTGCCAATAGGTATTCCTTGGGTTGAAAACTTCCTGTATAATGTTCGTAATAATCAAAAAAATGAATGCTAATCCCGGCTTTGCCCAGAAAGTTGTATAAAGCAGAATTCGTGTCCAAGCTACCAAAGCAATAAAGATCGGATATCCCTTCTACCGGAAGATACTTCGGTACTCCTTCCCTACCCGATTCATCTACCGGAGTAAATTTTAGCGTGTTGTCTTTGCGACTCAGGCGACCAGGATTAAATAGATAGTAGGTTTTTTTCATAAACGTGGTTGCAGACACTTTGAAAACATAAGTTCATCCTAATCAATCCTGAACAGTAGAAATAGACATCTTAGATACAAAAATTTCAGATTCATATAGGTCTTACTCCTCTCCGGAATAACAAAAATCAAAATAGCTGCAGCTTTTACAGATCTTGGCATTTATAACAGGAGGGCATTGCCCGTTTTCTTTTAAAGCTGCTATTTTTACCACTGTTTGCTCC
Organism: Algoriphagus persicinus; assembly: GCF_035156415.1. NCBI lineage: Bacteria > Pseudomonadati > Bacteroidota > Cytophagia > Cytophagales > Cyclobacteriaceae > Algoriphagus > Algoriphagus persicinus. Next base: position 151,643 of record NZ_JAYEEY010000009.1, read on the forward strand.
AAATAATTAATGTCAGCTTCCATAAGCTCCAGTCGGTCAGTTTGGCGAAGCAGGGGATATTCCAGAATGGCTGATGCTCCCTCGATTCCGTTGAGGCGGAGTAGCCACAAATAGAATTTTACTTGCCAAGCATGGGCTTGCTCCGCCTTGTCACTGCGTTTTGTTTCGTGGATAAGCTGTTGCCGTGCATCGTAGAAATCGATTTTTCCAGTCAGGCTGATGCCTCTATGCCTGGCTTCCACTATCATCTCGGTATGCTTCTCATTGCGTCCCGGATAGCTGTTTTCGTGTAGCAGCTTCCCGTCATAAACCGTATCGGAGGTATGTTCCATGGTTACACCATTCGCATGCAGCCAGCATTCGCGCTTGCAGATATGGTAAAGATTAATAAGGGTAGCGTTGATTTGCATGAGATTAGTCTTCGAATAGTAAAATAACTTCCCTGTTTTTCTGCAGCCGGTGAAACGTGACAAATGCTTCTGCTCCTCCAAACCAATCTATTCCTTCCTGTCTTGAAAGTTTCGTGGGGTTAGCCATTAGGTAAGTATGCCAGCTGCTGTGTGGCCAATTTTTAGGGTCTGATACAAATTCATGGTGTACCGGATTATTGTGTATATATGCAATCAGTACAGTAAAATAACTTTCAGAATCAATTACTTTGCGTTTAAACCGGGGGATGAAAAGATTGCCTCTCCGGTCATACATTTTGTTGTAGGCTTTGGTATAGGCATTGAAAAGATTGCTGAATTGCTGGCTCAAGAAACGCTCCACTGCCATGTCCAAACCTTCAAGGTTTTGGAAACCTTGAAGGTTTTTTAGATCCTCCATACTCCGAAACCTCACCATCAGATGCAGGTGATTGGGCATGAGGCAATAAGCAAAGGTATCCGCAACAGAGTATATGTAATGGGCATATTTCTCCAGAAAATACCGGTAATTCTCATCTGACCGAAACAGATTTTCGCTGCCACTCGCATGGGTCCAGATGTGGTACATCTGATCAGGTTCTAACGGTATGCGTGGATCGGGCATTGCTTCTGTTTTTGGCAGACCTTCAAGATTTTTAAAAACCTTGAAGGTCTGGTTATATAAATATCAATTCGCTAAACTTCTGGTCGAGCAATCCCTTATTGTAATCATATACTTCCCTATGACTGACTAGGTAGATATAACCATACTCCTCCCTGTTGCCTCCTTTTTTTAATTCGCTGACTAGTTTTGATTCCGAAAACAATGAAAATGTGAACATCGCCATTATGGATTGCAGCATTTTCAGATTTCTTTTTCTATCAGTAAAGACATCTGTGCGATCCTGTATCAACCTTCGGTATAGGTTAAAAATATCTTCCCCTGATAGACAATCACTTTGAGGAAACACACCGAATGTCTCTAAAAAGTCGAGTTGCTGTTCGGTAAAAACTTCTTCCTCCCCGTCTTTAATCCTAATTTCCAAAGGAACAAATACACTGACATTGGACTGGGAAATCAGGGTAAACTCCGAATCCACCTTCGGAAAATTGAGTTTCCCTATTAGCTGTTCCCGATAATCCCTGCCTGTACCTGCCAATCCCGTCTCTAGATTGGTGTGATCCATCCATTCCTTTACTTTTTCATAAAGCCGGTCAAACTGCTTGGTTCGCAGTATGTTGAAATAGTCCTTTTCAAGACTTTGACGGGTTTCCCTAAATCTTCTGTCCTTTCCATAAATCACGCTTGCATCATCCAAGTCAAATAGATACACCGTGCAACCCTCCTTTTTCACATTTCTATTGACACGACCGGCCAGCTGCTCTTCCGAGTCTATGATGGAACGGTTTTTAAAGCCTAGATCCATATCAATATCCACTCCTGCCTCCACCACTTGCGTTGTGATGAGCAGTACATTTTTCTCAGTATCACTAGCAGATTTCAGCCGCCGAATAATGTTTTTCCTTTTAGGCTCTAGAATAGTACCACTCAACACATGAACCGTGTATCCATGAAATACCTCCTCTGCGAGTGTGGCAAATTCTGTAGCTGATTTTTTGAAAATAAATTCCACAATTGTCCTCACCTGTCCATTTTTAGACCTATAGGCTTCTGATTTTTCATGGATTTCATTTGCCAGCCAGTTCAGGTAATCTTGGCGATCTTCCTTTTTTGGTTGTTTTCTGGCTAACAACTCGTCACTAAAGCTAACACGGTCAGCAAAGTTTGGATTGGTAAAAAACCGATCAATGGCATCTGGAAGCAGATAACAAAAATCAGCCTCAGCCAAAGAGCCTATTTTGGGCAGCGTAGCCGACATGACAATAAAGCGAATATTAAAAGCTTCCGCATAAGCTTTCAGTAGATACGCCATTTTATCCCATAGCTCTGGATTATACGCCTGCACCTCATCAATTACCACGATGCTATTTGCCAGACGGTGCATCAGGTAAATGCTGGATTTCTCATCAGCTTTAAGGATATCGAAAAAGCGCACATGGCTTAGAAACGTATAAGGATAATTTACAAACTGGTTATGGATATCGTCCATCCGCTCCTCTCCATACAACCCATCTTTTGTTTCCTCTTTTGCTGCCTTTTGCTTCCATGCAGCCCTACCATGCAGCTCTATCCATTCCTCAGGCTCCAGCCCAAGCGTCTGCTGCGATGCTTGTAGGGTTTGGGTTGCGAGCGTAGTAAAAGGAAACACATAAAACACTTTATTCAATTCCGGATTAGCCTGAAGCAGCTCCATGGAAGCGATGAAAGCCATATTTGTTTTACCTCCTCCTGTAGGCGCTTCAAGGTAAAAAAGACGCCCACTTGATTGCTCCCTCACTTTTTGAATGACTTCAGCAGCCATTCTTGAACGCAATTTGTTTAGATTTTCCGGGGACTTTTGTCGAAAAGTATCAGGACTTTTGGAAGCAATTTCCTCAAATCGTTTGTATAGGGATTCATTATGGGAATGCGTATGCATTAAAGCCGAGAAATGCTTGTTTCTCTGAATTGCTGTCAATACTCCAAAGGCAACATAGAAACTTTCCCACTTGTTACAATAATGCGAAGTGGCATAATAGTCTGCTGCAGTGAGCAATGAAAAGTTTAACCTGATCAGTGCAAACCATTCAAAATCCAATTTCTCAAAGTGAACATTAGATTTTCGTAAGGAATAAATCCCCGCTATCAACTGTGGGTGAAAGGTCTTTTTGTAGCAGTGTAAATAGATTTCTAGTTCTTTGTATAATTGGCTATTGAGTTTGTCAAGTGTTTTTTCAGCAGATATATCATCTAAACTCGGATTATGATGCCGCATAATTGTGTGGGCAAGTGCAAAAGTGAATGCAATCATCTTTCGCTGGTCTTTCTGGGACTCATTTACCAAAATTTCAAACCCATCAGAAAGCTGATGGATCAAAAACAGGAAAGCACTCAGCACGGAATGCTGAGAATCTATCCCGTTCTGGATGGGTTTGGGAAAATGCGCCAGATTATCAAGCTTCCGTTGAAAGTTCTCATTTACTTTCCCAAAATCATGGTATAGGATCGCCTGCCAAAAGAGCTTTTTGGCAAAAGTGGCGAGGCCTTCCGCATCTTTACAGAGCTTTAATACCATTATGTCTATCAAGGGTTCCAAGCTATGTACAGCTATCAAGTCCTGAAAATAATGGGTTACTAGACCCATATGTTCTCCCAGAGTTTCATTTGGAGTGTGCGCCAGATAATGATCAGGATTCTTGAGCAGCGTGCCAACCTGTTCTTCTGCTATCAGTTCCTTGAATGACTTCATGGCTAGTTGAGTTGTACCACCTGATTGTCTTTCAATCTGTATAGATTCTCTAATTGGTACTCCACATTGAATTTAGCATTGGAATAAACAAATGGAGCCATTTGATACTGGTATTCCTTTCCACGCTTTTTCATCTCAAACTCTTGAAAACCTACTGGTAGTCGCTCGAAGTAGAAAAAGGATTCTACATATTTGGTGAACATAGAGGCAAAGCCCAAGGTATTTCCTCCAGATTCATTTACCCTGCTGCTTTCCTCTTCATTCTTACAAAACAGTGAAACCACCTGATATTCATGATCAAAATCAAACAGATTCAGCTCATGCTCTTGGAAGCTTTCCGGCGCCCACCATACGGGGAATTCATTCTTTCCTAAATAAGGAATATATTCCGCCTGTCCATTTTTCAGGGAATGATACAACGGATGTTCCTCGCTTAATACTACAAAGACACGGTAAGATGGTTTTATCAAGGTGTTTTCATAAGCGATCAGGTTCCCGTCCTTATTCGCATAGCCCACAGTATTGGTGTAGACAATGGTGGTCTTAGAAAAATTACCGCGTTCATCCCGTAATGGAGCTATGCCAACTTTCAAATCATGGAGTTGTTGATAGTATGCAGGAAGTACGCCTCGCTTTTGATAGCCTTCCAAACCAAGAATAGCTCCAAATATGCCTAACAAGCCCGGTTTATGAAGCATATTGTAGCTCATGGCGATACCATCATTGGTATCGGGCTTTCGCAAAAACCCAAAATCCGCCTCTAAGTCTATAGATATTAATCTTTCCATGGATCAAAGGTCTAGTTCTACTGCACCTTCAGGCAGATTAATAACAGTGGTAATAACTTTGTTATAGAAAACCTCTATTTTCTCCACTTCGGACTTCACGTGGTCTTGGGCGAGCAAGTCTTTTACCTTTTGCAAGTCAATTTCACGTTTATCTGAATCAAGAACCTGGACAAGTTCCGTAAAAGATGGAAGTACCAGTTTAGAACCTTCTTTCAATTCTACCCACAGGAGGAGTTCATTATCTGTTCCTGCTTTGGCTGAGGAATCGTAATAGGTAGCACCTCTTCGCAAGCCCAATTTTAATTTTTCAATATCGCGATCTGTTAGAAAATTTTCTGTTCCAGACAGTTCGGTCATTGTTGCAAGATTTTTGGGATTTACAGAAATGCCGTGTACGTAATGCCCTTCCCGCAGTTTAGACTGAGAGCCGAGGGTGGTCATTGCAGAATCCTCTTTGCCTTCAGCGGAGTTTCGGAAAGGAGACATGATCTGTTCGGAAAAGATTTCCCCTCTTATAAACTGATTAATGCCATGAGTTATCTGTGTCGGGCCATGCAAAGACAGGTTTGTTGAACCTGCGTAGGTTCCTCCAAATAATCTTATATCCAAGCTTTGCAATAGATTTCCAAGCATCTCTCTTTTTTTAGTGGCTTCTTTTTCTACACCTTTACCTTGACCTGTCGGGATTTCTCCAAAATATTTCACATAAGTTTCATCCAGTGAACGAGGGTTAAGAGTATCCTCCTTCAAAGTCTTGTAATAAAAAATATTTTCGTCTGTCTCGTGCTTCAGGTAGTTCCTTACCAAATATTTCAATGCCTTATCAGTGGCATATATCCGGCCATCCGGTAGGGTTCTGGGTTGGTGGGTAAAGTCTGCGTTGTAGTTAGAATTGATGCTTTTGATTACGGCTGCTCCGTAAGCTCTTTTGGTGAATCTGGTCATAATAGGAATTTTTTAGGATGGAGAATCTGATTTTTTAGTGAAAAGTACATTAGGACAGAAATAGCCTGCCAACAAGGAAGGGCGTAATTGCTGAAGTCCTGCCGTAGGCTCGTAGGCAAGTACTTCCCCAGCAAGTTTGTTAAATCGCTTATAATCAAAGCCGATGGCATGCTTGTATTTTAACAGGATACCTGCAATTGCTTCGTTAAAGTGGGCATGATTTGTCTTTTGCAGAAATGGCTCCAGTACGGCATGGGTGCGGTCTCCTGCCTCGCTTTTGGAAAGTAGAAAATAAATCAATTGGCCTGCCCCAAAGGCATAAGCATCATCCGTGGCAAAGTGAACATCTGTCCCGTCCACCACCTGGGATGTTTCGGTTTTGTGTGCTTCAATTTTACTTGGCATAGAAGTAGGTTTTTGAGTTTTGTCAAAATAAGAATAGAGACTGAAGTAAATATTCAGTTTGGTTTTAATGGCATATTCTTTATTGCTTTCAAGGTTTCTGAGATCATCCAAAATACCGGTCATGCAGATGTCCTCAAACTGCTGCCTACCGATACTCTTGCGCATAGACTTATAAATAAAGTCATAGATCGGCCTGCGGTATTTAAGGAGTAAGGTAAATAGGGCTGCCCGATAGTATTTAGGATCCATCTCATCAAAATAGCGCATGGTTATGCTACCTTTTTTGTCATCAATTTTGATCAATGCATTGTTAAAAAGCTCTCTAACCACCATGCGCTCAAAGTCGAAAACTGATTTTAGGCGGATAGAGGGTTTCGGTAATTTATCCTTGTCTTTGATTTCGGTAACGTTTTCAATAGTCCAATAGGCATTTTCGCCGTCTGGATCTTTTTCTTCACTGAGGTGGTATCTGAACTTGCTCACATAGTCAAAATCCTGTATAGCTCCGCCGGAAAAATAGAGCAGGTAATAGTTGCCCAAATCCTTATCTCTTTTCCATAATTCACTGATAATCTCCCGATGCGAGAGTTTTTTATCTTTCGATCTATGGAAGAGATTTATGGCATCTTTTGTAAGCTCAGGCTTATCGATAAAAATTGGGGCTGGGTTAGGAACCAATCGTTTGTTCGTATAAACCTGAAATTCTGAGAGTGCCTTTGCTTCTGAGGCACTGATTCTGGAAGTGATGTCAAAAGAGGCTGTTTGATGGGTGAGAAAAGGTTTTTTACTGTTAAAACCATTGTGAAAATTGCTGGTTCCAAGTATTTCTTCTCCAAATTCTATATTAAATTCCGCTGTGTTGAAAAGTCCTTCTGATAAATAGATTTCCTGAAAAGTCCGGTATTTTTCTAAAGGTTCATCCCTGTAAAAAATTACATAGTCGCTCCCCTCTAATTCCCCGTATTCCGGAATTGTCTCCAAAAGGGAGTTCATTTCATTTTTTAGAAAAAATTTAAACTGGATAGTTTTCTGTTTCTCAATCTCATCCAGACCAAATTTTTCTTCGAATGTTTTTCCAAAATATGTTTCAAAACGCTCAATTATGTTTGCTTTTTTGCCATCAGTTGGATATTTGTCTCCCCCTATCCAAGACTCTCTCTTGAAAGCAATACAAAAAGGGCTCGCCGAGTGTAACCCCTTCATCGGTAGATCAAAACACTTATTAGTATCTATCATCCAAGCCGCTTCCTGCCTAGCAGCACAATCATTTAAAAACTGTGAAGCTGCTCCATGCTTTTTACCCAAACAGCGTTCGATTTCCAGATTCTTCCCGTTTCCGTCTTTATCAAAACCAATCAGAATATGTAGCCCAGCTTTGGGTTCAACGGCCAAGGCTTTTACTGAGTCAGGGATGTCATTTACGAATTGTACCAGTTCTTTTATCATATCTTTTAATTTTTCACCCCCACACATCCAAATCCCTGACTGCCCAAATGCCCGAATCCGGCATAATAGCCAATCTCCTGCAATTCAACCGGAGCAGCTAATTCGAATTCATAGCTATACCCGATCAGCTTGGTCTGTTGGGCTGTCAGCTGCTTAATGGTCACACCGTTTTTGTATATTTTTCCCGTAACTTTCAAACCCAAAGAAGGACGCTCATCCACCACTCCAACCCCGCCATCCGGGTACACTGTGGATAGCGCAACACTCTTGGAGATTAGATTCTCCAAAATCAAATCTCCATATCCATCCTCCACAGGACTTAAATAATCCTCCCCTCCTGACGGACGCTTTCGCCTGATCAGAATGGGAGATAAACATCGATAATGCATTACTTTCTGAAAAATGGGTGTTGACACACTTTCTATCCGTTGTACCTGATAGGTAGTACCAGAAATTTTATCCCCCAGAAATATCTCCTGGTTCATAAATAGCCCTTTCACAAATTCCTCGGCTATTCTATCCACCAAAAAACTTACCTCTACCCGTACCTCTCTACCATAATGTTCTATCCTACCGGATTCCGCCAATACCTTAAACCCCCGGAAAAACATCCTCGAAAAAGAAAAAAGGCGGAAAGGCCTTCCATTTGCCCTGTATCCTTGATGATGTAGGAAATCGGCAAAGCCAGAATCAGCCTGATCTACAATCCGATAAATCGCTGATGAAAGCTCATATTGGTAATTGATAGGGATAAATTTTCCTGTTCCTGTGCGCTCTAAAACTATATTAAATCTCATCGGATGGGGTTTAATTATATTAACATGACTAAAATAAATGACTCAGAATTCGCAGCCTAATTATTGACGCTAACTGTCACATAATCTTTAACTAATAGGTTAACTGATTCTCAGTTAATCTCTGATGGTTCAAGAAGCCATGGACTGAACTTATGTCCTTCGAATAAAAACATGAGTTGGCAGCCATCTTCCGGTCTAAAAGTTTTTCCAAGAAAGAAATTTAATAAAGAGAAAAAAATACCCTGTACAGGGTATTTTTCAGGAAAAACGACTAAAAAGTGAGCAGGATTTACAGATTTGGTTCGAATTACGGAATAAAACAAGACGCCACCACTTCATTCCTCCCCGATAGAAATCCCAAGCTTCTCCCCTCCTATCCTTTTCCTGCCTGGTGGTAATGTATGCGCTAGGGACGGGTTGAAAAAATGGAATCTCCATCGCTCCTGCCCATAAAAGAGACCTTATTAAAAATCCAGACGAATGAATTGCAACTCAGCCCGTAGCTAAAATCATAAAAATAAATTTCTGTAAACTTTTTGTTAGATTAGACTAACTTTATACTTTTGTATATCTAATAACGAAACATGAAATCGAGCATGACTCAAATGTTACACACTGGGATGATTTTCTGTATAGCGAGATTCTCCCGATCCGCCGCGGCGGACGGGACAGGCTATCTGACCATTGAAAATCAAAATATAAACACATGAAAAAGCTTTTCCTGATAATTCTCGGTTGCCTGGCATTTGCCTGTGAACAAATCATTCCCGGCTCTCCAGCAGACAACGAAATACTCGATGGGCCTTTGGAGGACCTTACTACTGCTGAACAGGCTCAATTTCTGGCTGGTGATCTGGCTTTTAATGAGGAGGTTTTCACAGCAAATAATGGACTGGGGCCGCTTTTTGTAGCGACTTCCTGCGGCAGCTGTCATGCAGGTGATGGCAAAGGTCATCCCTTTACTACCTTGACTCGTTTTGGCCAGACGGCACCTAATACATTACCCAACTTATCTATAGGTGGTCCTCAATTACAAAATCGGGCATTACCCGGATACATACCGGAAAAATTACCTGATGGTGTCCCTTTCATGAAAATGACCCCTCCGGCAGTGACTGGATTGGGTTTACTTGCAGCCCTCACAGATGAGCAAATCTTGGCTAATACTGATCCCAACGATCTGGATGGAGACGGGATTTCTGGGGTACCCAATTATGTGTTTCCACCAGCTTATTTTATTCCGCAGGCGTTTCACCAGAAAGAAACTGATCGCTACATCGGCCGCTTTGGTAAAAAAGCTGCTGCAATAGACCTGCTGCAGCAGACCGTCAGTGCCTATAATCAGGATATGGGGATCATCTCCACCTTTGAACCGGTGGATCCTAGTTCAGGACTGACCATTGACCCTGAGGTAAGTGATCAGACTATCAGGGATGTGGTTTTTTACCTTCGAACTCTCAAGGCCCCCCTACCACGTTCACCTGTAGATCAACAGGTCATTCAGGGAAAAGTATTATTCAGTCAGATCCAATGCGACGCCTGCCATATATCAGAATGGAAGACCCCAATCTCGGATATAGCAGCCCTTTCCAACAAAACCTTTTTTCCTTATACCGATCTATTACTACATGACATGGGCCCGGAACTAGACGACGGAGCAACTGAAGGTTCCGCTGAAACCTACGAATGGAGGACGCCTCCACTTTGGGGATTAGGTCTTTCACCTAACTCACAAGGAGGCAGCTATTTCCTCATGCACGATGGCCGGGCAACGAGTATTGAAGCGGCTATTCTGTTACATGGTGGAGAGGCAACCGACAGCCGTGCGCAGTTTGAGTCCCTTTCGGCAAAGGAAAAAGACGCCTTATTACGATTTCTGAAATCTCTTTAACACTCCTCTCGATGAAAAGAAAAGAATTTTTAAAGACCTGTGGCTGGGGATGTTTAAGTCTCATCGCCGGGGCATCCAGTTTGACTTCCTGTGCGGGCACCAAGTATCTTCCTGCCGCCCTTGAAGGAGGATTTATGCTGGTACCTCTGGATGCATTTCTGGTAAATGCGGAAGATAATCTAGACAATTACAGGCCGTATTTAGTGGCGCACAACGAATCCTTGCAATACCCCATCGCAGTATTCAGGAATTCGGAAACTGACTACAGGGCTTTGTGGATGCGCTGTACCCACCAAGGTACTGAGCTACAGGTGTTTGGTGACAGATTCCAATGTCCCGCCCATGGAAGTGAGTTCACCAATACTGGAGCTGTTCAGAACGGGCCAGCTGACAGTCCATTACGCAGCTTTCCCGTGCAGATTGAAGCCAATTCCATAAAAATCGACCTCAGATGAAATCGAGCATGACTCAAGTGTCACACAGAGGGATGATTATATCCCAGCATACACCGCAACAGCAGATATGCTTGTTCTTAGGGCACGTAAGGCTGTCGCAGCAGCGAGCCAGGCGGCTGGCCTGCGGGGTGAAGCTTTGCTGGCGTCTTGACGTTTTGGTTCTTTTGCGACAAGGCAAAAGAACAAAAGAAATTGAACATGACCCAAGCGATACTTAAGAGAACGATTATTAAATCCTTCAGGTGTTTTTTCGAATTCCGCAGGCGTTTAACTAAGAAATCTAAATTATAATCAGATGAAAAAGTATATACTCTTACCTGTCTTGCTGTTTGCTTTGGAATCAAAGGCGCAGATCGACAGTACTTTGCTAAAAAGAACGCCAATAGATACTACTGACGCCCATACCATGAACATGGATGCGGTGTACAACCGTCCGTTTCTTCAGATAGGCAATTTACCGGCCTCCATTGGCGGCTATGTGGAGGCAGATTATCAGTACATGGGCGAAGATGGAATCACCGATGGACACAGTTTTCGTATTCCGCGTTTTACCCTTTTTGTAGCTTCCTCAATTCACAGAAAAATCAAATTCCTTTCGGAGATCGAATTGGAAGAAGGCGGAAGAAAAATATCCATAGAGTTTGCTGCCTTAGACATTAATTTCCATCCAATGCTCAACCTCAGAGGAGGTGTAGTCATGAATCCCATCGGGGCTTTTAACCAAAACCATGACGGACCCAAGTGGGAATTCGTGGATCGGCCCATTGCCATGACAGATATGCTCCCCGCTACCTGGAGCAATGTAGGGTTTGGCCTTTATGGAAAATACTATGCAGAGGATTGGGCATTCGGCTACGAAGCCTACCTCACCAATGGGTTTGACAACAGTATCATCAGTAATAACCAGAACAAAACCTTCCTTCCAGCAGCTAAAGAGAGTGCCGATCGTTTTGAAGAAAGTAGCAATGGGCAACCATTACTCACAGGGAAAATTGCTGTCAGCAACCTCAAGATCGGTGAAATAGGGCTATCCTACATGGGGGGCGTTTACAACCAATTTGAGAAAGATGGTCTTACACTGGACAGTAAAAGACGCTTAGACGTATTGGCTGTGGATTTCAATACCACCATTTCCAAGACCAATACCTACCTGGTGGGAGAATGGGCCTGGGTATTGGTGGATGTGCCGGAGACCTACAGTCAGCAATTTGGTGATCGGCAGCAGGGAGGCTTTGTAGATGTAGTTCAACCCATTCTGAGAGGCAAGCTGGCAGGCTTCGATGGGGCAACTTTAAGTCTGGCCTGCAGACTGGAGTTCGTGGATTGGAACCTGGGTACTTTCCGGGAAACCGGTAGCACTATTTCGGATGATCTCTGGGCGGTAGTACCGGCAGTCAGCTTTCGTCCTGCACCACAGACTGTCATCCGGCTCAATTATCGGCACATGAGGCATCAAGATTTTCTAGGTAATCCACCCTCAAAGATCGGTGGAATACAAGTCGGGGTATCAAGCTATTTTTAAAATCCTATTTTATTTCTGGGAATGATATGTATTTAAGCACTTGCTTAAATACATATCATTCCCCATATTTGTTTAAGCAATCACTTAAATACACATAGGATGAGTAAAGCAACACCGAATACATGTATCCGTGCATATGCCGATGGAATTCAGATCGAGAGGTGTAAAGAAGATTTGAAAAACAAGGAGCTACCTTTATTAGAACTGGCAGAAGTGTTGTCTATGACTGGAAATCCTGTCCGTCTTAAAATCATGTACCTATTGCAGCTAGAAAGTCAGCTTTGTCCTTGTGATATGTCAGACATCCTGAGCATGACCCTTCCTTCCATTTCCCAACATTTGAAAAAGCTGAAAGATGCCGGATTAGTGACAACCAAGAAATCTGGACAAACCATTTACTATTCGTTGCAAGAGGGGAGTCAACAGATCATTTTTTCATTGCTCGATTTATTGGGTTATTCAAAATCAATTCCGGTATTATGAGAAATCCCTTGTTAATCAGCAGCATGATCGCTGCACTGATAAGTTCCCTTTGCTGCATTACCCCTGTGATTGCTTTGGTAGCCGGGATTAGCGGATTGGCTTCCACTTTCTCCTGGTTAGATCCTGCACGGCCTTTTTTTGTGGTTATTACTATTGCTGTATTAGGGATTGCCTGGTATATAAAGTTTAGGACCAAGGCCAAATATGAAGTTAATTGTGAGTGTGAACCTGCCCATTCCTCGTTCTGGCATACAAGAAAATTCCTCGCCATTGTTACAATTTTTGTGGTCTTAATGCTCACATTCCCACTTTACGCACAAATTTTCTACCCCAAAGCTGAAAAATCGATAATCGTGGTTGATGAGTCAGATATTCAGACCGCCACGTTTAAAATCAATGGGATGACGTGTAATGCATGTGCGGTACATGTTGACCATGAAGTTAATAGGCTAAGTGGAATTATTAAAGTGTCAACTTCTTATGAAAAAGGGAATGCTATAGTGGAGTTTGACAAGACCAAAACTAGCTTTTCGAAAATTGAGGAAGCCATAAACTCAACTGGATATTCAGTAACCAATAAAAAAGCACGCTAATGAAAATCATCATGGAATCCACCATCACCTGTCCACAGTGCGGGTATCAGAAAGATGAAAAAATGCCAACTGATGCTTGCCAGTATTTTTACGAATGTAAAAACTGTCTCCAGGTACTAAAACCAAAAGCAGGAGATTGTTGCGTGTACTGCTCCTATGGTACAGTCAAATGCCCCTCCATACAGCTAAAAGGAGGCAATTGCTGCTAAATTAGTTTGTATTTTGCAATACCCTTGCACCCTATTAATCTTATAATTGCATCTCGATGAATTTCATTCTTTACATATCATTCAGTGGTCTATTCCTGATGCAATCCATGGGGTCTACTATGGATCTAGGCTCAGTGTTACAGAAGCATCCTGTATTTATAGAGCATTATCAGGAGCAGGCACAGCATAACGGGACTTCATTAGTAGAGTTCGTAGATTTTCATTATGGAGATGAACAAGATACCCAAGACCACCACCATACTGATGAGCATGACAATAATGGAACGAAAGAAGTACTTGCTTCAGACCGTTGAGCGTTAATCCCAAATCCGACTTAATCCTACTACCTGCCTATCAGGTGCATTGCCAAATTGAATTAAAAAGGCCATTTTACTTTACTGACTTCTGGCTGGAAAAAAGGAATGTTAAGAGAAAACCTACTACAAAAATGGTGAGTGTCCCCATCACAATGGTCAAATTGGTATGCAGTGTGTTTTGAAAACCTGCCAGACTCGTTCCTTTCAAAAGAACCGCAGATAGGCTCATCCACCCAATGACTATCACTCCGCACAGTACACCGATGGCTGCGGCTTTGCCAGAAGCTTTTTTGACTACAAAACCCAATAGGAACAAGCCTAAAATCCCACCACTAAAAATCGATGAAAGTGCCCACCAAGCATCCAACGCACTGGTAACGCCATTGAAAGCTAATGCTACCACGATACTAAGCACTCCCATCACAAATGAACTGATCAACAACACCCGCATGGATTGCTTCTCAGTGGCATTTTTGTGAATATATTTTCTATAATGATCTGAAAGAAAAACAGTCGCGGAACTGTTGATACTGGTAGAAACAGTACTCATCCCCGCTGCAAAAATTGAGGCAATCAAAATCCCGGTTACTCCGACTGGAAGCCCAGATACGATGAAATAGGGAAATACTTTATCTGCATTTTCAGCCAGCTGTAATTCAGCCGGCAACAAACTCGGATAGGCTTGATAGTAGGAAAAAAGGGCTGTTCCAATGAAGAAAAACAAGAGTGAGACCGGCACATAAAGTAAGCTTCCAAGCCAAGTGGATTTGATAGCTTCTTTCTCCGTTTTGGCAGTGATATAACGCTGAACGTAGCTCTGATCAATCCCGAAATTCTGAAGATTGATAAACAAGCCATAGACCAGAATCATCCAGAAAGTCGATTCTACAAAATTGAACTTGATACTCCCTAAGCTGAATTTATCAGCTTCAGCGGCTATCGTGAATACTTCTCCCGGACCGTTCGGCATGGAGAACAAAATCACGATAAGGCAAAGCAAAGCACCTCCTATCAAAACTATTCCCTGAATAGCATCAGTCCAGATCACCGCTTCTATCCCTCCCAGCATGGCATATACCATGACGCTTATTCCGGTGCAAATGATAATCAAAGGAATACTCCAGCCAAAGAGTGCATTCATCGGAAGAGCCAAGAGATACATGATAGCTCCCATCCGAGCCAACTGAGTCAACAAATAACAAATCGAGGCATACACTCTGGCCCAGGAACCAAAACGAGTTTCCAGATAATAATAGGCTGACTCACTTTTAAGGTTTCTATACAACGGTACAAAGTACTTGACCGCAATCCAAGCGGCAAAAGGAATGGAGAGGCTAAATACAAAGCCATTCCAATTAGATAAATAAGCATTACCGGGAAGTGCAAGGAAACTGATGCTACTTACAAAAGTGGCAAAAATTGACATTCCAATCGCCCAACTCGGAAGTCGGCCTCCACCTGTAGTGTATTCCAGTGCAGTTCTTTTCCTGAAGGAAAAAGAAATGCCAAATAGCACAATTGCGGTCATGTAAACTAAAAATACGACTAAATCTATGATCGGTAAATCCATTTATGGGTAGGTATCTTGGGGTTTATAATGCACTAAAATAGGAAACAATACAATCAGAAGTGGCAAGCTAAAAACTCTGAAAGTAGACAATTGCTTTTTCTATGAGAAGATCATCAATAACTCGCTAGGTAGCAGCTTAAAATACCAGATATTTTGTCAGTATGAAAATCAAGAAATTACTTTTTGTTTCCTTTTTTATGCAATTTCATCTGAGTATTTATCTCCCAAAATTCATTTAAAACAAAGTTAGTATGCTTGAAATTACGCGTTTGGACCATATACTGATCACCCTCCCAACTAATACCAGGGAAGAGGCTAGGCGATTTTATACCGAAAAGCTGTTGCTAAAAGAAATACCAGGCACTCATCCCAATGGCGCTATTTGGATAGAAATGGGCGATGTAGAACTGCATATTCGCGAAGAAGAAGGGCATCAAAGTAATTCCGCTAGGCATCCTGCCTTGGTGGTAGAAGACTTGGAAAAAACCAAAGCTTTCCTGCAAAAGGAAAACATCGAAATCAGTTATTCATCCTTGATTGAAGGTCGTGAGCGTTGCTTCTTCAGGGATCCTTGGGGCAATAGATTTGAGTTGATTGAATTTGATAAATAGAAATTTGGCCTCCTTTCACATGGATTACTTTAAAAAACAGTTATCAAATCGTGCTTACTTTCTGATCCAATAGATTTGGATACAGTAGGGAAATCAGATAAATCACACCTTTTAAAATCCCTTTAAAAAGTAAGCTTTTTCTACAATCACCTAATTTTCAAAGGCGATCAATCAGGAATTACGGCCATTTAAAATTATTCTTCTGCTATAATCGCTGATTTTTTACTTTCTTCGGGCAAATAATAGACACAGATTACACTTGTTTCAGAAATTCTAAGTTTTAAAAACACATGACATCGAGCATGACTCAAGCGTCACACAGAATGGTGATTATCAAATATGCGAGATTCCATCCCGTTTCCTTCGTCACGGGACAGGTTATGACCTTAAAAAAACAAATTATAAACAGATGAAAGAAATTGTAGAAGCTATTAACGCAGTTGTTTGGAGTAATGCACTGATCTTTCTTTGCTTGGCTGCCGGAATATATTTCTCCTTTGCCACCAAATTTCTTCAGGTCACTTACCTCCGAGAGATGGTTCGACTCTTGTTCAAGGGAGAATCCTCTGAACAGGGCGTGTCATCCTTTCAGGCATTCGCGATTGCCATATCGGGAAGGGTAGGAACAGGAAATATCGCCGGAGTAGCCACCGCCATTGCCATGGGAGGTCCTGGAGCCATCTTTTGGATGTGGGTGATTGCTTTCCTTGGCGCATCATCGGCATTTGTAGAATCTACCTTGGGTCAGATTTACAAAGAAGTAAACAATGGCGAGTATAGGGGTGGACCAGCCTATTACATAGAAAAAGGAATCGGCAAAAAATGGTATGCTATGCTCTTTGCTTTTTCTACCATCCTGGCGACGGCCTTATTTATGCCGGGTGTTCAAAGCAATAGTATTGCCTTGAGTATGGACAATGCATTCGGCATACCAGTGGAATATACTGGTGTTTTTGTAACTGTATTTATGGGTTTGATCATCCTTGGCGGAGTGAAAAGAATCAGTAAAGTAGCAGAGGTCGTGATTCCTTTTATGGCTGCAGCCTATGTCCTGATGGCTGTGGTTATTATTTCTATAAACATCACTCAGGTACCGGCGGTTTTTGTATTAATATTCAAATCTGCATTTAATATGGAGGCAGCTTTCAGTGGCGTATTTGGTATGGCTATCGCTTGGGGAGTAAAAAGAGGTATTTATTCTAACGAAGCAGGCCAGGGAACTGCCCCTCACGCTGCTTCTGCTGCTGAAGTTAGTCACCCTGTGAAGCAAGGTTTGGTTCAGTCATTTTCAGTGTATGTGGATACGCTTTTTGTGTGTACCGCTACAGCGCTTATGATTTTATTTACCGGTCAATTCAATGTGCTCAATCCTGATGGGGGATTTATAGTAGAAAATCTACCTGGAGTTGCCTTTGGGCCAGAATACACACAGTTTGCCATTGCCTCCCAATTCCCTTCGCTTGGAGCAGGTTTCGTAGCCGTTTCCTTGCTGTTTTTCGCTTTCACCACTATCATGGCTTATTACTATATCGCAGAGACTAATCTTAGTTATTTGCTCAGAAATTCTACTAACAAATGGGGCATTTGGGTACTCAGAATCGGTATTTTGGGAGCCACATTCTATGGATCTATCAAAACTGCCCAGATGGCCTGGACCATGGGTGATATCGGCGTGGGACTAATGGCTTGGCTCAACATCATAGCAATCATCCTTCTCCGCAAGCCAGCTTTCAAAGCTTTGGCTGATTACAAGAAGCAGAAGAAGCAAGGCAAAGATCCAGTCTTCATTGCCAAAGATGTAGGCATTGAGAATGCTGACTTCTGGAAGTAAGTAAAGCATAGGGATTTTAACCACAGAGACCACAAAGGTTCGCAAAGAATAAATTGTAATATGTGTATTCGCTTAACTGCACGTATGTACTTTGAAGTAATGCTAGAAGTTCAAATTTGGCAATTTCCCCTTTTCTAAAAGTGGGCAAGGGGGATTTTTTCAGGCTTGAACTAGACATAATTTTAGTACGTGCATTCATGCGGATACACATAAAGTGTAAACATCCTTTGCCCTGCTTATCCTAAAAGAGGATAATTTTGTAAAACCTTTTAATTGTAGTTGGATGATAAACTCATCATAGAAAGGCCGGAAAATTAAAAAACTGATAATTTCCAAAAGATCATCAATCCTATTCGAAAGCCGGCACTTTATTGTCAGTTTTTTTTGGTAATTTGAACGAGATAATTAATTTCGGTTAATATAACCAACTGAATAGCTACTTGTTGCGAAATACATGCAATGAATGATCGCGTGGGAAACGTCGCTGATTTACTAGAACTAATGAAGACTACTACTACTACTACTACTACTATGAAAAAGCTAAGAACTGTGCTGGTTTGCATCTGTCTATTGAGCTTTTTGGGTTGCGATACCGATGAATTTGCTCCTTCAAATATGGATGTGGACAGATACGTGGAATTATTAAAAAAAGGTAAATACGAGCCTTTCGAACTACCGGATTTCTCTTATAAAGATATCCCTGCACTTCTAGCCTATAGAAATGAAACGCAACTCATAAGCAATTTTCCTACTAACTGGATTTCTTCCGCATGGTTTCCTGAGTGTAGCTTAGGAATGTATGTATTGTGGACTATAGAATCTATCCGTGCAAGAGCAATAGACAGTGAATACTTGATTGGCACATTTCCATCCCAAAATCCTGTAGTCGAGAAAAAAGATGCCGCCGGGGGAATAGAACAGGGAAATGAGGTTCAAGAATTAATTGCCAAATCATACCAGGACTGGTGGAACAGTTACAAGAACAAGGACTTTGATCAGTTTAAAGGAATTGATCCTTTGATGAACACTGAATATCGGTGGCATTAACTGCATGTCCTGCTTCTGGCAGCAGTTTCTTAAAGTCGATTAAGCACAGAGGTTTACACGAAGAATATTTTTTGATTTTGAGTGTTTTAAGAATTAAACGCATATTAGAGAGGGCATACTACTTTCACTTTTCGTTAAAAACTTAAGTGTTTGGAATATAATTAAGTTTGTCCTGATATGTTAAGTAAGTAGTTTTTCAGCTAATAATAGATTTGATTTACTGCCGTTACTTTATAAAACTCAATTGATCATCCCTCTCAATCTATGAACGCTAGGCTACTTTTTCTTCTAATCATTCCAACACTTTTTTCAACAGCACTTTTTGCGCAGCAAAATAGAAACCCCTCCCCACCAAAACCTCGGCTGCTGGTCTTGACGGACATTTCTACGTGGGAACCCGATGATAGCGAATCACTAGTTAGATTGCTTGTACACGCAGATTTGTACGAAATAGAAGGCCTCGTATTCACCACTGGCTGGAGCCTGGATAGAACGCGGGATGAGTTCATAGGCCTGATCCATGACGCGATAGATGCGTATGAAAAAGATCTTCCAAATCTCCTCAAACGCTCTGACCAAAAGAGTTTTATTTCAGATGAATCACAGCAAAACATAGGCTACTGGCCAAGTCCGGATTACCTGCGAAGCATTACGGTGTTTGGAAGTAAAAACAGAGGATATAAATTCATCGGGGAAGGAAACAATTCACCTGGAAGTGATTTGATTATCAAACTTGCAGATGAGGCTGATCAGCGGCCACTGTGGATTACGGTTTGGGGAGGGGGCAACACACTGGCACAGGCGATCTGGCAAGTGAAGCAGGAAAGAAGTGAAGCTGAATTGAAGGAATTTCTTCACAAAATCCCCACTTACACGATCACTGATCAAGACAGAGGTCAAAAAGATGACTATTCTATTAGCTCACATCAATGGATGCGGAAAGAATTCAAAGACGATTTACTTTTCATTTGGGACGAAGTAGCCTGGAAATTTCAAAATGGAGCAGGGAAAAACAATTGGGAAGAATATGCTAATCAAATCCAAACACATGGGAATCTCGGTAAAGTCTACCCCAAATTTAAATATGGAGTTGAGGGCGATACGCCAGCTTTTTTACACTTAATGCCAAATGGGTTGAATGACCCATTGGTTCCANACACATGGGAATCTCGGTAAAGTCTACCCCAAATTTAAATATGGAGTTGAGGGCGATACGCCAGCTTTTTTACACTTAATGCCAAATGGGTTGAATGACCCATTGGTTCCAGCTCAAGTCGGTTGGGGTGGCTATTTCGAATGGGCTCTCAGTCTCGACAAGGAAACCTATGCATTCACCAATCACCAGTCTCCAGTCAGTGAAAAGGCCAGCGCGTATGAGGAGCACTTCTACCCCGCCACTTTCAATAATTTCGCCGCCAGGATGGACTGGGCAAACGAAGGAAAAGGAAATCGGAATCCAATAGTAGTCATCAATAAGAATGAAGGAATAGAGCTTCTAAGAGTAAAAGCAAGGAAACGACAAACTGTTATGCTCGATGCTTCCAAATCATATGACTCTGAAGATGATGAGCTAAGCTTCAACTGGTGGATTATTCCTGAAGCAGGCACGTATAAAGGCAATTTTTCTATTCCTAACAGCGATTCAAAAAGGATTAAATTTGATCTCCCAAAGGATATATCTGGAAAGACAATTCATGTGATCTGCGAAGTGACAGACTATGGGACTCCCAATCTTACCAGCTATCGCAGAATCATTATTGAAGGAAAATAAACTATCTCTCCCAGCCAAAAAACCATGAAAACCAATCTCCTTTTCACACTACTTTTCGCACTCACATTTTCAACGACACATGCGCAAGAAACTAGCTATCTCAGCATGAGTTGGAAGGATGTAGCTACCAAAATGCCTGAAGCTTGGTATGGATCGGAGGAAGCGAAAGCTGTTGCAGAGAATGTCATGCTTACTCAAAAGGATATTGGTGGATGGGAGAAAAACAAAGCATATCATCAGGACTTATCCGATTCAGAAAGGGCGGAAATCAAAGCCGATAAATCTAAAACCGGAGCCACATTTGACAATGGAGCCACTATTACCGAAATGAGATTTCTAGCGAAAGTATATGGGCACAGTCAGGATTCTCGCTATAAAGAGGCATTTGAGAAAGGCTTGAATTACATCTTCATCTCCCAATATGACAATGGTGGATGGCCCCAGTTCTACCCAGTTCGCACAGGATCTGTCGCTTATTCTGGACACATTACCTACAATGATGATGCGATGGTGAATACCTTGAGGTTTCTCAGGGAGATTTACTCAGAGGACAATGCTTATTCAGCATTGAAACTGGATCCAAAGGTTATAGCACAAGCTCAAAAATCATTTGACGCAGGAATTGATTGCATTCTGAAAACTCAAATAGTCGTGGATGGAACCCCTACCGTTTGGTGCGCTCAGCATGATGAAAAAACACTCACTCCGGCAAATGCCCGCACCTATGAACTAGCTTCTTTTAGCGGCTCGGAGTCGGTACGCATTGTTCAGTTACTGATGGAGTTGGAAAATCCTTCTAAGGAAGTCATCGCTTCCATAGATGGTGCTGTCAACTGGTTTGAAAAGCACAAAATTGAAGGCATAAAACTAGAAACCAAAATTGACGAAGATGGCAAAAAGAATAGATTAGTGATTTCTGACAGGAACGCTCCTCCCCTATGGGCTCGCTTTTATGATTTGGAAACCGAAAAACCATTCTTCTCTGATCGGGATGGCATTAAAAAGAATTCACTGGCAGAAATCGGCCACGAACGTCGAAACGGCTATAGCTGGTACACCGACGAACCTGCAAAGGTTTTGAAAAAATATCCGGAGTGGAAAAAGCAGGTAGAAGGGAAATAGTTAGAAAGCCGATACTTGTTGTCGGCTTTTTCATTTTTAGTTTGCTGATTTTTAAAATAACCCAAATTCAACCGGTATTTATCGTTATTCAACATCTGCTTTAAATTAGATTCCTAATTTGTTCTCATAACAACAATTTAATTCAATTCCGATCAGTCAAACAGAGTTGATTTTAAGTATAAAATCAAAATTGCTGGGTTAAGGAATTTTTACCAAAATTTTTAGTATTAAGATTACTGCATTTGAAATCTTAGTAAATGTTTTTAGAGGTGTCCCTATAATTGCATATATTTATACTGTTAAAAATGCAAGAAATGGATATTTTTCGAGGTCAGGAGATTATAGAGTTCAGTCAACGCTTCCACAGCGAGTTGGATTGCAAGAA